>JAEZSC010000100.1 GCA_023422005.1 Bacillota bacterium | reverse complement strand
CGATGGTTGCCTTGGCCATGGACAGAGCGGGGTTGTCCTTGCGGATCTCGCTCCACTTGAAGGTTTGCTTTGTTGCCATGTATGGTCCTCCTTGTAGTGTGAATACAGCCCGTGAGCCCTTATTTTGATCGAAAATTGGCAATTTTACTTGCAATTTTCCCCATTGTGATTATATCAGGTTTATGCAGCATTGCAAGGCCTAATTTTGCATATGTGAATTTATTGTCAAGCCCAATGCCCTTCTCTGATGCTTGTTTCTGCGAGATCATGGAAGCAATCCATGGCAAAATGAAGGATGACAATAACAATCTTGCAAATAAAAAAGCAGTAAGAAATGGACGGGTAATGGCAAGGCCTGCCCCGTGCAGTACGCCCGTGAACCAAAGACGGCGCGTTCCTGCACGGGGCACGGATCGTCAATACGGTTTCAGGCGTGTTCCGCCACGAATTGCTCGTAGTCGGCCAGCATCGCCCGCAGAAGCGCCGGCGTGTCCAGGCCGTAGGGGCAGTGGGCCGCGCAATGGCCGCAATCCTGGCAGTCGCGGATGCGGCCCATCTGCGCCTGCCATTCCTGGGTTACGAACTGCTGCCAGGGCGCCCGGCGCAGCAGCAGGCTCATGCGGGCGGCCATCTGTATGGGGATGCCTGCCGGGCAGGGCTGGCAATAGCCGCAGCCACGGCAGAAGGAGCCGCTGAGATCCCGCCGGTCGGCCTCGATGACGGCGGCAAGCGTCTCGTCCAACACCGGGGGTTGGGCACTCAAACGCAGGAATTCCTCCAGCTCATGGGCATGCTGTATGCCCCAGATGGGCGCCACGTTGTCATATTGGCGCAGGAAGGCGAAGGCCGCCGCGGCGTTTGTAATGAGCCCGCCGCACAGCGCCTTCATGGCGATCACGCCCACATCCAGCCGGGCGCACAGCGCGCACAGGTCCAGGTCCTCCTGGGCGGAAAGATAGCTCAGCGGAAACTGCACCGTTTCATAAAGGCCGCTGTTGGCCGCTTCCACGGCATTGGCCAGCCGGTGGCATGTGATGCCGATGTGGCGGATCTTGCCCTGGCGCTTGAGTTCCAGCATGCCGTCATAAAGGCCGTCGGCCCCGCCGGGTACGGGCACAAAGGATGGGTTGTGCAGCTGGTAGATATCGATGTAGTCGGTGCGCAGCATGCGCAGGCTGGTTTCGCAGTGGGCGAACAGGCCCGCGCGGTCGGCGGCGCCGCTCTTGGTCGCGATCACGATATCGCCGCGCACATGTGAGAGCGCAAGGCCGATCTTCTCCTCGCTGTCGGAATAGCCGCGGGCGGTGTCATAAAAATCGATGCCGCCCTCATAGGCCTGTCGCAGGATGTCCACGGCAAGTTTGGTTTCGGTGCGCTGCAATGGCAGCACACCGAAGGCGGTGCGGTTGACGGTGAGGCCGGTGCGCCCCAAGCGGATGCGTTCCATGATCTTTTGCGTCCCCGTTTTTTTCTTTTATTCTAGCCTTGGTTGTTGTTTATTTCAACCGCAGAGCCGCTTTTCCGTGTTAAGGATTTGTTGCGAAGGAATCTTGTGGTATACTAAAACCATGGAAGCTCGGGCGCTGTCATTTTCCGCATCGGTCAAGGATGAATTGGCCAAGGTCGCCACCAATGGCGACTGCTGCCGCCTGTCCGAGTTGGCCGGGCTTGTTTTGGTTGCCGGCTCCATGCATGTGGTGCGAGCCGTCGTGCAGGCGGTTGTCAGCACCGAGAGCCCGGCCATCGCCAGACGGGTGTATAAGCTGGTTAAGGCGCTTTACGGCGCACGGCCGCAGATCGAGCAGCATGAACGTCACCGGCTCAACCGCAACTTCAGCTATCGCGTGGTGCTGGATGACGACGCCGCGGCCCGGCGCATGCTGGGCGACACAGGGATGCTGGGCGATGGCCAGGGAGGCATCCCGGCGGGCCTGGTGCGCAGGAGCTGCTGCGAGAGTGCGCTGCTGCGGGGGCTGTTTTTGGGCTGCGGCTCCATGTCCGACCCTGGCAAGGGTTATCATCTGGAGCTCGTCGTGGGCGACGAGGCGCTGGCCCATGACGTTGCGGCGCTGCTGGCCGGCGCTGACATCAACGCCCGGGTGATCACCCGGCGGGACAAGGCAGTCGTTTATATCAAGGAAGCCGAGCATGTGTCGCAGTTTTTGGCCCTGACGGGCGCCCATGCCAGTATGCTGCGCTTTGAGGGCGTACGCGTGGAAAAGAACGTGCGCAACAAGGTCAACCGCGTCGTCAACTGCGACACGGCCAACCTGGAAAAGACCGTGCTGGCCGCCGCCCGCCAGATCGAGAATATACGCGTCATCGAGCGCGCCACCGGTTTGGCAGCGCTGCCCCAGGGCCTGAGGGACGCCGCCGAGGCGCGGCTGGACAACCCCGACGCCACGCTGGAGCGCATCGCGGAGCTGCTGGGCGGCGTGAGCAAATCCGGCCTCAACCATCGATACCTACGGCTGGAAAAACTGGCCAACGATATCAAAGTGAAAGAGGGGAACCTGGATGAGTCATAAGAAACTGACCATTCGAAACGACGAGGGCCTGCAATCCAAGGCCGCGGCGCTGCTGGTGCAGGTGGCCGGCCGCTTCAGCTCAAACGTGTGGATCGAGCAAGGCGACAAGCGCATCAACGCCAAGAGCATCATGGGCGTGCTGTCGCTGAAGCTGCGCAAGGGCGACGTGTTCACCATTGTAGCCATCGGCTCCGATGAAGAGGAAGCTGTCACGACGCTCACGCGCCTCATCGAGACCGGCGAAGCTTAATTGCTGGCTGCACATCGCACGCTCGCGGGAGCGGTTCGTTATTATGCCGTCCGGCTTTATACCGGACGGCATTTTTGTGCGCATTTTGTAAAAGCATTGTAAGAGTTCCGGGGGGATGTTTGCTACGACGGAAGCGAATGGGTATAATCAATCTGTTACATATCATTTCTGAGGAAGGGAACACAACCAACGATGAAAACGTGCATACGCCTGGCGGCGGTGATGCTTTCGGCGCTTTTGGCGGTGGGAACACTGCCCGCTGCAGCCCTGGCCCAGGGGGAGGCGGTGGCCATACCCGACGCCAACCTGCTGCTGGCGCTGCAGGACGCCGGCCTGGACGCCGACAGTGACGGCAAGCTGACCGCCCAGGAGATGGCTGGCTTTGAAGGCGACTTGACGCTGGATTCCCGCGATATCTATGACCTGACCGGCCTGGAGCACGCCACCGGCGTCACGGGCCTGTCCATCGGCTTTAACAGCGTGCAGAGCATACAACCGCTGGCGGCGCTCACAGCGCTGCAGACGCTGGACCTGAGTGGCAATGAGATCACGGACTTAGGACCTTTGAGCGGTCTTGCGAATCTGACGACGCTGACGATGACCGACACGCCCGCGAGCGACCTGTCGCCACTCAAGAGCCTGCCGGCGCTGCAGACGCTGGACATCGCCCGGGCCGAGCTCAATGACCTTGCGCCGTTGGCATCCATCCAGAGCCTGCGCCAGCTCTACCTGACCGAGAGCAATCTGACCTCCATCGCGGCGCTGAGCGGTCTGGTGGCCCTGGAGGAGCTCTCCCTCAGCGACAACCAGATCACAGATCTTTCTCCGTTGCAGAAGCTTACCGCCTTGCAGCAGCTGGACCTCTCCGGCAACCCCTGCGCCGATCTTACACCGCTGGGCAGCCTGAACGGGTTGTCCAGTCTGGTGGTCAGCTCCACCCAGGTGAGCGACCTTGCGCCGGTGGCAGGCATGACGAATCTGCAGTTTCTGGAATGCAGCCAGACGCAGGTTGCCAGCCTGGCTGCCCTGGCCGGCCTGAAGCAGCTGCAGGCCGTCGGCTTGGATGGCACGGCGGTGTCCGACGTGACACCGCTGGGAGGCCTGCCGGCGCTGGCCTATGTCAGCATGGCCAACACCCAGGTACACTCGCTGGCCCCGTTGGCCCAGACCCCCGCGCTGGAGCAACTGATCGCTCCGGGCTGCGGCATAAGCGACGTGTCGCCGCTCCAGAGCTTGGTAAACCTGAACTACCTGGACCTTTCCAGCAATAAAATACAGGACATATCGCCGCTAAAGGGCAACGCTGCGCTGGCTTCGCTGCTGCTGTCCGTCAATGACATTTCCGACGCGTCGGCTCTATCGGCTCTCACGGCCATGGTGATGCTGGACCTGTCCGGCAATTCGCTGACCGATATCAAGTTTGCCGCGCCCATGGCCGGCCTGCAGGAGCTGGCCATCGCCGACAATCAGATCGTCGACCTCTCGCCGCTCTCCGGCCTAAAGGAGCTGGCCACATTGAGCGCCGACGGCAACAGCATCCAGAGCCTTGCGCCGCTGGCTACCCTTTCACACATGGCGTCGCTTACATTGCAGGACAATTCCATAGAAGATGTGTCCGCTTTGGGCGCGCTCACCGACCTTACGCTGCTTTCGCTGCGCAGCAACCCAGTAACCGACCTTTCGCCGCTTGCGAACCTGACCGCCCTGCAGGACCTGGACATAAGCTATACCGGTGCGGACACCCTGGATTTCACGGCAGCCATGGAAGGTCTGAACATCCTGCGTGCCCGCCAATGCAGCATCGCAAGCCTGGAGCCTCTGGCCGGCCTGGAGGTGCTGGGGTATCTGGACGTGTCCAACAACCAGATTTCCGACCTGAACCCGCTGGAAGCCCTGCCGCTGTGCGCGCTGGATGTGTCCGACAACCTGCTCTCCACGATTGCCCCGCTGCGGGCGGCCAACTTCTTCACCGACAGCGTGTTTTATTTCAACGCCGCCAACAACTATTTGGACATGGAGGCATCCGACGGAGACCGCGTCGTGTTTCAGGACCTCTCCTCGGTGCAGGGCCCTTTTGCCGTGAACACCGTGCCCGCCGGGGATGTGGAGGACATGGACATGGTGCTCTTCGCCTATGACTACCAAAGCTATGGTACATACATGCCCAATGGCGAGGCTCAGAGCTTTGTCATTTATGAACCGCAGGCAGATGTGGCCCAGCGGCCAGCGCTGCCCCAGGGCGGCAACCCCCCTGCTCAGATCGACAAGAGCGGCCTGCCGCAGAGCGCTTATGTCGCCATCATCGTGGCGGTGGCACTCACGGCCGTGGCCATGGCTGCGCTGCTGATACTGGGCTTGCGCAAGAGCCGGAGGAACAAGACGAAGGAATAGCGGTACAAAGGGAAAGGCCCGGTGTCATGAACGCCGAGCCTTTCCTGTACTCCCGTTATTTCTGAACTGTTGTACAATGGGGGTAAGAGAATCGGAACAGACGGAGGTTATGAAGATGCGGAACAAGCTGATCCTGCTCGATCTGGACGATACCCTTTTGAATTCCGGCAAGGAAGTCTCAACGGAAAATGCCAAGGCCATCGTGAACTGCAAGGCGGCGGGCCATATCATGGGCTACATCACAGCGAGATCGCCCCGCAAGGTGAAAGCGTTTCTCGGTGATTTACCCTGCGACTGCATTGCGTATTACAATGGCGCCACGCTGTATGCGGGGGATGTGCTGTTCCGGAAAAACCTAATTCCATACAAAGTTGGCATGGAGGTCATGCGGAAGATTCGAAGTGCCTATCCTCGCGTGCGGATTGGTGCGTATCTGGAGCCCTACAGCTTCTTTGACGGAGAACTCCGGGAAATTACCACCGGCAAGGCCAGCAGAGTGGAGCTTATGGACTTGCCCGGCTGCGATTTCCAACGCATCCGGATCGTCTTTGATCCCACGGAGGGTTTTGATCCCGATGGGTTTTTGACGAATGAACTGAGGGGCTATGTTTCGGTGCATGGATCGGCGGTCATCGTGCATCAAAACGCCAGGAAGGAAAATGCGCTGAGAACCTTTGCGGACCATTTCGGGGTTCCGCTTTCGGATGTCGTCGCTTTCGGCGATGATATCAACGACATCGGCATGATCTCCGCCGCCGGCGTCGGGGTCGCCATGGGCAATGCGGCCCAGCCCGTCAAGGAAGCCGCTGACGCCGTTGCGGACACCAATGACAATGACGGCGTGGCAAAGTGGCTGAATCAAAACCTGCTATAGTGAAAGCCCGGCGTCCTGAATGGAACGCCGGGCTTTTTCGCTGTTGAGGAATCTGCCAAGTATTTTCTCAGTCGAACAAAGAACGGATCAAATCCTTGGAATCGTTGTCCACGACCTCGTAGAAGATCTCCTGGCCGTTGCGGTGGCCCTGGATGATGCCGGCGGTCTTGAGCTTGGCCAGATGGGCGGACACGCTGGGCTGCGGAATACCCAGGGATTCCTGGATCGTCGTGACGTTGCGCGCCTGGGACATCAAGTCCTGCACGATGCGCAGGCGGTGGGGGTGGGAGAGCGCCTTGAGCTTGTCGGAGAGAGCGATTACGCGGTCCATGTCGTTGGTCATTTCTTTCACCTCATTTGAATTTGTTCAGCGTTTCATATTCCATGATTCCGGTGTGCGCATACTTAATATTTTCACATTTTGCGGCTTTCATACCTGTCAAAAACATATTTTTTTAGACATATGCGGCATTCCATCTATGGACTTGCATATATATAACATATCCGGTGGCAGAAAGCAACAAATTCGGACAACTTAATGGTCCATACCAGTTATAATTAACATTCTGTACACAATTTGGTTAAAGCGTACAAATCGTTTTCATAAAGGTTTTCCGCCGCTTTTCGGCAATCGCTTTTTGCTCATATTCTTTGAATACATGGAAGCCCTGTTGTATAATGACAAAGGCTGATGCCGATTAAGTACGTTGGAGGAGCCATGCAGAAAAGAGCATTTCGCTGGGCGGTACTGGGGCCGGGCAACATCGCCAACACCTTTGCCCAGGCGCTGGCGGCCTGGCCGGACGCAACGCTTGCCGCCGTAGGTTCCCGAGACTTGGGCCGGGCGCAGGCCTTTGCCCAACAATATGGCGCGCCCCGGGCCTACGGCAGCTATGAGAAGCTGGCCGAGGACGACGGGATAGATGCCGTATACATCGCCACGCCCCACCCGAAGCACTGTGAGCACGCACTGTTGTGTCTGGAGCGCGGCAAGCCTGTGCTGGTGGAGAAGCCCTTTGCCATCAACGCCGCGCAGGCGCGGCGCATGGCCGAGGCCGCCCGGGCCAATGGTGTGTTTTTGATGGAGGCCATGTGGACGCGTTTCCTGCCGGCCATGGATCGGGTACGCCAGTGGGTAGCCCAGGGGCGCATCGGCGAACCCAGGATGCTGCAGGCGGACTTTTCCTTCCGAGCCGGCGCAGACCCGCGCTCCCGGCTGCTAAACCCGGCGCTTGGCGGAGGCGCGCTGCTGGACGTGGGTATCTATGTGCTGGAGCTGGCCACGATGTTCTTCGGCGCCCATCCGGCGAGCGTGCATGCCGATGCCCACATCGGCGACACCGGCGTGGACGAGCAGACCGCCATCACCTTGCGCTATGCCGACGGGGCGCTGGCCGCGCTGACGTGCGCCGTGCGCACCCAGGGCACCCAGACCGCCACGCTCTTTGGCACCCAGGGGCGCATCGAGCTTGGGCAGTTCTGGAAGGCCCAGTCCTTGCGGCTGCTCGCCGGTGATGAAGTTGTGGAGGAAAACCACCCGATGATGGTGAACGGCTTTGAGTATGAGATTCGCGAGGCGATGGATTGCATCACCGCCGGCCAGGCGGAAAGCCCGCGCATGGCGCTGGCGGAATCGGTGGCCGTGTTGGAGATCATGGACGGTATACGGGCATCTCTGGGGTTGAGATACCCGATGGAATAGCCTGTTTTATAATGCACAGGAGGACATCCCATGAGCCGATTTATCCTGTCTGCCTTCGCCGACGAGATCTGCTCCGATCTGGATGGCCAGATGGATGTGTTGGCCGGCCACGGCATCCATCACATCGAGCTGCGGGCTGCCGACGGCAAGAACATCGCCGACTTCACGCCGCAGGATGCACGGGACGCCTATGAGCGCATGAGTGCCCGGGGCTTCTCCGTGAGCGCGCTGGGTTCGCCTATCGGGAAGTATCCAATCCAGGAACCCTTCCAGCCCCACTTTGAGCGCTTCCGGCACGTGGTGGAGCTGGCCCATATCCTGCAAACACCCTACATCCGCGTGTTCAGCTTTTTTATCCCCGCCGATGAGGAGCCGGCGCAATACCGCGATGAGGTGATGCTGCGCATGCGGGCCATGGCCGACCATGCCGCAGCTCATGGCGTCGTGCTGCTGCATGAGAACGAGAAGCACATCTACGGCGATACGGCGGCGCGCTGCCGCGACATCTTCGACAGTGTGCCCAGCCCCGCGCTGTTGGCCACCTACGATCCCTCCAACTTCGTGCAGTGCGGCGAGCGTAATTATCCCGACGCTTTCGAGCTGCTGCGGGACAAGATCCATTACATGCACATGAAGGATTCGGTATATCAGGATGAGCAGGCAGCGCCGGACAAAGGCTTTGACACCGCCGTGGTGTCCGACGCCCACCGGCCGGTGGGCCAGGGCGACGGGCAGGTGGTGGACATCCTGCGGGCGCTGTGGCACGGCGGCTTCGATGGCTTCCTGAGCATTGAGCCCCACCTGGCCAACAACCGCAACATTCCCGGCAGCGGTGCGGACAAGTTTGCCGTGGCCGCCGCCGCGCTGAAGGATTTGATCGCCCAGGTGACCGCTTGATATGCAACGGGCCCAACTGAGCAACCAAGGAGGAAAACCGCCATGAATCCTGAGCAATGGCTGGAGAACGGCTTTGGCCAGTTGGCCCGCCGCATGGTGTTCGCGCTGCAGGCCACGGTGCCGCCCTTTCACCCGGCGGCGGCCGATGGCGTGACGGAGCAGTCTCAGCGGCAGTTCTATGACTTTATGACCGCGCTGCAGCACAGCGCCTTTGAGAACCCTGCTTTGCTCGCCCTGCCGGAATTCCCCGACGACCGGTATGGCGAGTGGGAAGTCAACAATCGCAAACCTGAGCTGATCCTGCAGATGCGCGCCATCAACAAGCAGATGGATGAGTTCTTCGGCTTCATGGCCCGCCTGGGCTGCGCCGCCGTTCTCATACCCGATGGCTTTGTGCTGCCCAAGGGCGCCATGCGCCTGGCGGGCAAGCAGCTGCCGCTGCTCGCGAACTTCGGCGTGACCCGCGAGATTACGCCCGAGGGTACGGTTTTCCGCTGCGCCGCGTGGCCGCAAATGTTCCCGGCGTGGAAGCTGCTGAGCGACACCATCGCCGCGCAGGGCGCCAGCGCCGCCGTGGCTTTCCCGCGCTGCATGTTTGACCCCGCCCATGATTATGCCACGGCCCTATATGGCCTGCGTTGCGGCGACGACGCGCTGTTTGGGCGGTTTATGGCCTTTTTCGACCAGCGAGGTTATGAAGCGCAGGGTGGCATCCAGCTACCCACCAGCTCCGACAACGGCCTGCGGCTGGACCGCTCCAAGCCCATCGGCAAGAAGGACAAGCTGGCGCTGGGGGCGTGGTACGACTACCGCAAGCAGTGGCCGCTCAAGCACGAGCTCAAGGTGCCGCACTTCCGCGAGCTGCTGCGCCGCTGGGACGCCATGGACCAGCGCCTGCAAGCCCTGTGCGCGCAGCGCTGCAAGAAGTGCGACGGCTGCGGCTACTGCGTGCAGACCGCGCCGGACAAGCTCAAGAAGGTCACCGTCACCGTGGAGCACGGCGGCCAGCAGCTGGCGCTGTGCCCCTATTTTCCCTATCTCGTGTGGAATCGCCTGGACGAGAACGCCGTAGCCGACATCATGGCGGTGCTGGCCTTCGCCGAGGAGACGCTGGCGGGATAAGTGATACGAATGATAAAAAGTGCCGACCGCCGATTCATTCGGCGGAAGGAAACACGAGACCAGACTGAGGACGTTACAAAATCCGCCCGTAGGCGAAACGTGTTTAAAAAGTATTGAGTGTAAACGAAAAGCCAGAGATCGCCCGGCGACCTGTGCGGCGGGCGATAGACGGCAGTTTGTAGTAAGATGTCTAAATCGCCGGCGACACCGCAGCGTCGGCGGCGAAATGGAGTCATTGGAGGCTTTTTCATGACCAAGCCCATCCGCGCAGCCATCATCGGCTGCGGTGCCATCCATCATACCCACCTGACCGCTCTGAAAGACTTGCCCCATGTGCAGGTGGCCGCCGTGTGCGACAACAAACCCGAGCGCGCGCAGGCTTCTGCCCAGGCTTTGGGCTGCGAAGCATACACCGACTACCGCCGGATGCTTTCCGACGCCGCCATCGACGCCGTGCACATCTGCACGCCCCATTGGCTGCACGCTGAAATGGGGCTGGCCGCGCTGGCCGCGGGCAAATACGTGCTGGTGGAAAAACCCATGGCCATGACCGTGGCCGACGCCGAAGCCATGATCGACGCGGACCAGGCTGCCGGCGGCCATCTGTGCGTGATTTTCCAGAACCGCTACAACCACGCGTCCCGCATCCTCAAGGAAATCGCCGGGGACGGCTCCTTCGGCGCGCTGCAATGTATGCGCGGCAGCGTGGTTTGGCGGCGCACCGAGGCCTATTATAGCGACGACTGGCACGGCCGCAAGACCACCGAGGGTGGCGGCGTCATGATCAACCAGGCCATCCACACGCTGGATCTGGTGCAGTGGCTGTGCGGCGGCGCGGCATCCATCAAGGGCGCCATCAGCACCGACGCGCTCACCGGCCTCATCGACGTGGAGGACAGCGCCCACGCCCGCATCATGATGCGCAGCGGCGTGCCGGCGGTGTTCTATGCCACCGTGGGCTATGGCGTGGACAGCCCCGTGGAGATCGAGGCCGTGTTCGAGCGCGGAACGTTCCTGCTGCGAGGCGAATCGCTGTACCGCCTGGACGACGGCTACACGCGCCTGTGCGCCCCCGACGGCGCGCCCATCGGCCAGAAGGACTGCTGGGGCAGCGGCCACCGCACCCAGATCGCCGATTTTTACCGCTGTGTGGCCGCCGGCCTGCCCTTCACCATCGATGGAACCCAGGGCATCGAGGCCGTCAAGCTCGTGTGCGGTCTGTATGAATCCTCGGCCACCGGCGCGGCCGTGGCGCTGTGAGGCGGGTATGTTGAGGGAGATCACGGCCAAGGAGATAGAGGAACTGGTCTATGAGCTGAGCCTGCGGGCGGGCCGCTCGCTGGACGAACCGGCACAGGCCGCGCTGCGCGCGGCGCTGGCCGCCGAGGAATCACCGGTGGGCCGCGAATCGCTGCGCCAACTGGTGGACAACCTGGACGCCGCCCGGCAGCGCAACCTGCCGCTGTGTCAGGACACCGGCATGGCCGTGGTGTTCGCCGACGTGGGGCAGGATGTGCACATCGCCGGCGGTCTTTTAAGCGACGCCATCGACGAGGGTGTGCGCCGCGCCTACCGAGACGGATGCTTCCGCGCTTCGGTGCTGACGCCGCTGGAACGCCGCAACACCGGCGACAACACGCCGGCCGTGCTGCACATGCGGCTGGTGGCCGGCGACCGAATCCGCATCACCGTGGCCCCCAAGGGCTTCGGTTCCGAGAACATGAGCCGCCTGAAAATGCTGACGCCCAGCGCCGGCGTGGCCGGCGCGATGGATTTCATCGTGGAGACCGTGGCGCTGGCCGGGGGAAACCCGTGCCCGCCGGTGGTCGTGGGCGTGGGTCTGGGCGGCACCTTCGAGCGCTGCGCGCAGCTGGCCAAGCGCTCGCTGCTGCGCCCCCTGGGGGCTTTCAGCCCCGATTCCGCGCTACGCGCACTGGAGACGGCGCTGCTGGATCGCATCAACGCCCTGGGCATCGGCCCCATGGGCCTGGGCGGCACGGTCACGGCGCTGGCCGTGCACATCGAGGCAGAACCCACCCACATCGCCGGGCTGCCGGTGGCGGTCAACATGCAGTGCCACTGCGCCCGCCACGCCGAGGGGGTGATCTGATGGCAGAGCATCGCCTGACCACGCCGCTGTCCGATGAGGCCATCGCCGCCGTGCGCGCCGGAGACACGGTGCTGCTCACTGGAAGCATCCTGACCGCCCGCGACGCCGCTCACAAGCGCCTGATGGCGCTGCTGGACGCTGGGCAGCCGCTGCCCTTCGAATTGCGCGACGCCGTAATCTATTACGCCGGGCCCTGCCCGGCGCCGCCAGGGCAGCCCATCGGCTCCTGCGGGCCTACGACATCCAGCCGCATGGACGCCTACGCGCCGCGGATGATCGCGCTGGGCCAGCGGGTCAGCATCGGCAAAGGCCCCCGCAGCGACGGTGTAAAGGCCGCGTTGGTGCGGCACCGGGGGCTGTATCTGGCAGCCACCGGCGGCGCCGGCGCGCTGTATGCCGCCTGTGTGAGTGCCAGCCGCGTGGTGGCCTTCGCCGATCTGGGAGCTGAAGCCGTGCATGAACTTCAAGTTGCATACATGCCTCTCATTGCCGCGGTGGATTGCCACGGCGGCGATCTGTACCTAAGCGGCCCCGTCGTATATCGAAGGGGATAGGAGGAATCCGTGCGCACCGAGCAGCAGATGCTTTCTCTGATACTGGACATCGCCCGCCGGGACGAACGCGTGCGCGCCGTCTACATGAACGGCTCCCGAGCCAGCCCCGGCGCCCTGCGGGACGCTCTGCAGGATTATGATGTCGTCTACGTGGTCACGCAGACGCGACCCTTTGTAGAGGATAAAACCTGGTTGTCTGCCTTTGGAGAGCTGGCCATCTTGCAGGAACCCGACCGCTCCACGCTCTTCGACGACCACAGAAACCCCGATGAAAGCTATGGATACCTGATGCAGTTTGCCGACGGCAACCGCATCGACATGACCGTGCAGACCCGGGAGGTCACCGCGGCCAACTATCTGTCGGACTCTCAGACCGTGCCGCTGCTGGACAAGGACGGCCTGCTGCCCGCGATCCCTCCGCCTTCCGACGCCGACTATCTGATCCGCCGGCCCACCGCGGAGCAATACCGCGACTGCTGCAACGAGTTCTGGTGGATCACGCTGTATGTGGCCAAAGGCCTGTACCGCGGCGAGCTGCTGTACGCGCTAGAGCACCTGAACGCCTATCTGCGGCCCATGCTGCTGATGATGCTGAGCTGGCAGGCGGGGCTGGCCACGGATTTTGCTCACAGCGCGGGTAAGTGCTGTAAATACCTGCCCGGCCTGCTGCCGCAGGAGGACGCCGCCGCGCTGCTGCGCACGTGGCCCACGGCCTGCCGGCCGGCTATAGAGGCTGCGCTGGCCGAGTCCGTGGCGCTTTTCCGCCGTTCGGCGGCGGCGGTGGCCCAGCGCATGGGGTTTGCCTATGACCAGCGGGAGGAGGACGGCGCGACCGCCTGCCTTGCGTGGATGCTGGCGCTGGAACACCCCGGCGCGGTTGAGCGGGGAACCGGCGGCACCCAGCCCATCGATACGCCGCGGCTGATCCTGCGGCCCTTCCGCCCGGAGGACGCTGCCGGCGCTTGGAAAAACTGGGCTGGAGACCCGCAGGTGCAGCACGAGTACGGCGAGCTGGCCTGCGCCGACGAGGCCCAGGTGGCCGCGATGATCCGGGGCTGGGCAGCCCGGTATGCCCAAAGCAATTTCTTCCGCTGGGCTGTTACGCTGCGTGACAGCGGCGAATGCATCGGGCAGATCGCCTTCTACCAGGTGAACGTGCGCCACCGCATGGCCGATGTGGAGTATTGCGTGGGACGACCCTGGCAGGGGCAGGGCTATGCCACCGAGGCGCTCTCGGCGGTCGTAGAATACGCCTTCGGGCACACCGGGCTGCACCGTCTGCAGGCCTTCCACCGGGGGCGCAACGCGGCCAGCGGACGGGTGCTGGCCAAGGCGGGCTTTCGGCGAGAGGGCGTGCTGCGCCAGAGCTTCTATTACCCCGAAACCAACCGTTATGACGACCGGGTATACTATGGCGTGACCCGGCTGGACGGCCAACCGCTTACAATGTAGGGAATGGTCCCGGGGAGCGAGGTGCTACCATGGCTGACCGAGTGGATTTCCGTATACTTTCCGCCGACGGGCGGTCGCTGGCCTGCTACGAGTGGCCGGTGGACAACCCCCGCGCCGTGGTGCTCATCGTGCACGGCATGGCCGAGCACGCCGCGCGCTACGGGCGTTTTGCCCAGGCGCTTGGTGAACGCGGGTTTGCCGCCGTGGCCATGGACCTGCGCGGCCACGGGCGCACCGCCGCCGGCGCTGCCAAGGGTTTTTTCGCGGCCAAAGCTGGCTGGCAAACCGTGCTGGGGGATCTGCACCAGCTGACTCGCTGGGCGCAGACGCGTTATGCCTGCCCGGTGCTGCTCTTTGGCCATTCCATGGGGTCCATCTTCGCCAGGCTGATGCTTCAGGGCTTCGGAGAGAGTTTCCGCGCGGCTGCGCTGTCCGGTGTCACCGTGGACAAGCCCATCCGGCGGGATCTGGCGCCCCTGCTCACGGGCCTCATGTGCGCGCTGCAAGGGCCTGCCACGCCCTCCGCGCTGCTGGATGGCATGGTGTTCGGCGCGTGGCACAAGCCCTTCCGGGCAGAGCGCCCAACCTTTGGCTGGCTCAGCCGGGATAGAGCCGAGACGCAGGCCTATGTGGACGATCCCGACTGCGGCTTTGTGTGCACGGCGTCGCTGTTCCGCGATGTGGCCCAGGCGCTGCTGCGCACGCTACGGGCTGACCAGGTGGCGCGCATGCCCCGGGCTGTGCCGGTGCTGCTGCTATCCGGCGCGTGCGACCCCGCCGGCGAATACGGCGCGGCGGTTAGGGAGCTGTGCCGCCAGTATGATCGTGCGGGCCTGGCTGTCACGTGCCGCGTGTACGAAGACGCGCGCCACGAGCTGCTCAACGACACCTGCCGCGACGAGGTTACGCGAGACATACTTCATTTTTTCGATCAATCGCTGCAAACGTAATCGGCCATTGCCTTCCAGAACTTACATGCTTCTTGCTTTCCTGCCAGGAACACAATAACGGCATCGAAAGAAAGAGGCGGTTGCTTTGAGAAAAAAATCGGTTCTTGTCATCTTAATGTGCCTGATTCTGCTGACTTCCTGCGCGCCTTCGCCCATCGCCCCCGGCGTAACCAGCCCCACGCCCACCGAATCCGCGGGGCCCAAGCCCGTGGGCGTGCTCACGCCCCAGAATGACAACACGCCGCTGGCCGATGTTGTGGAACGCGTGTCTCCGGCGGTCGTGGGCCTGGCGGTGAAGGCTGTGCAGCCCGCCGATATGGGCGGCAAGACTGTGGAGGGCTTGGGCACCGGCGTGTTTGTGGACGCCCGGGGGTACATCCTGACCAACAACCACGTGGCCGGCAACGCCACGCAGATCGACGTGGTGACCAACGACGGCAACCGCCGCCCCGGCAAGACCGTGTGGAGCGACAGCGCTTTGGACTTGGCTGTGGTCAAATGCGAGGGAGGGCCTTATCCCG
>JAEZSC010000185.1 GCA_023422005.1 Bacillota bacterium | reverse complement strand
CCTCCGGCGGATCAAGCCGGCAGCCCAATGCTCCGCGCCTATTCTTTTTTAGAGGCTCGTCACCTCATAAAAATGCACTGCCAAACGATCAACCCCTTTCAAAGAGATTTGCGCTCCGGATCGCACCCTTATTTTAACCCATAGGAAGCGCCGGAGCAAGGGAAAGAACGCTTATAATTCAGCCTTCTTTGTCCGTTGTTCTGGTATCGGCATGCTCCGCCTCGTCTGCGGCATACTGGGCGTCATCCTCCACCGCGGCGGGCTCCTCCGGCAGGTCGGGCAGCTTCTCGCTTACGTCCTCGGCCTCGTCGAACTCGGCTGCTTCCTCGGCGGCTTCGTCGCCTGCGTCCTCTGCGGCGTCTTCGGCGGCCTCGGCCAGCTCCTCTTCGGCGGTCACATCCGGCACGCCCAGCTCCGCCTCGATGGAGGCGATGCGTTCGCGCAGCTTCTGCGGTGTCACATCGTTGAGGGCGTCCATGTTCTTGGTGAGCGCCTCATGGTAATATTCCAGCGCCCGGGGCAGGTCATCCTCCCATTCGGCGATTAGGCCCATGTGGTAGCACACGTCGGAGACATGCCGCTCTTCATAGGCGCGCTCAAAAAAGCTTTTGGCTTTCTCATAGTCGCCCATTTCCAGATACATCTGCCCGGTGTTGTCCAGTATCACATGGTCGTGGGGCTCATAATCCACTGCTTCCAGGTTGTAGGGCTCGGCCTTGTCGAACATGCCGGCGGCGGTGTAGATATAGCCCAGCGTCTGATAGACCCGCAGCGACTTGAAGTTCTTGTGGATGTCCTCCAGCGCCACGACGGCCTTTTCCACCTCGCCCAGACGGAAGTAGGCCATGGCGCGGTTCATGCGCACCATGGCGCGCAGCTGGCCCTTGCTCTCCTTGTGCTTGAGGCTCTTGTTGAATTGTTCCACCGCCTGCTCGAACTCGCCCTTCTTGAGCAGCAACACGCCATATGTGCCCTCGGTCTTGGCGTTCATGCTGCCCAGCGACACGGCCTTGCGATAGCAGGCCTCGGCCCGTGCCAGGTCGCCCCGGGCGTGAAAGAAATACGCGAAGTTGCCCACGATCTTGGCCAAGAATGACATGTCTGGCTACCCTCCAAAGTGTTGCGCCTATGCGCAGAACCCTGTTTGTGACTATACGGAACCGCCGTTGCCGGCGTTGATGTCCATCTTGCGCGCCAGTCGCGCGCGCCGGCGCATCAGCGCCGATATCTGGCCATCGTCGGGCCGCAAGCCCAGGCCGGCGGCCAAGTCCAGGCACTGATCCACAGCCTGCAAGGCCATGTCCAGCCGCCCGGTGCGGTGCTCGTGGTGCTTGGCCAGCTCCTCGCAGGGGAACAGGCCGAAGCTGCCTGTGGAGCGCATGGTCTCCCACAGTTGCGCCGCCTCCTCGTGGCGGCCCTGGCGCTTGTACAGCAGCGACAGGTCGCGCAAGGGAGCGTCGCTGCCCCGCGCCGCCAGTTGATAGCTGTGCTCGGCCTGCGCCAGCAGACCCATGCTCTGCTGCAGCCGGGCGCAGCTGTGCTGGTCCTCGGCGTAGTTTAAACCTGCAGGGTCCGCCACGGCATGGCACAGGTGGCACAACAGCGTCAGCAGGCTCACGATATCCACGCGGTTGTGCTCCAGCACCAGCCGCATGGGGGCGAAATCACCGGTCTTCAGATAATCAAAGAACATCATGGGCACCAGCGCACCGGGGATATCCCCTTCCCGCTGCCGACCCAGAACCTCGCGTTCCAAGTTTTGCAGATCGCACTTCTTGAGCCGGCGGCGGTAGATGCGCCGGGCGGCGTGCAGCAGGTCCACCTGCTCCATGTCGTCCAGCGGCGCGCGGATGCGGTTGAGAACCGCGCGCGAGGCCAACAGGGGCACGTCGAAGGTCTTGCCGTTGAAGCTGACCAGATAATCGAAGCCGGCCAGCTGGCGGTGGATGCGCTCCAGCATGTCGTGCTCCACGTCGTAGTCTTCCATGAAGTACTGCTCTATGACGAAGCGGTTGCCCCGCACATAGCCGATGCCGATCAAAAAGGCCACTGTGCCGCTGCCGCCGGCCAGGCCGGTGGTCTCTGTGTCCACAAAGGCGGCACGGGCAATGTCCCAATCCTCAAAATCGCCGCCGCGGCTGATGAGGCGCACCGTGTCGGCGGTGACGCTGCCCAGAAGACCGTCGCTGGCTTCCTCCAGAGGCACCTCGGTGACCTCCCGCAGGCACACGGCGGCCCGCGCCGGGGCCTCCGCCGGCTCCTGCGGCCGGTAAGCCGCGTTCTCCATGCTCAATCGCTTGAGCTTGTCTTCCAGAGTGGACATGTCAATATTATACCAATGAGCAATGTGTTATTCAAATCCATTCCGGAAAAAACGAAAAAAGACCGCGCTAAAGCCGGCTTACAGCAAAGCCGTCACCTCTGTGACCGATGAGATGCGGTAATTCTCCCGATGGGGAACGTCGGCGGGCAGCATTTCGTCTGCAGGGGCTATCCACGCCATATCCATGCCGGCGGCCTTGGCGCACAGCACGTCCAGCGGATGGTCACCCACATACAGGCATTGATCCGCCGGTAGCTCCAGCTGCTCCAGCGCCAGCTCCATGATGCGCACGTTGGGCTTCTCCACGCCTACCAGGGCGGAGATGATAATCGATTCGAAATACCGCGCCAGCCCCTGCTCGCGCAGAAAATCCAGCAGCGCCGCGTGGTGGTTGGACACAATGGCCAGCCGATACCCTCGTTCCTTTAGCTCCTGCAGTGTCGAAAAAACGCCGTCGATGACCCGCATCTGCTGTTTGGGCAGTTCGATGCTCTCCAGGCGGTCCAGCAGCTCTTCGCGGTTGGGCGGCGCGGGGGTCAGGCAATCCAGTGCCGCCGCGTCCAGCATGCGGAAAAAAGCCCGGTCGTCCATGCGCGGCGCACCAGCCTGTTCCTTGCGGGTTTGCTCTCCTCCGGCACGGTAGATAGCCCTGGACACGACGGACGGCAGGTCTCCCTCCACGGCAAAGCCCAGGGTGCGCAGCCGGTCGGAATACATCTGCGCGTAGTTGGGCCAGTAATTCACCAGCGTATCGCCGACGTCGAAGAGGACCGCCTGATATCGCACGGAGTCTCTCCTTTTTTTGTCATACATCTGATCGCCGTCTAACGACGGCGATGCCTGGCCGGGGCCTTCGGCCCCTGCTCGGCCCTGCATCCTGGCTCGACGCATGCGTCGACCGGCAACGCTCTTATAGCGGCGCCGCGGCGCCACTATCCCGCGTTGCCTGCGTGCACAACTCATCGAGTATTTTGAGCACCACGCGCTTGTCCGAGCCGTCAGGGCCCACGCAGGAAGGGCACCCGGCGGGGCACGGGCATTCGCGCACCATGCGGGCGCACTCGGCCAGCACGTCGGCGTGCATGTCGAAAAGCTTCTCGCTCAGGCCCATGCCTCCGGGTATCGTGTCATAGATGTAAATGGTTGGCTTACCGGTATACGGAGATTTCGCCTGCGGGAACACCGAGATGTCCCGGGGGTCGCACATCAGATAGACCGGCGCGATGTTGCTGATCAGGTTGGCGATGCCCAGCATGCCGCCCTCCAGAGCATCCGCTCCGTAACGGCGGAACAGCCCCTCGTCCATGCTCATCCAGTAGGCCGTGGTGTGCATCTCCAGCTCCGGCAGGTGCACTTTGCCCCAGCCGATGTTCTCATGGGTCTCCAGGCGCATCTTCTTGAAGATCGTCACCAGGCTGGTGACCAGCACTTCGCCCCAGTTGCGCTCCGCCACGGCGGTGCTTTGGGCACTCTTGATACAATCCAGCACGCGCAAATTGACCGACAGGTCCGCGTCGGTGTAGTATTCTACGTCCACAGACTTCACATAGGCCTTCTTGTTGGGGAAGTCCAGCTTCTCCACCTGATACTGCTGGCCCTCGTGCAGATAGATCGCCTCGTCGTGGAGCAGCATCGGCGCGGCGTAGCGGTCCATCTCGCCGATGACGCGGTGGCTGGGCTGGCTCACGTCCACGATGATGAAGTTCTCATTGCTGGCGCTGCGCAGGCCGATCTCGTTGGCCGGGAATTCCTCCGCGGACCAGTGCCACACCGGCCCCACGTGGCGCAGGATGCCGGCGTCCTCCAGGAAGTGCAGGATCTCCCCCTGCTCGCGGCCGCCGTAGGTCTCCCCGTCCTGGAAGCTCAGCTCAAAGGCCGCGCACTTGATGTGGCTCAGCAGGATATACAGGTTGTCCGGGTTGATGAGGCCGTGCTCCGGCGGCCGGGAGAGGAAGTATTCCGGGTGCTTCATCATGAACTGGTTCAGCGGGCTGGAATTGGCAATGAACACCGTGGCCGACACGCCCTGGCGGCGGCCGGCACGGCCGCTCTGCTGCCACGTGCTGGCCACCGTGCCCGGATAGCCACACAGCACGCAGGCGTCCAGAGAGCCGATGTCGATGCCCAGCTCCAGGGCGTTGGTGCTCACAACGCCGCGCACCGATCCCTCCCTCAAGCCGCGCTCTATGGCGCGGCGCTCGGTGGGCAGATAGCCGCCGCGATAGCCGCGCACCAGATTGCTGTCTCCCAGCTTGCCTCGCACCAGCTCTTTCAGATGGCTGGTGAGCACCTCCATGGCCACGCGGCTGCGGGCAAAGGTGATCGTGGAAATGCCATTGACGATCAGGTTGGCGGCCACGCGCCGGGCCTCCTGCACGGAGCTGGCGCGGATGCCCAGCTGCTCGTTGACGACCGGCGGGTTATAGAAGATGAAGTGCCGCTCGCCCTGGGGCGCGCCGTTGTCGTCCACCAGCGCCATGTCCACGCCGGTGATCTGCTGGGCCAGCTCCTGGGGGTTCGCGATGGTGGCCGAACAGCAGATGAACTGCGGATGGGAGCCGTAAAACTCGCAGATGCGCTTGAGGCGGCGCAGCACGTTGGCCAGATGGCTGCCGAACACGCCGCGGTAGGTGTGCACCTCGTCGATGACGATGTATTGCAGGTTTTCAAAGAGTTTGACCCACTTGGTGTGGTGGGGCAGTATGCCGCTGTGCAGCATGTCCGGGTTGGTCACCACGATGTGGCCGGCGGTGCGCACGGCCTTGCGGGCGGCCGGCGGCGTGTCGCCGTCGTAGGTGAAGGTCTTTACGTCCAGCCCCGCCTCGCCCACCAACTCGTAGAGCTCGCTGACCTGGTCGGCGGCCAGTGCCTTGGTCGGGAAGAGATAGATGGCCCGGGCTGTGGGGTCCTCCAGAATACGGCTCAACACCGGCAGGTTGTAGCACAGCGTCTTGCCGCTGGCCGTGGGCGTCACCACGGTTACGTTACGCCCCTGACGGGAAAGGTCCACCGCGGCGCGCTGGTGGCAGTACAGCTGCCAGATGCCACGGCGCTTGAGCGCGTCTGCCACCCGCTGGTCAAGCCATTCGGGGAAGGGCTCATAACGCGCCGGGCGCGCCGGCGTCGTATGCCAAAAGCTGATGTTCTTTGCCGCCGCCGGGTCGTCTCGGAAGCGTTCCAGCCATTGCGTCAGGTTCACAATAGCTCCTCTCTTTCGTCCAGATCCCCGAACATTTCCCGGGAAATGACACCGTGCGCGCCGATGGTCACCCGCTCGACTGCGCAGGCTTGGCACATGGCGTCGATATCCAGCTCCGCCTCGGCGCGCTCCGCCTCGGCCAGCTTTGGCCGGGTGACGGGATGGCGGGGCACGAACACCGTGCAGCAGTCCTCATAGGGCAGGATCGACGTCTCATAGGTGCCAATGGCGCGGGCCTGATGTATGATCTCAACCTTGTCATGAGCGATCAGCGGCCGGAACACCGGCATTTGGCACACGGCGTCGGTGCAGGCCAGGCTCTGCAGCGTCTGGCTGGCCACCTGGCCCAGGTTCTCCCCGGTGGCCAGCGCCTCGCAGCCGGTCTGGCGGGCCAGGCGCTGGGCGATGCGCATCATGAAGCGGCGCATGAGGATGGTCAGATAATCCGGCCGGCAGTCGGTGTACAGCTTCTCCTGCACGTCGGTGAAGCGCACCACGTGCAAACGAACGCCGCCGCAGCAGCCGGCCAGCACACGGGCCAGATCCTCCACCTTGCGCTGGGCGCGCTCGCCGGTGTGGGGCGGGCTGTGGAAATAGACCGCTTCGAGCTCCACTCCTCTTTTGGCCAGCAGATAGCCGGCCACGGGGCTGTCGATGCCGCCGCTTAGCAGCAGCATCACGCGGCCGCCGGTGCCCGTGGGCATTCCGCCGGCACCGCTCTCAAAGCGCGTGTAGATGTAGGCTTTCTCCCGCACCTCCACATACAGGCGGAAGGACGGGTCATGCACGTCCACACTCAGGTTGCGGCGGTTGGCAAGCAGTTTGGCCCCCAGCGCCCGCGCCAGCTCCGGCGACGTCAGCGGGAAGGCTTTGTCCGATCGGCGGGCGTCCACCTTGAAGGTGCCGCCATTGGGGCGCTCAGCCTCCATGACCCGCAGCGCCGTGGCCTCGATGGCCTCCAAGGTCGGCTCGCACTCGGTGGCCGGGCTGGCGCTGTGCACGCCGAACACGCGGTTCACCGCCCGCAGCAGTTCTTCTGTGCGCTCCGGGGCATAGCCCCGCAGCAGGAAGCGCCCCTGGTCACGCATGAGCTCACAGGGGCACACCGCCGTGGCCGCCGCCAGGATGTTCTTCATCAGTTGGCGTTCAAAAAAAGGCCGGTTCTGGCCCTTCAAATGGATCTCGCCGTAGCGTATGAGCAGCAGGTCAGCCATGATCTTGTTATCTCCTCACAAAGGTGCGCAAGCGCTTCACCTGCGCCCGCGTCGCCTCGATGGTGCGTTCGATGTCCTCGTCGTCATTGAAGCGCCCCAGGCTTAAGCGCACGGCGCCCTTGACGCGCCAAAACTCCACGCCCATGGCGCTCAGCGTATAGCTGGGCTTGTTGAGGCGCGCGCTGCATGCCGAACCCATGGATACATAGATGCCCTCGTCGCTCAAGGCCCGCATCAGCACTTCGCCCTTGATGCCGTCAAAGCTCATGTTCAATATGTGGGGCGCGCCGTCGCGGGGCAGCGGGCCGTTGACAGCGGTGCGCTCGATGGCACCCAAGCCCTCGGCCAGCCGCAGCTTTTGCGCCATCATGCGCGCGTTGGCCTGCTCCATATCCCTACAGCACAGCTCCACGGCCTTCGCGAATCCCAGGATGGCCGGCACGTTCTCGGTGCCGCTGCGCAGGCCGCTCTCCTGGCCGCCGCCGTGGGCCTGGGGCAGCAGCTTGACGCCCTGGCGCACGAACAAGGCTCCTACGCCTTTGGGGCCGTGCACCTTGTGGGCGCTGACGCTGTAGAGGTCCACGCCGGCCGCCGCGCAGTTCAGCGGCACCCGCAGGAAGGCCTGCACGCCGTCGCTGTGGAAAACGACCGAAGGATTTTTGTCGTGGGCGGCGGCTGCCAGCTCTGCGATGTCCTGCACGGCGCCGGTTTCGTTGTTGACATGCTGTATGCTCACGAGCACCGTGTCTGCGGTTACGGCGTCATACAATGCCTGGGCGTCCACATAGCCGCCGCGGTCCACGTCCAGCGTCACGACTTCATGGGTCTCCCGCAGCTTGCAGGCTGCCTGGGCCACCGCCGAATGCTCGATGGCGCTCACGATGACGCGGCCCTTGCGGCGCTCCGCAGCGCCAAAGAGAGCAAGGTTGTCGGCCTCGGTGCCGCCGGACGTAAAGACGACGGATCCCCCGCCGCCCAGCGCGCCCAGCACCACGCTTCTGGCTCGCTGCAGCTCCTCCTCCACCGCCAGCGCCGGCGCGTAGGCCGCCGAGGGGTTGAAGTATCCGTCGGCCATGGCGTCAGCCATCTCGGAAATGACCTCATCAAAAGGCCGCGTGGTGGCGCTGTTGTCCAGATAGCACAGCCGGTCGAAGCTGCTCAAGAGCGCGCTCCCTGTTGGGAAGCGCGGGCCGCGGCCTGGCCCTGATAACGGTCCCTCATGCGGCGCATCAGCTGCACCATCTCCTCGCTGGGCTCCATGTAGACCAGATAGTGCTGCTCATCCTTTTTGACGAAAAGGAAATAAACCGTGCTGTCGGCGTTTAACACGGCTTTGATCTTCTTGACGCCCGGGCGCTGCTCATAACCATGCAGTTTGGGGTCGTCGATGGGGGCCAGAATCTCCACGTCGCGCATGCGGAAGCTCAGCGCCTCCTTGCGGCGGCGGTTGTTGATGACCTGGGCAATGTCCATGATGCCGTTGGTCAGCGAATATTCATATTCCACGCGCAGGAGGTCCTTGCCCCACCAGCCCAGCCAAGCCGAGCCGCCGAACACCAGCGTCGTGATGATGGCCGGCAGCGACAGGTTCCCGCTCATCAGGCCCATCAGGTTGGTCGCGGCGATGATGGCGCACACCAGCAGCGTAAACCACAGCAGCACATAGAGCAGGTTGTACAGCCCTTTGCGTTTTTTGACGACGATTTCTTCCTTGGTTACGGTTTCCAGCCTGAAATGATCGGCCATGAGAGACCTCCTGTTTGTATAAATCACCCGAGGATACACTATCACTATATAACGGCCAACCAGGAATTACAAGCGTCGGGGCGATTCGCCAAGAC
>JAEZSC010000080.1 GCA_023422005.1 Bacillota bacterium | reverse complement strand
GCACGAAGATCGCCAACGAGACGGCGCAGGCGCTGGGCAAGATCGTGGAGGGCGTGGAGAAGGCCAATGAGCTGGTGGGCGCCATCGCCCGCGCCAGCAACGAGCAAGCCACGGCGGTGGCCCAGGTAAACCGGGGTATCGAGCAGGTGAGCCAGGTGGTGCAGACCAACAGCGCCACCGCCGAACAGAGCGCCGCGACTTCGGAAGAGCTCTCCGGGCAGGCCGAGCTGCTCAAGGAGATGGTGAGCCGCTTCCGTCTCAAGGGCCAGGTGCAAGCCAAGCCCGCCCGCGCGTTGCCCCAGGGCCGCGGCGACGCCAAGCCCGCAAGGCCGAGGATCTCGCTCAACGACCGGGAGTTTGGGAAGTATTAAGAAGGAATGACAGATACACAGAGGGCGCGCCGCATGGCGCGCCCTCTGTGCTCTTGTATTTTGCATTATAATAGGGTCCGAAGGTTTCCAAAGGGCGATCGGAAAGCCCTTTGGTCGCGCCCAAAGGCGCGAAATAGTGGGCGACAGAGCTCCAGGCCGTATGGGCGAGCAGTGCTCAAAGGGCACGCCCAGCCTAACCCTACATGCAGTCAAAAAGATTATATCAATTGATCAAGCTTAGGCTTAGTCATCCGACATAGCCAACGCATCCATCGCCCCCACCTTATGCTCCGGCGCCGATTCGCCGTGGCGCACGAAGGCCATGCACGCGATGGCCAGCACAAAAGCTACCGCCGCGTAGATGAAGATCAGCGAATAGTTCTTGGTCAAATCGTGGATGAACCCAAACAGGATGGGGCTTACGATGGCTGCCGAAAAGGACGCCACATAATAATACCCGGTGAAGGTGCCGATACGGGCATGACCGGCCAGCTCCACGACCATGGGCAGCGAGTTGATGTTGACGAAGGCCCAGAAGGCGCCGCCCAGCAGCAGCAAAACACGCAGCATCATCAGGTCTTTGACGAAGAACATCGGGATGAACAGCGCCGTCACGCCGACAAGACCGATGAGAATCGTACGCCGGCGGCCGATTTTGCCGCCCAGGATGCCAGCGGGCAGCGCCACAGCAATGAAGCTGACCGAAAAAAATGCCAGCAGCATTGTCGCGCTTCCCGTGCTTACGAGCTCGCCGGAGGCCATATGCAGGGTGCTCGTCGCGTAAAGCGTGTAGAACGTCTCCACCGCGTTGTAGCCGGCGAACCAAAAGAAGATCGCCGCGAGCATCAGCCCAAGGCTGATCTTCTCTCCCCTGCTCAGCGTGAAATGTTCCTCTTCCTTCTTTGGGACAGGTTTATCGTCCTGCCCCTGCCAAAGCTCTGCCCTGGGCGCCAGCGACGGCTCACGGACGAAGAACACCAGCACCAGCAGCGCCGCCAACATGACAATGGAGCTCAAATAGAACGGAGCACCGTCGCCGGCCATGTTGGCCAGCTGCCCGCCGATGACGAAGGCAATCAGGCTGCCCACACCGCCCATCAGGTTGATGATGCCGTTGGCCTTGCTGCGCAGCGGCGCCGGCGTCAGGTCCGGCATCAGCGCCACCACCGGCGCGCGCCACGTGGACATGATGAAGTTGAACGCGATGACCGTGGCCATCAGCGTCCACAGCTGCCCGGACATGCTGGGCACCAACGCGAACAGCGCCGCGCACAGCGGAATGCCGATGAAGATAAAGGGCATGCGCCGGCCAAAGCGCGTGCGGGTGCGGTCGCTCAACGCGCCGAACGTAGGCTGGAATACGACGCCGAAGATGTTGTCGATGCTCATGATGAAGCCAACCAGCGTGGAAGATATCCCCAATTGGTTCAGCATGGGCGGCACATAGCCGTTGTAGATGCTCCATGCGATGGATGTGGCAAAAAAGCCAAAGCCGATCAGAAAGGTCTGCTTGTAGTTGAGCTTCATGGTTCCTCCCGCGCAGTTGCTGCCCCTTCATTATATCGATAGAGCCATGTTACAACAAGTCAGACCTAGTAAAATAGGGTATTGCCGCTCGTTTAAAACTCCCGCCGGCTGTATACGGATTTGGAAATCTGGCAGGAAAGACTGATGAGCACCAGCCAGATTGCAGCGGCCAGAGCAACGGACAGCGCCACATTGGATGTGACCTGAGACCACAGTTCCAGCGCTGGCTGCCGCCAAGCCTCGTTCTTGAGCAGCTCAGTGGAAGCTAACACCAGCAAAGGCGCTGCCAGATAGGGCAGGTATGCCAGCATTTTGGCCTTTGCGTATCCATAGCGGAAGTAGATGGGCAGTTGCACGGCCTGTATGAGGCTGAACAGCAGCAAGGACGCTCCCAGCACGGCCAGCGCCTGCAGGGTGTCAAAGGGCATGGCGCGCACCAAGGAAAAGACGTACAGAACGGCAAGGGCAAACGCGCCGGCCAGCAAGTCCGCACACAGGGCAAACAGATACCGCCCGGAAACCACCCGGCTGCGGGTGATGGGCAGCGTAGCATACAACGTATCGATGCCGTTCTGCTCCCCCACGGCGAAGGGATAGGAAACGTACAACGAGCCCGCTGCCATCAGTATGCCGATGGTCGCGCTGCCGCTGTCGGTGAAGAATATGAACACACCGGCTATCATCAGGAAGATCACAAGGTTCTTGATCGTGGCATAGGGCTTCACCGTGAGAAAATCCAACCGCACAAAATCCAACGTTTTAGCCATTTCGCTTTCCCTCCTGGTTCATGAATACAATGATCTGCTCCAAAGTGACGGGCTCGGCCAGCACTGTTTTAGGGAATCTGGCGATGTCAGCCGTACGGACCATGCCCTCAAACCCGGTTGCGTGCCGCCGCAGGCCGATGACCGCCTTGGCGCGCTCATCCGTCAGGTCATTCAAACCGCCTTGTACCAACGCATAGCTCTCCAGCAGTGTGTCTTTAGGCCCAGTAAACACGATGCGGCCATCCAGTATAAAGGTGATGTAATCGGCGACCTTCTCCAGATCGGAGGTGATGTGGGTGGAGAACAGGATGCCGCACTCCTCGTTCTGAATGTATTCCGTCAGGATGTCCAGCAGCTCCTCCCGGGCCACAGGGTCCAGCCCGCTGGTGGGCTCATCCAGCAGCAGAAGCCGCGCGTGGTGCGACAGCGCCGCTGCCAGCATCAGCTTCACCTTCATGCCGCGGGAGAGCTCCTTGACCTTCTTGCGCGGATCGATGCCAAACTTGCGCAGAAGCGAAGCGTAGCGGTCGCTGTCCCACCGGCTGTAGAACGGAGCGACTGCCGCTTCCACGTCCTTGCAGGTCCACGCGTCCACATAGAAGGGCAGGTCCATCACAACGCCGATGTGGTCCATGAGAATTACGGCGTCCTTGGCATTCTGCTGGCCCATGATGCGGACGCTGCCTGAATCGTAGTTGACCATATTGAGGATGCTCTTGATCGTCGTGGTCTTGCCGGCGCCATTGGGCCCGATGAAGCCCATGATATAGCCCTGGGGCAGCGCAAACGACACATCCGTGAGGTCAAAGGCCGGATAGCGTTTGCACAGGTTGTTGATCTCCAGGAGATTGGTCATTGATCTTCCTCCTTCAAAAGATTTTCCAATATCACAATCAACTCGCCTCGCTCGATGCCGGCCGCTCGGGCTGCGGCAATGGCGCTCTGAAAGGCTTCCTCCACGCGGCACAGCGCGTTTTCTCGAGCCAGGTCTTTGTTCTGGGGGAGCACATAACACCCCTTGCCCTGAACATTGGTAACGAAGCCCTCCTGCTCCAGGTCGCCGTAGGCCCGCGTGGTCGTGATGACGCTGATCTTCAAATCCCGCGCCAACTGGCGAATGGATGGCAGCACATCGCCTTCGCGGATCTCGCCGGAAAAGATGGCTTCCTTGATCTGCGCTTTGATCTGTTCATAGATCGGCTCGCTGGAGCGGTTGGATATGATGATCTTCAAGATGGCTCCTCTCTTTCGGTCTATATGATCACTTATATACAGTATAGGCACTTAAGAGCATTTGTCAAGGAGCAAAGCAAAAAAATATCCCGCGCCTAGAATTCGGCACGGGATAAACGGTACAGTTTCATTTACATTTGGGTCCGAAGGTTTCCAAAGGGCGATCGGAGAGACCTTTGGTCGCATCCGAGGGCGCGAAATCTCTTTTGAAGCTGGCAGCCTGGATAACTTTCAGGGCGTTCCGCCGCCACCGGGTTCGCTCCCGTCGTTGAGATTGCTGACGGCAGGCCCCTCCAGCACATGGCCGTCCACATCGAAGCGCGAACCGTGGCACGGGCAATCCCAAGAGCGCTCGGCGGCGTTCCAGTTCACCTCGCAGCCCATGTGGGGGCACGTGGTGTCCACCACGTGCAGCGCTCCGCCGTCATCGCGATATACACCCATGCGCTGGCCGCTCAGTTCCATCACGCGGGCCTCGCCATTGGGCACATCAATATCGGTCGGGATTGGCGAAAGCTTGCCCCGCACCAGATGGAAAGCCATGTTGGCGACATCCACGGCGAAGCTCTTGGCCGAGGCCACCACCGTGCCGCGGGAGGGGTTGTACACCGGTGCATAGGGGCTGTCACCGGTCACGATCAGGTCACGCAGCAGCGCTGAGGCGGCGATGCCGTTGCTCATGCCCCACTTGCCAAAGCCGGTGGCCACGAACAGATTGGGCCGGTCCTCGGTGAAACGCCCTACGTAGGGTATGCCGTCCAGGGTGATGCAATCCTGCGTGGACCAATGGAAAGGCGCGGCCTGCACGGTAAACAGATCATCGGCAAAAGCCCTCAGCGCCGCGTAGCAGCTCTCGGCATCGTCGTTTTGACCGGTGCGATGGCTCTCGCCGCCCACCAGAATCAGCTCACCGTCGCCATCGCGTTGGGCGCGCAGCGAGCGCGTGGGCTGTTCGCAATTGATGTACATACCGCCGGGGTAAACTTCCTTGGCCTTCACCGCCACGATATAGGAACGTTCAATCTTCAGCCTGGCAACATACAGGCCGGCCTTGTTATAAAAAGGATAATGGCTGGCGATGACGACCCGGTCGGCGCGCACCTTGACGCCGCCTTCAATGCCCAGGGCATAGCCCTCCTCCCCCTCCTCCAGCTCCACGACACGGCAATGCTCATACAGGCGCGCGCCATGCTTTTTTGCCGCCTGCGCGATGGCCGTCAGGAACTTTACCGGGTGGAACTGCGCCTGCCCGTCGAAGCACACAGCCGCCTTTATGGGTACATCCACGGCGATGTCTTCCACCAGGCTGGCCGGCAGCCCCAGGCTGCTGGCTGCAACCACCTCATCCTCGATTTTGGGAACGCTGCCCGGCTGCTGGCAGTATACATAGGCCTTCTGCCGGGACCAATCACATTGGATGCCCAGCTCTTCGATGAGCTTGTGGGCTATGGCGATAGCGTCCTGGTTGGCCTGGGCATATTGCTGGGCCAGCTCCGGACCCAGCAGGTTCCTGGTGCGGGTGTAGATCAGCTCATGCTGGCTGGTCAGCTTGGCCGTGGTGTGGCCGGTGGTGCCATGCAGCAGCCGGTCGGCCTCCAGCAGCACCACCCGCACGCCCTCCCGGGCCAGCAGATAGGCGCTCAGCACGCCCACGATGCCGCCGCCGACGACGCACACGTCGGCTTTCAGATCGTCCTTGGGCGCCGCGTATTCCTCCACGGCGCAGGATGCCAGCCAGTAGGACTGGCTCGGTTGGGCAAGAAACGGAAAACGGCTGCTCATGACGGTTCCCCCGGAAGAGTTTTCCATAGCTTTTGCCATGCGCCGCCTTTTATACAGCCGTCGGGGGGGGGCCGGGGGGGGGCCCCCCCCCGCCCCGGGGCTGTCGCGCCGGTATCCGGAAGGGCTCGTCAACCAGGGCGTGTCGGCGGAGCTGATCGCCCACCGCTGGTCGCTGTCGCGCGAGGATCTCGACGACTATTCTGCGCGGTCGCTTCATCGTGCCGCCCGGGCCCATGCCGATGGGCTGTTCGACTCCCAGCTTCTCCCGGTGGAGGTGGCAGGGGGCGACGTCGACCGAGACGAGACGGTGCGGCCGTCGACGACCGTCGCGGGCCTGGCGGGACTGTCGCCGGCCTTCCGCACTCCCGAGGCAGAGGGGCGCTTTCCGCAGCTCTCCTGGAACGTCACCGCGGGCAACTCGTCACCGTTGACGGATGCCGCATCCGCGGTGCTCATCATG
>JAEZSC010000053.1 GCA_023422005.1 Bacillota bacterium | reverse complement strand
TATTGCTACACCCCCGTTCGACTTGCATGGGTCAGGCACGCCGCCAGCGTTCGTCCTGAGCCAGGATCAAACTCTCATGTTCAAATCCAAGCTCCATCCTCTCTGTTTCCAGAGAGTACGTCTCTTTCTTCCAATTAACTCAAAAGAATCGTCTGTCCTTACTTCACTCTTAGTTGTGCACTATTCGGTTTTCAAGAATCGCTGAGCCGCTCTCGCTGCTCGTGTTTGCCGTCCCGTTGGGCGACACCTCGACATATTATCAAATTCATTCGGCCAAGTCAACTAGAAGTTTTTGACTATCTTGATGTTTTGACCGGCATTTTCGGTTCCCCTGTCGAGGAGCTTTAGTATAACAAAAGGTATTGGTAAAAACAACGTTCGTTTCTATCATATTTCAAGATAATGTTCGTGCTTATTCCGTACTTAACGTCAGTTTTGCGAACTAACGTATTTCTTGTTCAGATAGCCATAGATGCATATAAGAATAGCCAAGAGCCTTCGCTGTAGAAGAAAGTGCTTGAGTTTTGCACAGCGCCGCAAACAAAAAAACCGGCCGCGCGGCCTTGGGAGCCAAAATGCGCAACCGGTTTCATCCACAGGTTTTATCCACAATTGCACAGGGTTTTGCTCATCTTGCGCCAAATTCACGGGAATCAGCGGTGTTTTCCGGCCTTGGGGGCTAAAAACAATCCACAGGCCGCTACTTGGATGCGAAATACTCGTTGAGCTTCTCCACAATCTCGTCGGCATTGATGCCGTGGGTTGCGCAGGCGTCTTCTATGCTTTCGGCGGACGCCATGGGGCAACCCAGACAGTGCATGCCATAACGCAAAAAGATGGGCGCAGTGCCCATGTCCATTTGCAGCACCTCTGAAATCGACATTTCCTTGGTCACCATGTGATAGCACCTCCTTTGATAAAGTTGACGAAAGGCGTGACGGTTATGCAAACACCGTCAATCATATAGCACGACTTCACCAAACGAACAGTTTACATCCACCCGTATGGTTTCGCCGGTACCGGTCTTGTTAAAATTCCCGCTGCCAAAGGCATAGCTGGTGCCATCGGGCATGCGCACGCTGCCAAAGGCGCTGTTGGCATGGATCTTATAAGCGCCGGGGGGCAGTTTGATCCGGGCAGAGCCAAAGGCACAGTTAAGCCGGAATGTGGACCCCGGCTGAAGCTCCGTAAGATCATAATCGGTGGAACTGAAGGTGGACTGATAGCTGCCGCCGTTGTTTAGGACCGTGATGCGGCCATCGGTGAACACCGACGTGCTGTCGGAACGGCTGGTCCAGGACCCCGTCGTCAGCAGCGATACGCCCACCAGTACGACGAAAACGCCGAAGATCAGCTTACCCTGAGAGACTTGCAGATTCAAAGCGTGCCGCAGCAAAAAAATCGCGCCCGACGCGATCAGGAAGATACCCCAGAACAGCCCTCCAAATAATCTCATGGCCGCTTCTCCATTTCCGATGATATCACTAGTATAAGGCTTAGCGAATAAAACAGCAAGCACTACACCAGAGGATTCCGCCGCTATGTTTTTACAGCATCTCCGACAGCAGTAGACAGCTGTTCTAGTATAGATAACTATTATAGTCGCTTAAAATATGTTTCAAACCCATTGTTCACGATGGTGGAACCGCGGGGAACCTGGAATGCCACAAGGCACAGATTCAGACAATCCACCGAGGAGCCTATGGCGTTCACCAAGCATAGAAAAATGACAAACCCGTCGAGCAAACCTGCTAACTTCATCAGGAACGGAAGCAAAACCGACAAAAGCAAAAACGGGACAATGGATATGAACAGATATCTGCCCTTTTGGATAGGCTCGCTCGTGCTGACAAACCCGAAGAGAATGCGGATTCCCCAAAAGGTCTTTTCAGACCTTAGTACATTGGGTATGAAGCACGCGTGCAGCAGCTCATGGATGAGCAGAAACACGACAACGCCTGCAATGTAGATCAAGGTTACCAGACCGATCCGGAAGGTGATCTCCCCCGCAGGCCCGTTGGCCAGAAAGTCGCGCAGCGGCGGATACAGCCAGTAAGCGATAAGCATCGTGATGAAACCGTTGACCAGCATAAACGGAACGGACAGCAGCGTGGCCATGCCAAGGCTGGTGGGCTCCCTGAGCTTCGTCCATCCCTCGGACTGGAGCTTATGGCTCAACTCCGGGTCCGTCGCCGGCATCTCTTTGGTATATCGCATGCCCTCACCCTTTCGTCGGGTTCAAAACCGCAAGCATCAGCAATGGCTGCCGGCGGCATAACCCGTGGAAAACGCGATCTGAAGATTGAAGCCGCCGGTCAGGGCGTCCACATCCAGCAGCTCGCCGCACAGGAACAGGCCGCGCACCAGACGGGATTCCATGGTCTTGGGGTTTACCTGCTTGCAGGACGCGCCGCCGCGGGTGATGACCGCCTCGTCGATGGGACGAAAGCGCGCCGGCGTCAGCACGATGTCCTTGATGACGGCAGCCAGCGCCTCGCGCTGGGCTCGCGTAACCTGGTGCACCGGCGTCTCGCCATCCAGTGAGGCCAGTGCCAGCGCCACCGGGCACAGCCGCGAAGGCAGCAGCTCGAACAGGGCATTCTTCAACGCCCGGTTGGGGATGCTCTGAAAGTCCCTCAGGATGCGCGCATCCAGCTGTTCGCCGGTCAACCCCGGCTTCATGTCCAGATGTAACCGGGCGTCGCCCAGCCCGGCTTCCTCCAGCAACGCGCTGGCGGTGAGCACCAGCGGCCCGCTGACGCCAAAATGGGTGAACAGCATCTCTCCGATTTCGCTGTACACCGTCTTGCCCCGCTGCTCGGCGGAAAGGCGTACGTTCTTCAAAGACAGACCCTGAAGGTCTGTAACCCAGCCCTCGGCGGTCTCGATGGGGATCAGCGATGGCCGGGCGGGCTGCACTTCATGGCCCAGCGCTGCCGCCAAGCGGTATCCGTCGCCGGTGGAACCGGTGGCGCTGTAAGAAAGACCGCCGGTGGCCAGGATCACCGAGGTGCAGGGGAAGCTCCTCCCGCATGCCGTGCGCACGGCGACAACCTGATCGTCCTCAACATCGATACCGCTGACCCGCTGGCCCAGCAACACCTGCACACCCAGGCGGGACAGCTCTCGCTGCAGCGCTCGCTGGATGTCGCTGGATTTGCCCGAAGCGGGGAACACCCGCTGGCCGCGCTCCACGACCAGCGGCACGCCCAACTCCTCGGCAAAGGCCATGAGGTCGCGGCTGCCAAAGGCGGAAAAAGCACTGTACAGGAAGCGCCCGTTGTGCACGGTGTGCGCCAGAAGGTGTTCCAGATTGCCGTCATTGGTCAGGTTGCAACGGCCCTTTCCGGTGATGTACAGCTTCTTGCCCAGCTTTTCATTGCGTTCCAGCAGTGTGACGGGCAACCCCCGGCGGGCTGCCTGTATGGCTGCCATCATTCCGGCGGGCCCGCCACCCACCACGACGATTGGTTCCTGCGCATTCACCACAGTTCAGCTTCTTCCCTTGTCGATGTAAACGTTGAATTCGTCCCAGATGCGCTCCAGCTCCATGAAGTTTTCCGAGGCCTCATGGCGCTTGCGCAGCCCGATGCTGACGATGAAGGCGTTGACGATGGAGAATGGCGCCACCAGCGAATCCACGAAGCTGGCGATGTTGGAGTGGGCCACCAGCACATGGTCGGCGTATTCATTGAGCGGTGAAGCACCGGAGTCGGTGATGGCGACGATCTTGGCGCCCTTGTCGTGGGCGAAGTGCACGCCTTCCACGGTGCGCTTGGAATACCGCGGAAAGCTGATTCCCACGAGCACGTCCTCGCTGCCGATGTGAACCAGCTGCTCCATAATGTCATTGATGCCGGACGTGACGACATAGACGTTGTCCAGCAGAAAATTCAGATAATAGCCCATGAACTGCGCCAGCGGAGCCGAGCTGCGGGCGCCCAGTATGTAAACCCGCCGGGCGTTGTAAACCTCATCCACAACCTGCTCGAATTCCTCAGCGTTGATGGAGTCAATCGTCTGCTTGAGGTTGCCCATGTCCGCCCGCAGCACCGTGCGCAGCACCATGGAGCGGCTCATGTCGCTGGTCATCTCCATGCGCTGCAGCGTGGTCAGCTTGTTGCGCACCATGTCCTGCAATGCCTTTTGCAATTGCGGATAGCCGGCATAGCCCAGGTCCATGGCAAAACGAACGACCGTGGATTCGCTGACGTCCACGCTGTCACCCAAGCGCAGCGCAGTCATATAGGCAGCCTTGTCGTAATTCTTGGTAATAAAATCAGCGATGCGCTTTTGGCCTTTGCTCATGTCACCGTATCCGTCGGCAATCCTCTGGGCAAGATCCTTCGTATCGGGCATAGGAAATCTCCTTATTGAGTTCTAAATTTAGTATATCACAAAAATGCAAGTAGATTTGAAAAACCTTGCGAGATCAATAGAGAGATCGCGAGGAAACAAGAAAATATGATCAATTAACCGGCGAAATCCTTCTTATCGGTCTAAAAAACCGGGCTGTGACCACTTCTCAAGCAAGCTGTAATCGGTCAGGTCGCATTTGATCGGCGTTACCGTGAGATACCCGCGCTCCAGCCACGCATCGTCGGCGTCGCTCTGGGCGTCGGCAGGCCGTTTGTTGCCGGTCAGCCAGTAATAGCTGCGCCCCCGGGGATCCCGACGCTGCTCATAGGTCTCGCCATACTCCAGCACGCCCAGCGCCGTCAGCTTCCAGCCCAGCGGCGCGCAGGAAGGAACATTCACATTCATGACCGTGCCCAGTGGGAACGGCGCAGCCAGCGCCGCGCGCACCGCCTGGGTCGCCCACACGGCAGCCTGGTCAAAGGTCGTCTCGCCGCCCATTCTCAGCGACACCGCCACCGCCGGCACACCCTGCATGGCGCCTTCCATGGCGGCGGCCACGGTTCCGGAGAACAACACGTCGCTGCCCAGATTGGCGCCGTTGTTGATGCCGCTGACGACGATATCCGGCGGCGCGTCATACAAGCGGCTGATGGCCAGCTTCACACAGTCGGTGGGCGTACCGTCCACAGCCCAGCACGGGCATTCCAGCCCCGGCACCTTCGCCGGCTCCATGCGCAGCGGGCGGCTCATCGTCAGCGCCCGGCTCACAGCGCTTTGCTCGCTCTGGGGCGCGCACACGGTGACATCTCCCAGCTGCTGCAGTGCCCGCGCCAGCGCTGCGATGCCCGCAGATTGTATGCCGTCGTCGTTGGAAACCAGTATCCGCATGGCTGACTCCTCTTTGCTGATTGTATCCAGTATAACATTGCCGCCGACGCCGGGCCAGTATGCCCGTAATGATTGACCCGTGCGGTCTCAAGCCTTCTGAGCACAGAGAATGAACAGCGAATAGTCGAGGACTCGCCCGCCTCTGTCCCTGTGATCCCGATAAAAGGTTTCGCTGCGGGCATCGGCAAAGCCATGACGGCCCAGCAGGTCCGCCAGTTCTTGCTGGACGAAGCCGTCGTGACCAGCGAAGCCCGGCTCGTCGGCATGGAAGCTGCCGTCGTCGGTATCCAGATCCACGATGCACAGGCAGCCACCGGGCTTGAGCAGCGCACGGAACACCTCAGCGATGGCGTCCACATCCACGACGTGATGCAGCGCCATGGACGTAAAAACCAAATCGAACGCCGCCTGTGGCAGGCCTTCGGTGGAGCTCAGGTCGTGCCGCAGGGTGCGCAGATTGCCCACGCCGGCATCGGCAATCTTCTGCCGCGCCACTGCCAGCATGCCGTCGGATGCATCAACGAGCAGGATGCTGCGCAGGTGATCCCGCAGTGCGAAGCTGACCAGACCGGTGCCGCAGCCAAACTCCATTGCTTCCATGTCCGCCGTTACCGGCACGAAGTCGGCAATCTTGCGCGCCACAACCGCGGCGCGCTTCACACGCATGGGCGTATCCCACTGGGCCGACCGGGTGTTAAAGTCCATCGGCAGATACCTCGATGTTGCGAATGTTTATAGTATAACACCACCAATGGCTTTTCGACTATTTACAGCCATCCAAAACATCGATACCGAAGGCGGACTCATTCCGCCAAGGAAACGGTCGCCAGGGCAGGCTGCCAAAACCAAATCCCACTCGCAGGCGATCTCCGTTCCGTACACTGTATATGAGACGCAGAGCAAAAGGCCCGCCAGCGACATGCGCGCTGGCGGGCAATCGATAACTGATACAAGGCGCTTTCTCGCCGACGGTGTTGCGACACCGTCGGCGAATTTATATGGGATGCACGCCGGCCCTTCGATCCAGCAGCGTGTGGTCCACGCGGTATTTTTTTGCCTGGCGGAACTGGAAGAAATCCATGGCCACCGTGGGGAACATGGCATAGCTCAGGATATCCTCCTCCTGCTCCATGATTCCCTTGATGTCATCGCGCAGGCGTCCCAATTCGGGCTTCAGCTCGTCAGCGGGCCGGCCGGTGATGCGCGGCCCGTCACCCAGCGCCAGCTTTACGATGTCGGGGTTGGGCGGCGCGGGCAGGCGGCCGTATTCGCCGCGCAGCATGCCGCGGGATTCCTTGGTGAATTGCTTGTAACGCTCGCCGGACAGCACGTTGAGCACCGCCTGGGTGCCCACGATCTGGCTGGTGGGCGTCACCAGCGGCGGATAGCCGAAGTCCTCCCTCACTCTGGGCACCTCCCGCAGCACATCGGGCAGGCGGCTCAGGGCGTTCTGGCTCTTGAGCTGGGAGATCAGGTTGGAGAACATGCCGCCGGGCACCTGGTATATCAACGAATCGATGTCCACGCGGTACACGGCCGGGTCGATGGAACCGCCCTTGGCCATGCGCGCTGATACCTCGCGGAAGTAGGACGAGATGGAGCTTAAATGCCGCAGATCCATGCCGGTATCATAGGGCGTACCCCGTAAGCTGGCCACCAGCGGCTCCGTGGCCGGCTGGGATGTGCCGCCGGCCATGGGCGAAAGCGCCGTGTCCACAATGTCTGCGCCGGCCTCTATGGCCTTGAGATACACCATGTCGCCGGTGCCGCTGGAGTTGTGGGTGTGCACGTGGATGGGCGCCTTGACGCGCTTTTTGAGCTTGGTCACCAACTCCGCCGCGGTGTAGGGCAGCAGCAGGTTGGCCATGTCCTTGATGGCGATGGTGTCGGCGCCCAGCGCCTCCAGCTCGGCGGCCATGTCCACGAAATACTGTGTCGTGTGCACGGGGCTGGTCGTGTAGCACAGCGCCGCCTCCAGATGGCCGCCGTAGCGCTTCACGGCGGCCATGGCGGTCTTCATGTTGCGCACATCGTTGAGCGCGTCGAACACCCGCACCACGCCCACACCGTTCTGTATGGCCCGGCGCACGAACATCTCCACAACGTCGTCGGGGAAGTTCTTGTAGGCCAGCAGATTCTGCCCTCTCAACAGCATCTGTATCGGCGTTTTTGATAAACCTGCGCGAAGTGTCCGCAGGCGGTCCCACGGGTCCTCCCGCAGGAAGCGCAGGCATGTGTCATAGGTTGCGCCGCCCCAGGCCTCCAGCGACCAATAGCCTGCCTGGTCCAGCGCCGGCAGCGTAGGCAGCATGTCGGCGGTGGTCATGCGGGTGGCGGCGTGGCTCTGGTGGGCGTCGCGCAATATCGTGTCGGTGATGTGCACCTTGGCCATGGCCCCCTCCTCAACCGATGGAGGCCAGCGCCGCGCCGGCCTCCACCGTGTGGCCAGCCTCCACGGCAATGGCACTGACCATGCCGTCGGCAGGAGACTGTATCTCGTTCTCCATTTTCATGGCCTCCAGTATCATCAGCACATCGCCGCGCTTTACGACCTGCCCCACGGTCACCTTTACCGAGAGGATCTTGCCAGGCATCGGCGAGGCCACGACTGCACCATGTGGCATCGGCACGGCCTTGGGCGCAGCGGGCGAGCCCTGCGCAGGGGGTTCCGCCGGGGCAGGCTGCACGGCGGCTGGCGCCGGTGGTTCCACCGCTGCGCCGGATGCCGCCAGGCGCAGCTCCTGCTGTTCGGCCAACGCCCGCGGCATCGGCGCCACAGGCCGCGGGAAGGCCGCGACCTCCTCGACTTCTACCTCGTAACCCCGGCCATTTACGGTGACATAAAATCTGCGAATCATGTCATGGTTCCTCCCAACTCCATCGCGCTATGCCCTGCGCCGTTCGCCGGCGCGGGCCCACGCCGTAGGCCCGCCAGCCCGGCGGATGCTGCGCAGCACCGGGCGCATGTTGGCGTCGGTCCCCATGGCCGCCAGTGAAGCCGTTACTGCCGCAGCGAGCTCGCCCATGTCCTCGTACTCCCGCTCCTGCCGGGCGGGCTCCACAGCCGCCGTCTGTGGCGGCGCGCTCTCCCGCCGGGCCTGGGCCAGCTCCCGAACCTCTGCCCGCAGCCGCGCGTCCGGCAGGCCCGCCGCCCAGATGACACCCACCAGCGGCAGCAGGCAGCCTGCCCAGAACCAGCGCTTGCTGTGGCCCTTTTCCTCGGCCAGGGCCTGAGCCAGCATGCCCTGGGCCACGGCCAGCACGAAGGCCACCGTAAGCACCAACGTCAGGTTGTCTTGAAAAAAGTCCATGTTCTCACCTCTATCCGTCGCGGTAAAACCGCCCCCGGGTGCGGCGGTCCCGCTTGCCCAGCAGCAGCTCCAGCTGCGCAAGCACCGTGGCGCGGGTGTCCCGCGGGGCGATGATGTCGTCCAGCAAGCCCAGTTCCGCTGCATGCAGCGGCCTGCTCTCGTCCAGCTGCCAACGGGCGATGGCCGCGGCACGGGCAGCCGCCGGGTCCTCCGCCACGGCAATTTCCCGGGCAAAGAGTATGTTGGCCGCCGTTTCCGGCGGCAGCACGCTCAGCTGCGCCTGCGGCCAGGCATACACGGCGTCCATACCCATCTCGCGGCAGCCCAGCAGCGCCATGGCGCTGCCATTGGCACGGCCGCACAGCACCGTCACCTTGGGCACCGTGGCCCCGGCATAGGCATCCAGCAGCTCGCAGCAACTGTTCACCAGACCGCCCGCCTCCTCGGCTGCGTCCATCGCCACGCCGGCGGTGTCCACCAGCGTCAGCACCGGCAGACGGAAGCCGTCGCAGAACCGCACGAACCGCGCCGCCTTGCGGCACGCCGCGCCATCCAGAATGCCATCCTTGGCCCGCGGCTGCGTGGCCACGAGGCCCACGGTCCGGCCGCCCACGCGGGCAAAGGCCGTGATCACACCGGGCCCGTAGTCCGCCGAAGTCGGCATCACGCTGTCGGCCAAAGCGTCCAGCACCCATGCCATGTCGTAACATCCGGGCGTCAGAGCGTCCAGCGCTGCCGTGGCTTCATCGTTCGCGAGTCTCTCAGGGCTGCCCGCCACCGGCGCGTCCTCCAGGCAGTTGGGCGGCAAATATCCCAATAGTTCCCGCACGGCCAGCAGCCCGGCCCGCTCGTCGGCGCAGGCAAACTGCGCCACGCCGCACGCGGCCGGCATGGGTGGCGGCTGCCCGGCGGCAGCCATAACCTGGGGACCCCAGGTCTGCACCCGGGCGCGCTCCCCGGCTGCGAACACAAAATCCATGAGCCCCGCCGCCCACGCCGCGCCGCCCACGCACGGGCCGCACACGAGGGCGATTGTGGGGACCTGGCCGTGCAAATCCATGGCCTTGCGGTACACCCGCGTATAGGCCGCCACCGCTGCCAACCCCTCGTGGAGCCGCGCGCCGGCGCTGTCCAGCAGCGCCACCAGCGGTACGCCGTTTTGCAACGCGTTGTCCATGGCGCGGCAGATTTTATCCGCGTGGGCCTGCCCCACCGAGCCGCCCAGCACCGTATAATCCTGGGCGTACACGCATACCGGCCGGCCCTCAACTGTGCCAAAGCCGGTCACGACACCCTGGGCCGGCGCTTCCACCCCACCGGCGAACACGCCGCTCTCCACGAAGCTTCCCTCGTCCAGCAGCAGCGACAGCCGCTCCCGCACGCTTAAGGTCCCGTCGCGCCGCCGTCCCTCAAGTTTCTCTTCGCCACCGCCCAGCTCGCGCCTCTGGCGCAGCGCTTGTAATTCCCGCGTGGTCATGGCGCCTCCCGTCAACTTGTGTTTATAGGTATGACTGCCGCCGTGACGGTATGAATTTCCCATAGCGGAAAGGAACCCCGGTTCAACCACCGCCATGGCTTTGTCTCACGCCTCAAAGCGTTTTGCACAAAATCTTCGATTTTTGCAGGAATTTTACATCCTCAAAAGCTTGCTGCCCGCAGTTCGCCTTTCCCCCACATGCTTAATTTGCTATAATTCGACCATGGGAATTAACCTGCAAAAACCTCAGAGAGACCGAAAAGGGCGCAAACCAGCGATTCAAAATGTAACGCCGAAGGGTCCGGACTGGGCAGTGCCGGCCTTCGCGGCGGTGTTGGCGGCGGTGATGCTGCTGAGCGCCGGCGGTGTGTTGGGCCAGCCCTGGGCCGGTCACGGCCGCGCGGTGCGACAGGCCATCGGCCAAAATGCCACCGTGCGCAAAATGTCGCCGTTGAGCTGGTACGTACAGGCGCTGCACACCGCGGGCATCCGCCCACAGGAAGCCAAGGAACCCTGGACGCCCTCGGGCGTGGACTATGGCAACACCCGCATACCCCTGGCCGCACGGCCCCCGCAGCTGACACTGGCCTGGCAATACCGGCCCAAAAAGCTCAACGCCGTGCCCCCGGGTGTGAACGTCCTGTCACCCACCTGGTTCTATGTGGAAAAGGACGCCGACGGCCAGGCCGTCGTCAACGATCTGAACACGCTGCTGGAAGGCAAGGTGAACGGCTGGGACCCAGCGCAATACATCCAGACTGCCCACGCGGGCGGCGCGAAGGTGTGGGCTTCGGTTGTCAGCTTTGACCCGGACCTTTCCTGGGCGCTGGTCAATGACAAGGAACAGCAGGATGCCTTCTATGCCAAGCTAAGCACTTTCGTGAGCACGCTGGGGCTGGACGGCATCAACTTCGATTTTGAAAAGATGGACCCCAAGGACAAGGAGAAGTTCACGGCCTTCGTGGCTCGGGCAAAAAAAGACCTGCCTCCCGGCACTGTCATTTCCGTGGACGTTACGGTGCCGCTGGCCAACGAGAACCCGAACAACTGGTGGCAGTGCTACGACCGAAAGGGCTTGGGGCAGGTGGCGGACTATGTGTGCGTGATGGCCTATGACAACCCGGCGCTGGAACCCGTGGCCGCCATCGACTGGGTCGCGGACAAGATGCGCATGATGCTGGACCAGGTCCCCGAAGACCGCATCCTCATGGGCATACCGTTCTTTGGCGTGGAATACACATTTGACGTGCCCGAGGGCGAAACGCTCAAGGAGCTTCCCGAGTTGACCAAATCCAAAACCCGCAGAACAGCCACGCCTGCCCAGGTCGCCTCCCTGCTGGCTGAGGGTTCCTATACGTCCGGCGGCAACAAGGTCCAGGTGCAATATTGGCTGAACAAAGGCACATGGTTGCCCAACAAGGGCATGGCGCGCTACGCCTTCGTGGACACGGAAAACGTGCTGCGGGTCATCTACTGCGACGACGCGCCTTCCCTGGAGCTCAAGGGCAAGCTGCTGACCTACAACGCGCTGGCCGGGGCTGCGGTGTGGCGGCTGGAATTCGGCACCGAAGAGCTGTGGCAGTCGCTGAGCCGGGGCATGGCCCAGCGTTGACACGCAAAGAACCCCTTGCGCCCACGCACCGCGGTGATGCATAATCAAGATATATCATGGGCGCCCATGGCGCCCGCCGACAGGAGGCCGCTATGAACACGAAGCGCTTTGCCCGTTCCCGCAATGCCGTGGTGTTCGGCGTGTGTGCGGGGTTGGCCGAGTATTTGGGCATGGATGCCACGCTAATGCGCGTGCTGTGGTGCCTGGTTGCCATCCCCACGATGCTCGTGCCCGCCGTAATCCTCTATTTCATCCTGATGTTCGTGATGGAAGCGCCCGACGGTGAACGCACCCACCAGGTGGACGGCCGTAAGCTGTCGCTGTGGTTCAGTTCCGCGTTGATCCTCTTTGGCCTGTATCTGATCGTGACCGCTGTGCTGCGCGTGAACCTGTGGTTCTTCGTGCCGGTGGCGATGGTGGTGGCCGGCGCTCTGCTGATGGCCTCGGCCTTTCGCAGCAATCGCAAATAACGAAAACAACAAGGCGGCGGTGATACACCGTCGCCTCCATGTAGATGGTATGTTGTTGAGGATCTTTCGTGGCGGCTTTCAGAAGAAGTCGCAGAACTCCGTGAAGATGATCACCAGCAGCAGGAAGAAGAACAGCAGGGTGTCGCCGTTGCCTTCGAAGAACGGGCAGTTGGAGAAGATGATCACCAACAGTAGAAAGAAGAACAGCAGCGAAGTGCTGACGCCTTCGACTTCACCGTCGCAGCCGGTGTCGATTGGCAGGTTCGCATTTGCGGACACGTTATTCCCTCCTTTTCTCAAACCGATTCTTATCCATGAGCAATTTATGCCGGAGGACCCACGCCTGTGAAAAACACCGACGATACCAGACTGCTGGGCGCACTGCACACCCAGGCTCAGGCGCTGGGCTTTGACGACGTGGGGCTATGCTCAGCTCTTCCCTTCGAAGAGTGGTCCCGCGCCGCGTGGGATGCTCTCAGGGAACGCCTGCACGGCGACCCAAGGGAACTGATGCCCGAAGCCAGGGCCATCGTCGTGGGCGTGCGCCGGTATGACGCTTTTGAGCCTTGGCCGCGGGGCTGTGGGGAAATAGCAAATTATTATACGGCATCCAACACGGGCCATGACCGCGCCGAAGCGCTGGCTCAATGGTTGCGGGAGCAGGGTCACCAGGCTCTGGGCAATCCAGGCCTGCCCCACCGAGCCGCCGCGCTGCGCTGCGGGCTGGGATATCAGGGGTGGAACCAGCAGTTCTGCCACGAAGAACTGGGCGTGCTGGTCAGCCTGCATCTGGTGCTCACCGACGCTCCGCTGCCTGTGCAGGATGCGCCGTACCGCACCTGCGAAGGCTGCGGCCTGTGTGTACAAGCCTGCCCCACCGGCGCGCTGAGCGAGGGAGGCTTTAACCGGCTGCGCTGCCTGCGCCACCACATGATCGGCGCCGAAGCCGTGCCCTTGGATCTGCGCGAGGCCATGGGCGCCCGGCTGTTGGGCTGCACAGAATGCACACAGTCCTGCCCCCATTCCGGCGCCCAGGCGCAGCGCATTCCCGAGGAGACGTTACGCGCCTGCGGCCTGGAAAGCCTGCTGCGCGGCCGGCCCGAAGCGGTGGATGTACTCCGGCGCGCGGTCGGCGCCAACTTTGCGCGCAAACACCGCCTGCAGGCGCAGGCCGCGCTGGCAGCCGGCAACAGCAACGACCGCTCGCTGATTCCCGCCCTGTCAGAGATGCTGCAAGAGCACCCAAGCCAAGTAGCCCGCCGCCACAGCGCCTGGGCGCTGGGCCGGTTGGGCGGTCATGAGGCCGAGGCGGCGTTGCGCACAGCGCTGGAAGCCGAAAAGGATGACGCCGTGCGCGCGGAGATCAGCCTGGCCATGGCATCATTGAAGAGCTGAAACCAATCATACGCCGTAGAGATAACACGAACATTCAAACCCATTTTCGTTTTAATATTCGTATTTGACAATGTTTTTCTTGACAGCTCTCCTGCCATCCCATATACTTATTTGGGCCTGTGGGTGAACATCGCTCATCGGCTGAAATTTACCCGAATGTTTTGAATGGCAGAGGATTACATGTCAAAGTCTTACGATTGCATCATCATCGGCGCAGGCCCGGCGGGCATCTTCACCGCGCTGGAACTCAAAAAACACGCGCCCACCACCTCGGTACTCGTGGTGGACAGCGGTTCCGAAATCGTCAAGCGCACGTGCCCCGCCCGCACGCTGGGCAAATGCATTGGCTGCAAACCCTGCAGCATTCTGCATGGCTGGAGCGGCGCCGGCGCCTTCAGCGACGGCAAGCTGAGCCTGTGCAGCGATGTGGGCGGCCAGGTGGCCGGCTACATCGGCAAGGGTAAGGCAGAGGAGCTCATCCGCTATGCCGACAGCGTCTATATGGGTTTCGGCGCGCCGGACATCGTGCACGGCCTCAACGACAAGCGCGTGGACGAAATCGCCTACGAAGCAAGCCGCCACAACATACAGCTGGTCAGCTGCCCCGTGCGCCATTTGGGCACAGATTACGCCTACGATGTGCTCAAGGCAATGTATGATCACCTAAACTCCATGGAGGGTTTTGAGTTCCTGGCGCGCACGACCGCCCGCGACCTGCTCGTGGAGGATAACCAAGTCAAGGGCGTCACGCTGGAGCAAAACGGCCGTGTCTTCGAAGCCTACGCGCCTTCGGTGGTGGCGGCTCCCGGCCGCGGCGGCGCCCAGTGGCTGGCCGAAACCGCAGCCAAGAGCGGCATCCAGACCATCAACAACGAGGTGGATATCGGCGTTCGCGTTGAAGTGCCCAACTCCATCATGGATCACCTGACAAAGCACCTTTACGAGGCCAAACTCGTCTATTATTCGGACACCTTTGAGAACAAGGTACGCACGTTCTGCATGAACCCCGGCGGCGTGGTCAGTTCCGAATACTACGAAGGCGGGCTGGCCGTAGTCAACGGCCACAGCTACAGCGATCCGGAAAAGCGCACCGAGAATACCAACTTCGCGCTGCTGGTCAGCACGCATTTCACCGCGCCTTTCAACGAGCCCATCGAGTATGGCCGGCACATCGCGGGCCTGGGCAACATGCTGACCGGCGGCGGCGTCATGGTGCAGCGCTTGGGCGATCTGGACATTGGCCGGCGCACGACTGAAAGCCGCCTGCGCAAGTCCACCACCCGCGCCACGCTGGAGACGGCGGTGCCCGGTGACCTGTCCTTTGTGCTGCCCCACCGGCACCTGACCAGCATACTGGAGGCGCTCAAAGCCTTCGACAAGCTGGCTCCCGGTCTGTATTCGCGCAACACGCTGCTCTACGGCGTGGAAGTCAAGTTCTACTCCTCCAAGCTCACCGTCAATGAGCGGTTTATGACGGCCATCGGCGGCCTGTACGCCATCGGTGACGGCGCAGGGATGACCCGCGGGCTCATGCAGGCCTCGGTCACGGGGATCGTGGTCGCGCGGGATATTCTCGGCGTGGAAATATAGCACCCGCCGGCAAGGCAGG
>JAEZSC010000020.1 GCA_023422005.1 Bacillota bacterium | reverse complement strand
CTGATGTTGCGCTCTACCCTGAGTTGGTAGATCCTCTTTCCTACTTCCATACCTATCATACTCCTCGTCCGTTTGGATTGTCGAATCGCGCGACAACCTTCGTCTATACTATAACACTAAGCAGATCGACAATCAATCATAAGTCATAAAAAAATCTTCAAATATGAGTATAAGAAGCAGGTATTTTTGGGAAGCTGTCCATCGCATCAGCGCAACGGAACAAAATGTAAAAGAAACGGCTCTATTCCCATTGGGATCATTTCACACAGGATACTTACCCGGCCATCCAAATCATCCAACAGGCGCTGCAAAAGCGTTCTTCTTTACACCATACACGGCTAATGTTACAATTTACCCATCATGTCATGGAGGGAAACCTATGCAGAATATACCGCAAGTAAAGCTGGGTATTGTCGCAGTAAGCCGTGATTGCTTTGTCGCGGAGCTGTCTCTGAAGCGCCGCCGGGCGGTCGTTGAGGCGTGCAAGGCAGCGGGCATCCCCATCGCCGAGGCACAAACCATTGTGGAGAATGAGAACGACGCGCTCAAGGCGCTGGATGAGATGCGGGCCGCCGGCGTCAACGCGCTGGTCGTCTATCTGGGCAACTTCGGCCCCGAAGGCCCCGAAACGCTGCTGGCCCGGCGCTTCGGCTCCCCGGTCATGTTCGCCGCCGCCGCTGAAGAAACCGGCGACGACCTGTTGGGCGGCCGCGGAGACGCCTATTGCGGCATGCTCAACGCTTCCTACAACATCGGCCTGCGTAAGCTTCGGCCTTACATTCCCTCCTATCCCGTGGGCACCGCCGCGGAAGTCGCCGCGATGATCGGAGATTTTGTGCCGGTGGCCAGCGTAATACTGGGCCTGCAGAAGCTCAAGGTTATCACCTTCGGCCCGCGCCCCTTTGATTTCCTGGCCTGCAACGCCCCCATCAAGCCGCTGTATGACTTGGGCGTTGAGGTGCAGGAGAACTCCGAGCTGGACCTGTACGCCAGCTTCAACGCCCACGCCGGCGACAGCCGCATTGAGGCTGTCATGGCCGACATGGCCAAGGAACTGGGTACCGGCAACAAGATGCCCGGCATTCTGCCCAAGCTCGCACAGTTCGAACTGACGCTGCTGGATTGGGCCGAGAAGAACCTGGGCGCCTCGGAACATGTAGCCTTCGCCAACAAGTGCTGGCCGGCGTTCCAAACCCAGTTCGGGTTTGTGCCGTGCTATGTGAATTCCCGGCTCATGAGCCGGCTGATCCCCGTAGCCTGCGAAGTGGATATTTATGGCGCGCTCAGCGAATACATCATCGCCTGCGCCACCGGCCGTCCCGCCACGCTGCTGGACATCAACAACACCGTGCCCAATGACATGTACGAGTCGGAGATCAAGGGTAGCTACGATTACAAGAACTGCGACCTGTTCATGGGCTTCCACTGCGGCAACACGCCATCGTGCTATCTGCGCAAGCCCGAGATGCGCCACCAGATGATCATGCACCGCCTGCTGGAGCCCGGTCAGGAGCCCAACATTACCCGCGGCACGCTGGAAGGTGATCTGATCGCCGGCGGCATCACATTCTTCCGCCTGCAGAGCACTGCCGACACCCACCTGCGCAGCTATGTTGCCCAGGGCGAGGTGCTGCCCACCGACACCCGCAGCTTTGGCGGCACCGGCATCTTCGCCATCCCCGAGATGGCGCGTTTCTACCGCCATGTGCTCATCGAGAAGCGCTACCCGCACCATGGCGCCGTGGCCTTCGATCATGTGGGTAAGGCGCTGTTCGACGCGCTGCGCATGCTGGGCGTCGAAGAGATCGACTTCAACCGCCCCAAGGGCATGCTCTACGATTCCGAAAACCCGTTCTAAACATCGGAAAGGCGCTCCGCAGATTGCGGAGCGCCTTCTTTTGTAGACAAACTTTGTGTGGAAACCAAAGATATAACCGACTGCCGATTCATTCGGCAGGAGGAAGCCCAAAAAATTCAAGATGTCGTTAAAATTCCGCCCACAGGCGATAAACGTCTCTTGAGAAAACTATATGAGTTTAAAAGTAAGGATATCGCCTGGCGACGGCTATAGTCAGGCGATTAATCAAAAAATGGCACAAGTCGTCTGATTCGCCAAGGCGCATCAGCGCCGCAGGCGACAGCGTGGCGACTTGTCGACACGCTGAGCCGCGGAGCGCCTTTTTTTACGTATGGAGGTTCTATGAAGACCGTTGCCATCTGCGCTCTGCTCTTTGGGCTTGCAGCCGCCATCGCCGGCGTCGTTCTGGTTGGCGTGCGCGCCGCCCGTACCAAGAAGATGGACAAGACCGCCACCTTCGTGTTGATTGCCTGCGCCGCCTTCGCGGTGATGTCAGCGGTCAACCTGTTCCTCGTGTTAAAATTTCTCTAAGCCCTCTCCTGTCAGAAAGCACGAAGCAGGTCTTCCAACGTGTCACGGCGGCGGATAAGCCTGTGGGTGCCGTCGGCCGCGATGAGCACCTCGGCAGGACGCAGCCGGTGGTTGTAGTTGCTTGCCATGGAATACCCATAGGCGCCGGCATCCATCACGCCCAGGATGTCGCCCTGGCGGATGATGGGCAGCGTGCGATCCTGGGCCAGCTTGTCTCCACTCTCGCAGATGTTGCCCACGATGGTCACGGTTTGGCGGCCTTCGTCGGTCAGTTTACCGCCCCGGTACACCTCGATGTCGTGGTGGGAATCATACAACACCGGGCGCATCAGCACGTTCATGCCCAGGTCGGTGCCCACATAGGTGATGTCGTTGTTGTCCTTTATGGAGTGCACGCTGCCCAGCAGTACGCAGCTCTCGGCCACGACATACCGCCCGGGCTCGGTTTTGAACTTCATCTTGCGATCGGCGCCGTAGCGCGCCTTGAAGTTGGCGATGGCCTCGCCCAGCCGCTGGGCGAAGGGAGCCAGATCCAGGCTGCGCTCGCCATCCTGCTTGCGGTAAGGTATGCCGAAGCCGCCGCCCATGTCCACGAACTCCAGATCCGGGAAGCGCTTGGCCAGCTCCAGCAGAGCCTCGCAGCTGGCCACATAGGCGCTCTCCTCCATAAACAGAGAGCCGATATGCTGGTTGATGCCGCACAGCGTGAGGTTGTACTTTTTCAACAGCGCTTCCACGGCATCGGCCTTATCGTCGTTGATGCCGAACTTGGTCTTCTTGCCGGCGGTCACGACCTTTTCGTGATGCCCCGCGCCGTAGCCGGTATTGAAGCGCACGGCCACCTTGCTGCCAGGGAAGCGCTGGCCGTAGGTCTCCAGCTGCATCAGCGAATCCACGCTGATGGTGATGCCCCGCTCCACGGCGTAGGTCATCTCGTCGGCGCTGACGTTGTTGCATACGAAAAGGATCTGCTCCGGCGTAAAGCCCGCCGCCAGCAGCACGTGGATTTCGCCCGGCGACATGGCGTCGGCCTCCAGCCCTTCCTCGCGTACGATCTTAAGCAGATGCAGGTTGGAGTTGGCCTTGATGGAATAATCGGCAGTGAAGCCCTCCATGGGCACCAGATTCTTCATGTCGCGGCAGCGCTTTCGCAGGATGGACTCGTTGTACACATAAAGCGGGCTGCCGTAGATGCTCAGCAGCTCCTCGGGATTGGTCGAGCCATAGAAGGGGGTCTCTTCGGTAAAGTAGCGTCTCATCGTCCCTCCGCGCCATGGATTATGCGTTTTAATGCATAAAGTAACATGGATGGGCAGTGCTGTCAAGAGCGGCGGACGTTTTGACAACAGCATCGGTAGGCAAAGCCACTGAATATAGAGAATATCGCCCGGAGTGCGACACAAGGGCACACCGGCCGCCGCCAGCGCCCGGTCCCCCTAACCTATATCGCTGGAAGAACGCCGGGCATCCAGTCTGCGGCGGAAAAGAAATTGCACCGTTTCCCGCAGGATGATGAGCAGGGGCAGTGCGAACACGATGCCGACGAACCCCAGCAAACCCGAACCAGCCAAGATTGCAACAATGATATATAGCGGATGAATGCGCAAATTGTCCCCGATGATTTTTGGGGAGAGCACCATGTTGTCCATCTGCTGCACAACCAGCACCAGTATCAAAGCCAATACCAGCGTCTGCCAGCCGCACACCGCGGCCGATAGCGCCACCGGCGCCGCACCCAAAAAAGGCCCTACATAGGGTATCATGTTGAACACGCCGCACAGCAAGCCCAGCAACAGATAGTTGGGCACGCCGAGAACAGCAAGCCCGACCGTCATCATCGCCATGACCACAATGCTCACGAGCAACTGCCCTCTGAGAAAGTGCCCCAGGGACAGATCGATGGATCCCAGCAGCTTCCCCGCGTCGGCCCGCCAGCGCACCGGCACCAGGTATTGCAATTGGTCCAGGAAAAACCCATGATCCTTAAGCATGTAAAATGTTATAAAAGGCACCAACAGCACCCAACCCACATTGCTGTAACCGGATTGTGCCACGCCCAGCGTGGCCGTGCCCAGCCAATCGGTCGTGCGAGCATACAGCTTGTCAAAGGATTGATTTACAAAATCGCCGAAAGGTTCGCCGCTGCGCTGCGCCATGCGGCTTAAAAATCCTTGCAGCGTCTCCATAACCCTGGGAATGGTCCCCAATAATTCCGCAGCCTGGCGTACGAACACCGGTACGGCATAACCGCTGAACAGCGCCAGGAACCCGGCCAGCAACCCAAAAATAACCAACAGCGCCCACGGCCGTCTCATCCTGCGTTCCAAATATTTGAGCGGACGATAGAGCAAATAGGCCAGCATTGCCGATAGAAGCAGCACGAACACCAGCGACCGCAGGCGGTACAGCAACAGCGCTGCCAGCACTGCGGCAAAAGCCCACAACACCCATCGGAGAACCTGTCTGGATTTATCCATGCCATACCGCCTGCACGGGGTTTTCCCGCTGGATCAAAAAGGCGGGGTAGCCGCCTCGGGCATGTCCACCCGCTTGCAACCCCGCCATGCCGCGCCTAAATCCTTCTACCAGTGGTGGCCAATCACACGCCTGGATGCATGGCGCAACGCGCCTTTCCCTTTGCGCATCAAGGCTCGAGCCGACCGCGGCTCGTAATAGTTG
>JAEZSC010000118.1 GCA_023422005.1 Bacillota bacterium | reverse complement strand
TGGAAGGCGCCGGCGATCCCTCCGAGATCAAGGCTCGCATTTCCTCCATCAAGGTGCAGATCGAAGACACCAGCAGCGACTATGACCGCGAGAAGCTCCAGGAGCGCCTGGCCAAGCTGGCCGGCGGTGTGGCCGTCATCAACGTGGGCGCCGCCACCGAAGTGGAGATGAAGGAGCGCAAGCTGCGCATTGAGGACGCCCTGGCCGCCACCCGTGCCGGCGTCGAAGAAGGCATGGTTGCCGGCGGCGGCGTTGCTCTGCTGACCGCCATCCCCGCTCTGGACGCCATCATCGAAGGCAGCGAAGGCGACTTCCGCACCGGCGTCAAGATCGTGCGCCGCGCCATCGAGGAGCCCATCCGCCAGATCGCCATCAACGCCGGCGTGGAAGGCTCTGTCATCGTGAACCACGTCGTCGCCAAGGCCACCGCTGGCTACGGCTATGACGCTCTGAAGAATGACTACGGCGACATGTTCGAGAAGGGCATCACCGACCCCACCAAGGTCACCCGCTCCGCTCTGCAGAACGCCGCCTCCATCGCGGCCATGGTGCTCACCACCGAGAGCCTCGTGACCGACATCCCGAAGCCCGAAGCCCCGATGCCCGCGGCCCCCGGCGGCGGCATGGGCGGCATGTACTAAACAAATCGGACGGGGGACACGTCCCCCGCCGAGCCACCCCCTTTTGGTCGCCCGCGATGCTTGCATCGCGGGCGATTGCTTTGCTCTGCATCGCGACCGGCGCTGATGCGCCGTCCACGATTCGGACGACCTGTTCTCAGTAAAGTTTGCCCGCCTGCCAATAACCGTTGGCAGGCGGGCTCCCTTTTTGCTCCTTCGCGCTAACTTTCCAGGTGACGTGGTCGCCTGCGGGCGCGTTTTGCTGTTGGCCCCTCCCCTGCTTCCGTTTGGCTCCGCCGGGTAAACCGTCGTTCGCCGCCAGAGTGACTGCCATCCAAACATTACTCTCAAGAAGCCCTTACACTGACACATACCTGTAAAGACATTCAATGATTGGTGCCGAAGGTTTCCAAAGGGCGATCGGAAAGCCCTTTGGTCGCGCTCGTAGGCGCGAAAAAACCCTCTACCAATTTTGGCAGAGGGCAATAGAATGCAAATAAAGTTTTAGGCTCTTTCCATGTACTCACCGGTTCTGGTGTCAATGCGCAGCTTTTCCCCAGTGTTAATGAAGAGAGGAACCATGACCGTGTAGCCGGTCTCCAGCTTGGCGGGCTTCAGGGTGTTGGTGGCTGTGTCGCCCTTGAAGCCGGGCTCGGTCTCCACAACCTTGAGCTCCACGAAGTTCGGAGGCTGCACCGAGAAGGGCTTACCCTTGAAGAAGCGGATCGTCACGCTCATGTTCTCGGTCATGTAAGGCAGCGCGTCTTCGATCTCATCCTTGGTCAGCTGCAGCTGCTCGAACGTCTCGTTATCCATGAAGTGATAGAACTCGCCATCCTCATAGAGATACTGCATGTCCTTGGTCTCGATCATTGCCCTGGGCATCTTGTCCGTGGGGTTGAAGGTGCGTTCCAGCACTGCGCCGGTTATAACGTTCTTGATCTTCGTGCGCACAAAGGCCGCGCCCTTGCCGGGCTTCACATGCTGGAAATCGACGATAACAAAAACGTTGTTTTCGATCTCGATGGTCAGGCCCTTTTTAAAATCGCTGGCATTGATCATTGGTGTCCCTCCGCTAAAGTATGATGAGATTTTTGTCAGATTTAAAAAGGCTCACCCAACCGGTATCTGTAATCAGACAGGTGTCCTCAATCCTCACGCCGCCAACGCCCGGCAGATAGATGCCAGGCTCCACGGTGATGGCCATGCCGCTCTGCAGTGTGGCCGTGCTCTTTGCGCTCAACCGCGGGCTTTCGTGGATCTCCAGGCCAAGGCTGTGGCCCAGGCCATGGCCGAAGTTGCCGCCGTATCCGTAGGCCGCGATCAGGTCGCGGGCCACGGCGTCCACCGCGCGGCAATCGGCGCCGGGGCGCAGCGCCTCGGCGGCCTTGGCCTGTGCCTCGCGCACAATGTTATATACTTCCTGCAGCGTGTCCGAAGGGCGGCCCAGCGCGAAGGTGCGCGTCATGTCGGCCTTGTAACCCTGGTACTCGGCGCCGAAATCCAGCGTCACCATGTCGCCCTGGCGCATGACGCGCTCGCTGGGCACGGCGTGGGGCATGGATCCGTTTTCGCCGGCGGCCACGATGAAATCGAAGCTGGGGCCGGCCTTGAATCGACGAGCCATGTCATAGATGAGCTCGGTAACGAGGTCCTTCTCGGTGATGCCCGGGCGGGCAATGTCCAGCGCGCGGGCAAAAACAGCGTCGGTGATCTCGCAGGCGCGCTTGAGCGCGGCAATCTCGGCTTCATCCTTGATCTCGCGCAGCTTGGCGACGATTCCCTGGGCGCTGACCAGCGCCTGGCCTTGCAGCGCCTGCTCAATGCCGCGCAGCTCGGCCACGGTCAGGTGGTCGTCCTCATAAGCCAGCGTCGCGGTGGTATCAGCCAGCGAGGCCAGAGTGCTCATAAAGCCATCGAAGCCACGCTCGAGGATATCGAACCCTTCTGATTGGCGATGCGCCTGCTCGGTGTAGCGCGAATCAGTAACGATGACCTGCGCTGACGGGCTGAAGTACGCATAGCCCTCGCCGGTGAAACCGGTAAGATAGCGGATGTTCTGCGGTTTATGGACGACGATGGCTTCGGCTCCCAACCCCGGCAGGGCATCGAGAAGCCTGTCCACACGATGTTTCATGGGTGCGTCCTCCAAGACTTACTCCGAATAGTATAACACAGAATTACCAGCTGGAACAAGATAACAGGGCCGTGGCATTTACACGGAGATGACCTTTTTCACATGATAATGCTGTTGAGTCTCTTTCTTATACATTGGGTCGACTGGGCTACAGACACTCTATACGATTTCATCCTGCGGATCCCATATAGACCAAGCGGCTTCTAGCAAGTTGCCTTCATTATCCCTAAAATAGAAATATTTCGCTTCTCCTGCGCCTAAGGTATGGATCTCATCAACTTCCACGCCGTTTTCTTTTAGTACTGAATGCGTATGAACAATATCAGGGCAATTCATCGCGAGTACCGGAAACTCCCGACCGTTCCTGTTTATCTTCAAAGGATGATCCTCTTTCGTTTCTACCAGCACCACTGCGATTGCATTTTTATGTGGATAACGCAAAACGCCGATGAACGATCCCCTGTCTTCAAACTTCTCGCTCAGCTTAAGCCCGAGATTTTTTGTATACCAATCAATGGATTCAGCAATTTTCGTGGTGGGCAGATAGCAGTATCCCACTCTTGTGAAAAGCATTCCCAAATCCATATCTACTCCTCCTCAACCTGTTGGCTGGAGCGATTGTCACAGGCTTCTTCATATATCGACTTCATGCGCAGCGCGTCCTCTGCCATCCTGTCCTTGGATTCGCAGATGACCACGGGCGCCAGATTCCGTTCGGAGAGCACCTGCGCCAGCGGCTCGAAGAACGGCCCGTACACCGTGTCCTCGAAGGTCAGGTGTCGCACCTCGCCGGACTTGCCGTATTCGATGTGGCTGAAGTGGATGTGAAACCGCCGGGCTGCTTGAGTACCCAACGTACCCTCAATGGCATTCACGATGCGCCGGAAATCCTCGGCAGTTTTGAGACTGCCCTGGGTCAGCGCGTTGATGTGGCCGAAATCCACCGCCGGCAGCAGCCGCTGGCGGTCGATGGAGCAGATCTGCAGGATCTCGTCCACCGTGCCCTGTTGGTTGAGCTTTCCCATGGTCTCCGGGCACAGCAGGATGTCCGGCGCGTCGCTGAGTTCCGCAAGCAGGCGCTCGACCTCCCCCATCGTCAGCCGCAGGGCTTCGGCGCGGTCCATACCAGCCACGGAGCCGGAGTGGAACACGACGCGCGTCGCTCCCATCTGCCGGGCCGTACGCACACTCCTGATGATGTAGTTGCGAGACTTGGCCCGCTGCTCCTCGCCGGGGCTGCACAGATTGATGTAATAAGGCGCGTGCACGGACATGGAGATGTCGTGAGACGCAACCTGCTCGCCCAGCAAACGCGCCTTTTCTTCTCCGATGTTGATGCCACGGCCAAAAGAATACTCATAAGCGGAAAGCCCCATGGAGCGCAGCCATGCGGGCATCTGGTAGCTGTGTTTGAAGCCCTGCTGATAAAAGGGTTCCGATATGCCCGAGGGGCCAAACCGAATGTGCTCACTCACCGCTGCGCTGTGCCTCTGTGATGACGGCCGTCTGGCCGGTGCGACGCTCAAAGCGGCGCATGAACCGGGTCCACTTGTGCTCCCGTTGGGAAAGCGGTTTCACAAGGATCGTGCGGATGCCCATCAGATTCGCCCCGAGTATATCGGTAAAGACCTGATCGCCAACCAGCACGCATTGGTTTCGGTGAGCGTTGACGGTGCGAAGTGCCCGCAGATAGCCGCCAAGGAAAGGTTTGCAGGCGTTCCATACGCCCTGCACCTGCAGCATGCCTGCCAGGCGCTCGATTCGCCAGCGGTGGTTGTTGGAAATGATGCAGATTTTGTAACCCATCGCTTTGGCGGATTCCACCCAAGAGCGGGTCCGGTCCTCGATGTCGAAGGTGTGCCAAGGAACCACGGTGTTGTCCATGTCCAGCAGCAGCGTGTCCATGCCCTGCCGGCGCAAGGATTCCAGGTCGATGGCGGACACATGCTCCACTTTACACCAAGGTTCCAAAAGCTTCATAAGCTCCCCTTTGAGCGTTACTTTGCGCTGCTTCACAAGCGCGCATACATTAAATGATAGTAAATGCGCAGTTAATTGTCAAACGAATCATAGCTTAAACAACTTAATTCCACTGCCAGAACTGCTTTACGTTGCGGGCCACTTCCCTGCTGCCGGCGCAGCGCCGCACCGGCTTCCACCATTCGGGAGTCAGTTCGTCGTATTTCTGCCAGCCGAAGCGTCGGTCCAGCAGCAGTGCCACGCCGCGGTCTTCGCCGCTGCGGATCAGCCGCCCTACCGCCTGCAGCACGCGGCCCATGCCCGGTATCGTGTAGGCGTAGTCGTAGCCCGGCTCGTCGCGCTCGTCATGGTACTGTTGAATCAGGCTGCGCTCCAGGCTGATCTGCGGTATGCCCACGCCGACGATGGCCACGCCGATGACGCGCTCACCGGTCAGGTCGATGCCCTCGCCGAAGATGCCTCCCATGACGGCGAAAGCCGCCATGCCGCTCTCGTACTCGCCGTCGAAATGGGCCAGGAATGCCGTACGGTCCCGCTCGCTCATACCTGAGGATTGCATAGGTGTGAACACCTGGGGGTTACGAAGTGTGAACAGTTCGTGTGCCTTGGCCATGTATTGGTAGGACGGGAAGAAGACCAGATAGTTGCCCACTCTGCCGCTGACAAAGGCGCTCAGCGCGTCCACCAGGGAGTTCAGTGACCCATCGCGGCGGGCGTAGGTCGTGTCGATGGGCGCCATGCTGACCTGCAGGTTCTCGTGGGGGTAAGGCGAGGGCAGCATCAAAAAGCTGGCCTCGTTACTGCCGCCGATGAGCCGGGCGTAGTAGCCGAAGGGCGTCAGCGTGGCCGAATAGAACACTGCCCCGTGCACGCGCTCCATGACCTCGCGCAGGTCTTTGGAAGGGTCCAGGCAGCGCAGGTTCAGTTCCAGCGCATCCTCCCGGCGGCGAAGGATCACCCGGTAACACTCGTCGAAGCGCTCGGCAACAGCCAGGAAGGTCCGCACCATGAAGTACAGATTCAGAAGCTCGTCGCTGGCCTCTGAGGCCTGGGCCATCAGCACCGGCTCAGCGCAGGAGAGCACCTCCTGGGCCGCGTCCGCGATGGATCTGGGCGGGGAGGGCAGCGGCACTTCGTCGTTGCCCTGCAGCTCCTCCCGCTGGGCCAGCAGGGCTTCCAACAGCGCCTGGACGGCGCTGGCAAGGTCGTCCATCGCCGCGTCGAAGCTCATAAGCGGCATCGAACGCAGGAAGACCGCGCAGGTCATTTCGTCCAGCACAGCGCTGAACATATCGCGGGCGCGGTCTATGAGGTTGTGGGCCTCGTCCACCAGCAGTTGATACTCGCCCCCGCGGTCGAAGAAGCGCTGGTAGCGTACCCGCGGGTCAAAGGCGTTGTTGTAATCGCAGATCACGACGTCGCAGATTTCCGCAAGGAACAGAGACAGCTCATGGGGGCACAAAGTATGCTTCTGAGCCAACTTCTCCACGAAGGCCGCGTCCATGTGGCCGATGGGCGGCGCCTCGTCCAGCGCTCCCCACAGCCGGTCATAGAATCCCGCCGCCCGGGGGCAGAACTCCGGGTTGCACGGCGTACCCTCGGGCATGGGGCACAGCTTGTCTTTGGCGCTCATCGTGATGCTCCGCAGCGGGAAGCCTTTGCCGATCAGCCGTATCAGTGCCTCTTCGGCGATTCGCTTGACCGGGTTGCGGGCGGTCAGGTAGAAGAGTTTTTCGCAGTGGCCGTCGGCCATGGCCTTCACCGCCGGGAACAGCGCGCCCATGGTCTTGCCGATGCCAGTGGGCGCGCACACATACAACAGATCGCCGCTGCGCACGTGGTCGTACACGGCCTCTATCATTTCCTTCTGGCCGGGGCGGATGTCAGCAAAGGGGAAGCCCATGGCGCGGATGGCCTCGGCGCTTTCGCGCAGGCGCTTGGCCTCTCGATCAGCGCCGGCTAGCCAACGCCGGCACAGGTCCTGCAGCCATGCCTGCAGCTCCAGGGCCGCATAGCGGCGGGGGTAGCGCGCCATGGTCTCGCTGCCTAGCTGCACGTAAACGAGCTCTATGGTGATCTCGGAAAGGTTGTTCTGCAGGCTGTAGATGGCTCCGTAGCACATGGCCTGGGCCCAGTGTACAGGCAAGCCATCAAAACCCGGCCGCAGCGCGCCGCGCACGGATTTGATCTCCTCTATCGTCACGCTGTCGCCATCGGTGATCAGCCCGTCGATGCGCCCGAACAGCTGCAGCGCCGTGAGCTCACCCTCGAAGGCGGCGTTCAGCGACACCTCGGAGCGATAGTTGTCGCCGCGGTCGGCCTGCACGCGCTTATGGATGCGCGTGCCCTCCACAGCGCGCAGAGGTGAGGAAGCCGACGCCGTCAGGTCGCCCTCCAGAAACATCCCCTCGACGAACTCCCGTATAGACAGCCGGGAGATCTTCTTTTGCATGCCGTTTTCTGCCATCGCGATATTATAACACCGGTGAAGGGCAGTGAACAGGCGAACAAGGAGCAATAACCCTTAGAACACCCGCACCTCCTGCTGGACGGACAGCAGATACAAGTAGGCCTCCCCCACTGACGCGCCGGTGATCTGCTCCAGGGCCTTGGCATAGACGTCCAGCTGCGGGCGGTAGAACGTCGCGATGTCCCCGGCGGTGTGGGTCTCGTCCACGCGGTTGGTCTTGTAGTCCAGCAGCACCCAGTGGTCGCCCTCGCGGAAGCAGCAATCGATGATCCCCTGCACGAGGATGGGTTCCCGGCTGGTTTCAGCGACCTGCGCACCGTCGTGCTCCCGGGTGAACACCTCCGATGCCGGCAGGGCAAGGTTGAAGGGCAGCTCCCGCAGCACCTGCGGCGAGCGCAGGATGCGCGCAGCGATGCCGCTGCGCAGGAAACCCGTGATCCACTTGAGATCGATGACCTGGGAGGCCTGCTCGGGCAGCAGCCCGCGCTCCTCCAACTGTTCGACGACGCCGGGCACGGCCTCGGGCCGCGTGTCAAAGGGAATCAACTGCAGCACCGTGTGGGCGAAGGTGCCCCGGTCGGTGGCGCTGTAGCTGGTCTTCTCCTCCAGGAACGCAGGCTTGCGGCGGATCTCCGGCGCGGGGATGGGTCCGCGCCAGTTGCGCTGCTTGTCCAGCAGCGACGTGGCCGACACCTTGCCCGGCAGCGCTGAGCCGTCGCCATAGGGATATTGCCAATCGTAGGCCGCATGCAGCGTATCGGACACCTGCACGTTCTCCAGCTGGTGTAACAGGTCGCGCAGCGCCGCGGCGCGGTCCGCCCGTTGGGGCCGGTCGGCGGCGATGTCTTGAGCCTGTACCACGTGGCACGCCCAGGCCGGTGCGGGAAGCGCCGGCGGCTGATGATCCAGCGCGTCGCGCAGCGGCCCATTGCAGCGCACGGCCATGGAGCCGACCCAGTCCAGCCAGCTGCAACCGCGGTCCCGCAGCATGGCCGGGGAAAGCGGCATGGCCCAGCCCGGCAGCTTCTTGGAGAGATCGTGCACGGTGCCCACGAGGATCAGCCGCTCCCGCGCCCGGGTCAGCGCCACGTACAGCATGCGCATTTCCTCGCTCAGCGTGTCTGCCACGCCGCGCACGGCGATGGCCTGGTGGGCCATCGTGTTGCCGCGGGTGCGCCGCTCGCGGTTCAGGCAGCGGGGCCCCAACCCCAGCTCACCGTGCAGCAGCATGTCCTCGCGGGTATCCATCAGGTTGATTCTCTTGCCCAGATTGCCAACGATAACGACAGGGAACTCCAACCCCTTGGATTTGTGCACGCTCATGATCGTAACGGCGCCCAGCGCCTGCCCGCTGCGGCTGGTGCGGGCCCCTCCCGCCTCCAGCCGCTCCAGGCTGAGCAGGAAGTCATACAGCCCCGCCGCGTAGCCTCTGGCCAGCGTTGCCAGCGTGCGCAGGTTGGCCTGGCGGGCCTCGCCGTCGGGCAGCGTGCCGGCATATTCCAGAAAGCCCGTGTCATCGTAGATGCGGTACAGCAGCTTTTCGATGTCGGCGTGGCGGGCATAAGAGCGCCAGAAGGACACCTTGTGCAGAAATGCGTTGAGCCGGTCAGCCAGGTCGCCGGTCTCCCGGGCGCAATAGCGCTCCACCGCCGAGGCGAAGGAGCCGTCGGGGTAAATGCCGCGCACCTCCACGAGGTCGTGGAGCGAAAAGTTACCCAGCGCCGAATACAGGCTGCTCAGCAGCTCATAATCCCGCGAGCCGTTGTCCACCAGTCGCAGCAGGTTGATGGCCAGCTGCACCTCCAGTTCTTCGCAGAAGCTGCTCTCGGCCTCGGTGTACACCGGTATGCCGGCCCGGCGCAGCACCTCGGCGTACACCGGCGCCACGTTGCGTATGGCCCGCAGCAGCACGGTAACGTCGCCATACCCCGCCGGGCGGAACAGCCCGGTCTTGCCGTTCCAAATCTGTGAACCCACCGCGCGCTTGATCTCGCCGGCCACCACGGTAGCCTCGCGCTCCAGCTGTATCAGCTCCTCCAGCCGGGTCAGCTCCTCCTCACCGCGGCCGGCGTTGTCTATGAGGATCAGCCGGTTGGCCTCCGGCAGCGCCACCGGCGGCTGCGGCGCGCCCAGCACCAGCCGCTCCGCCGGGCCATAGGCCACGTCGCCCAGCCGCTCGCTCATCAGGTGCTCAA
>JAEZSC010000056.1 GCA_023422005.1 Bacillota bacterium | reverse complement strand
ATGCGATAGCGCATTGGGATAAAGAACACACAGGAGGAAAACAAATGTTCACCATCGGGCATGCTCTGGCGCTGCTGGGCGCCGCACTCGCCGCCGGCCTGGCCGGCATCGGTTCCGCAAGGGGCGTAGGCCTCGCGGGCGAAGCCGCGGCCGGCGTTGTCAGCGAGGACCCCAACAAGTTCGGCTCCTGCCTGGTGCTGCAGGCGCTGCCCGGCACCCAAGGCGTATACGGGCTGTTGATCGCATTCATGATCATCATGAACACCGGCCTACTGGGCGGCGCGCCCAAGGATCTTTCCCTGTGGCAGGGCCTGTCCTTCGTCGCAGCCAGCCTGCCAATCGCCTTCGGCGGCTATTTCTCGGCCGTGGCCCAGGGCCGCACGGCGGCCACCGGCATCGGCCTTGTGGCCAAGCGCCCCGAGGAATCCGGCAAGGCCATCATCATGGCCGTCATGGTGGAAACCTACGCAGTACTGGCTCTGCTGATCTCTCTGCTGATGGTCACCGGCATCAAGCTGTGAGCAACGGGACATATTCAATGGAGAGGCGGCAACCCGATGAGCGTTGACAAGATTATCGACAAGATTCTGGCCGACGCCCGGTCCGACGCGCAGAACACGCTGGCACAGGCGCAGCAACGTGCGGCGGAGTTGGCAGCTGAGCTGGAAAAGGAGACCGACACACGCGTGGAGCGCATACTGGCGCAGGCGCAAAGCGAGGCGGCCGAGGCCCATAGAAGCCAGCGGCTGGTCGCCGAGCTGGAAAGGCGCAAGCGGGCGCTGGCGCTGCGGCGCGAAGTGCTGGACGAGGCCTTTTCGCAGGCCCTGATGCAGCTCAACACGCGCAGCGGCCAAGCCTGGGAAGACATGATCACAACCACCGTGCTGCGCGCGGCGCAAACCGGCGAAGAGCGGCTGCGGGTGCCCGCTGCCGACCGGCCCGCGTATGAGGCCGGTCTGCTGCAGCGGCTCAACCAGGCGCTGACAGCGGCGGGCAAAACCGGCGCGCTGACGCTGGACCACCAGAACGCCCACTTCGCCCACGGCGTGGCGCTGATCGGCGACACCTGTGACGTGGATGGCTCCACCGAGGCGCTGCTGCAGGAGGCCCGCGCCCGCTGCGAAGCCCGGGTCGCCGAGCTGCTGTTCGGCGACCGGGAAGGGTGATCGCCATGGCGCAGCGCAGCATCCCCTATGCGGTGGCGCGCATCCGCGCGTTGGAAAACCGGCTTTTGGACGCGCAGACGCTGGCACGGCTGAAGGACGCCGACCGAACGGATGCGCTCAAACTGCTTCTGGAAACCGGCTATGGCCAAGGCGCTGCCGCGGAAGACGCGGAAGCGGCCATCGCCGCGGAGCTTTTGACCGCACGCCGTCTGGTGCGCGAGGTATCGCCGGACCCGGAAGTGACCGGCCTTTTCCTGCTGGGCATCGACGCGCGTAACCTGAAGACACTGCTCAAAGCGCGGCTGCTGAACCAGTCGGCTGAAGGTCTGCTGGGCGAGGGCGGTATGTTCCCCCTGGAGACACTCAAGCGAGCGGTGGCGGACAAGGACTACCGCGATCTGCCCCCCGAGTTCTCGCGGGAGCTGAACGCCGTGGAGCGCCGCCTGGCCGTAGAACCCGACCCCCAGATGCTCAGCGCGGCTGTGGACCGGGCAGCTTTTGCCTACATCGACGCCGTGATACGGCGCAGCGGCGACACCTTTGCCCGTTCCTATTTTGCGGCCCAGGCGGATTTCCTGAATGTGCGCAGCCTTCTGCGGGCCCGCGCGCTGGGCTGGGACGCCGAGCGCCTTCGGCGCATGCTGGTGAGCGGCGGAGAGATCAGCCTGGATGCGCTGGCCGATGCGCTGCACCAGCCCGATGACCAGCTATCCAAGCGGCTGGCCTCGGGCGCCAATGGCCGGGCCATCGGCGCGGCGCTGGAGGAATACGCCGCCAGCGGGTCGCTGGCCGGCCTGGAGCGCAGCATGGACGCGGCTCTGATGACGCTGGCAAGGTCTGCCAAGGCGCAAAGCTTTTCCTCAGGCCCGGTGATCGGCTATCTGCTGGGCCGGGAAGCCGAGGCCAAGGCCCTTCGCCTGATCTTCGCGGCCAAGCAAGCCGGCCGGGAGGCCAGCCTGCCGGAACTCTACAGCTAGGCAAAGGCGGTACACATTCATGAAGCAAAAAATAGCCGTCATCGGCGACCCCGACTCCGTGCTGCTCTTCAAGGCGCTGGGCATCGAGGTTCACCCGGTGCGCAGCGCGGCAGCGGCCGAAAGGGCCATTCATAAGCTGGCCCAGTCGGAGTATGCCGTCATTTATATCACCGAGCCCATGGCGCAGGCAGCCGGCGAGGCTGTTGCGAGATATCGCACGGCTCTCTTTCCGGCGATCATTCCCATTCCCGACAGCAACGGGACCATCGGCCTGGGCATGGCCGGCATCAGGGCCAATGTGGAAAAGGCCATAGGCTCTGACATCCTATTCGGGGAAGAAAGGTAGCGAGCATGAGCGGAACCATCATCAAAGTTTCCGGCCCGCTGATTGTGGCCACCGGCATGGCGGACGTGCAGATGTACGA
>JAEZSC010000201.1 GCA_023422005.1 Bacillota bacterium | reverse complement strand
CCGCCAACAGAACGACGACCAGCATCATCACGGAAACCAGAGCAAAGACCACTTTCTTGTTCATGTACCTTTTTCGCCTCCTTCTGTGCGTATTTTTTCCCATAAACCGCCTGATATGTTTGGGAATTTCTGTCATAAGACACAGGTCCCGACAGATACAATTTCTCCAGAAGGTGGCGTTGTTATGCGGTTTTCTAAGATTGGCAGATTTTTCCTAAAGATGTTTCATAGGGCGGCAGCGCCACGCCGCGATCGGTGATGATGGCGCTTATGAGAGCGGCCGGCGTCACATCGAAGGCCGGATTGTAGGCGCTGATGCCCTGGGGCGCGGTGCGTACGCCCATGGCGTGGAACACCTCGTCTTGTGAGCGCTGCTCAATGGGGATTCCTTCGCCGTCGGGCAGCATCAGGTCCACCGTGGAAACCGGCGCAGCCACGTAGAATGGGATACCGTGGGCTTTTGCGCACAGCGCCACTGCATAGGTGCCTATCTTGTTGGCGGTGTCTCCGTTGGCGGCGATGCGGTCCGCCCCCACGACGACGCGCTGCACGCGGCCGCTCTTCATGAGCCACGCGGCCATATTGTCGCACAACAGCGTCACCGGTATGCCGTCCCCGTACAGTTCGGTAGCGGTCAGGCGCGCGCCTTGCAGATAGGGCCGCGTTTCGTCGGCATAAACCTGGATGTTCTTTCCGGCGGCGTGGGCGGCTCGAATGACGCCCAGCGCCGTGCCGATGCCCGCGGTGGCCAGCGCACCGGCGTTGCAATGGGTCAATACGCCGTCGCCGGGTTGTATCAGCTCGTTGCCGTATTGGCCGATGAGCTGGCAGCACAGCTCATCCTCCTGTTCGATGCGCGCCGCTTCGGCTTGCAGAATTGCCACCGAACCGTTGTCAATCGGTCCTTCTGGCGTCGCAGCCAACATGCGGTCCACCGCCCACATCAGGTTCACGGCGGTGGGGCGCGCCTGGCGCAGTGCCGCCGCTTTCTCCAAAAAAGTCTCCCGCGATCCTCCCGCAGCCGCGGTTTGCGCGGCAGCCAGCGCCATGGCATAAGCCGCCGCCACACCGATTGCCGGTGCGCCGCGCACGACCATGTCGGTTATGGCGCGCGCAACCAGCTCACAGGTCTCGCAGCGCACATAGACAACCTCACCGGGCAGCAGCCGCTGGTCCAGCAGCAGCAGCGCGTCGCCTGTCCATTCCAATGTCTTCATACCAGCCTCCGAGATATAAAATAGGGCCGCCCGTATGGTTCGCCGGGCGGCCCTGGGAATCCTTTGCGGTTATTCGTCCAACTGCCCCTTGAGCAAGCCCACAGGCATCGGCGCGGGCATGTCGCAGGTGCTGTCCAGGCGGTACACCAGACCCTCGCGGTCGGCATCGTGGAAAGCATGCATCGTGTCCAGCACGTGATAGGTCAGTTCCGCGCTGGCGCGGTGGGGCCGGCCGGTGCGCAGTGCATAGGCCATGTCCGCCACGCCTACGCCGCGGCTGTTCTCGGCATAGCCGTGCAGCACGGGGATTTCCTGCCAGCTGTCCATGCCCGCCTTGCGGTAGCGCACCGGGCCGCCGAAGGTGTTGGGGTCCGGCACCGAAAGCGTGCCCAGGCTGCCATAGATCTCAATGCGCGGCAGCTCCGCCGCCCAGATGTCGAAGGACGTCAGAATCGTGCCGATGGCGCCGCTGCGGAAGTTGATGAGGCCGGCCACATGAGTGGGTACCTCGACATCCACGATGGTGCCATACTTCTTGGCAGATGTGATCGTGCGCGTGGGGAATGTGATGCGCGTGGAACCTGCCACGCTCTCAATGGGTCCCATCAGGTTGATCAGCGCCGTCAGGTAATAGGGGCCCATGTCGAACATGGGGCCGCCGCCAACCTTGTAGTAGAACTCCGGGTCCGGATGCCAGCTCTCGTGGCCGTGGCAGGTCATAAAGGCCGTGCTGGCCACCGGCGTGCCGATCCAGCCATCCTCGATGAGCTTGCGGCATGTCTGTATGCCGCCTCCCAGGAAGGTGTCCGGCGCGCCTCCGGCCAGCAGGCCCTTCTTTTTAGCCAGGTCGCGCACCTTGCGGCCGTCCTCGCGGGTCACGGCCAGCGGCTTTTCCACATATACATGCTTGCCGGCTTCCAGCGCCGCCAGGCATACGTCGGCATGGAAGGGTGGCGTGGTCAGGTTGACGACGATCTCGATCTCGGGATCGGCAAGCAGTTGCTGTGCCGTATCATAGACGACCGGAATGCCATACTTCTCCGCGGCGGCCACCGAGCGGCTGCGGTCCAGATCGGCCACGGCCTTCACTTCCAGTATGTCGAACACCTTGGTCATGTTCTCAAAATAGATGCCGCTGATGTTGCCACAGCCGACAACACCGACTTTCACCTTCTTCATGGTCTCCCCCACCTACTTCAGATTGGCGCTGTTCAGACCGCGCTGGAAGGCCACATCGCGGCCCTGAGCCGCCCACAGCATGCCCCGCAGCATCATCGTCTGCGCCGGTTCGATGTCGAACACGTCGTCGTGGTGGCCCAGCGACGTGTAGAACACGCGGCCATAGCCCCAAGTCTTGGTCCAGGTCAGCGGCACGTCCACCTCGCCGTTGGTGGTGTAGTAGCCCTTGGCCACCGGGAAACGCGTGGTGGCCAGCACGTTGATGGCCGGGTCTACATGCACGTAATACTGCTCGCTCTTGAGCTCAAAATCGTCGATGCCGTCGATGATGGGGCTGGAAGAGTTCTTTTTGATGTTGACGCGATAGGGCGTGCCGTCGTTGCCCGGGTGCGCCACCCACTGCCCGCCGGTGATGAACTGCCAGTCGGTGTCCTCACGGAAGCTGTCGCACATGCCGCCGTGGCAGCCGGCCATACCCACGCCGCTGGCCACCGCTTCGCTGACCGCCTGGCACTGCTCACGGGTGATCTTGCCCATGGTCCAGACGGGCACGATCAGATGCAGGGTCTTGAGCTTTTCCGCATCCGAAAATGAATCCAGCGTGTCGGAAAGTTCCACCTCGAAGCCTTCCTGACGGAGCAGGCGCGTGAAACGCGCGGAAACCTGCACGGGCTCGTGGCCGTCCCACCCACCCTGCACAACCAAAGCTTTTCTCGCCATCGTCATCCTCCAAAGAGTATTTCTTGTTAAATATTACACGGACTTGCCGTTTTCCCTTTATCTCGAAACCATGTTTTATAACTGGTTTTCATCTCATGGAGCTTGTTTGCCAGGCTGTGCGCTTCGCCGCTTGACAACATTGGCATTTTCCTTTAGTATGCTTACGCAGGATCGCAACAGCGGTCCCCCACATGTGCTCCCGTAGCTCAGCAGGATAGAGCAGCGGTTTCCTAAACCGGAGGTCGGATGTTCGAATCATCTCGGGAGCGCCAAACAAGAACCCCAGGAATCAAGCCATTCCTGGGGTTTTTACTTTGAATCTGTTCTGGCATAGTACAATTCTCACCGATCAGGCAGGCTAGATATAGGCTATTCCCTTGTATATCACGTTGTGGCTGATGCGGTCATTGAGAACTCCCCATATATCTTCTTCAATCCAACCATTCGATATGCCCTCACTTTATAATAATAAGTCGTGCCCGTTACCAGCATGGTATCGGTATACTCGACAGCTGCCGTTGTCTTGAAGCCGATCGGTTGATCGGCCTCTTTCATTTTTATGCTGTGTGTCAAATATATGTGGAGGTACCCCATGGAAGGCGTAGCCCATTACGAAGTGAAGCTCCTACCCCATAGCGGTGACTGGGAGAAAGAGTACGAGGCGCTAAAGCCGGTGCTCGCAGCAATCCTCGCAGACAATATGCTGGATATCCAGCACGTCGGTAGCACATCGATCAAGGCCATAAGCGCCAAGCCCATACTGGATGTGGCCGTTCAGGTTTCGTCCTTCTCTTCACTAAACATCGAAGGAATGACACGCCATGGCTACGACTACCGCGGCGAAAGCGGCGTTCCCGGGCGGCAGCTCTTCGTGCTGAGAAAAGACGGCCACATTTCCTTGCAGCACATCCACTGCTATGAAGAAGGGAATCCCGGCTTTTCAAAACCAGGTCCGCTTCCGGGATTATCTAAATGTCCATCCCGAGTTCGCACGGCAGTATGACGAGTTGAAACACGACCTGGCCGCCCGGTATCCGGACGACTGGGGCAAGTATACCGAGGGGAAAGAGCGCTTCATACAGACGGTTCACAAATTGGCCAACAGCCGGTAGCGCTGCGCAAGCTCCGTTTCACGTTCTCGCATCACATTCCCCGCCACCTGAGGCTCCTTCAAGTGCTAGCTACGGTATTGATGGGCGTGATGCCGTATCCTTTTAAGAACAACGCCCCTGATAACAGCGAAAGCGCCGGACAACCTTGTCCGGCGCTTTCGTAATGATTGCCTGTCAGTTGCTCAGAGGCATGATGCCCAGCTTCTGACCCAGTTCGCAATCCAGCACATAGCACTCACCCAGCGTGTATTCGCCGGTGCCGTAGATATAGCCGATCCACTGGTCCTTGGTCAGATATTTCACAGTGGAGTTGAAGCCGTCGCTGTTGAAGGCCATGGGCAGGTTTGTCGTCTCGATGAGGAAGTATTCGCCGGATCCGGGCCAAGCTTCCACCGCCACCTGGGCGTGCCCGGGCGGGAAGATCAGCATGACGTGCATGCCGGCCGATTGCAGCGCCGACGCCATGAGCAGCGAAGTCTCGATACAAATGCCGCTTTGGCTTCTGAGCACTTCGTCGGGCAGCATCACGCGCTGGTGCACATCGCTGCTGATGGAGAACGCCGCGTTGTTGTAGCGCACCTGTTCGATGTCGCTGATGGCGCCCTGCAGCGCGATAATTTGTACCCACGTGTTGTCCGACTTATTTTCGAATCCGTAATCCTGATACCCGACGATGGACTGTATTTTGCCGTCGGTCAGATAGCTCAAATAGTCCACAGCGTCGCGCTTGAGCTTGAGCACGCCCGGAGAGTCCGGCGTCATCCACGCCAATATGTTGTCGTTGTTGCTGTCCTTGAGCTCCTCTGTCCACCATACGACGTCATACTTGCTCATGATGCGGATGTTCCTGGAATCCTGCACATAGGCCTTTCCCGTATCGGCATCGGTCACCGAGAGCACCAGCTGGCCGTCCTTCTCGGAGTTCAGGTTGATTTCGCCGGTCAGCAGCGGGGGGTGTATCTGTATCTTGGTGATCTGCGGGGTCAGCTTGAGCTTTTGCTCATAGGGCTGGGTGAAGCCGGGCACCTCCGCCTTTATGAGAACTTCTCTTTCGCCGCTCTCTATGCTGGCAGTCAGCGTGACCATAGAATCCAGCGAGCGGTAAAGGGACGGGAATACCTGCTCGGCCACCTGGTACTCGATCTCCGGCACGGCCTCCTCGATGTAGGAGTAGGATACGGCCGGCAATGCCTTTTGGTTGAACACCAGCAGATTGAGCGCCAGTGCTCCCACGCCTGCCACCAGCAGCAAGCCCACTACGATGGCGATGGGCACGATGGCTTTGGACTTGCGGGGGCGTGCTGCCGGTGATGCCGGTACCCACGGCTGTACGATGGGCGGTTGGGGTGGCGGGTTGGGCTGGGCCACCTGCTGTGGAGCCATCTGCTGGGGCAGGTTATCCTGCTGCGGTGGATGAGGCTGGGCAGGCTGGTTGAACAGAGGGTTGATCTGTGCCTGCGGGTCTGGAGCGGCTTCCTGCTCTACCGGTGTGCCGCACTTGGTGCAAAACCGGCTGTTCTCAGGTACTTCGGCGTGGCAATTCTTACAAATGTTCATGATGGCCTCCTATCTCCCCACCGCTTTGAGCAGGGCGCCTGTATTGGTATCCAGTTCGTTGTGAAGCGTTGCCACGCGGCCATTGAGGCGCTTGATAACCTGAGCGAACTGAAGGTTGAAGTCGTCGGTCAAATCACGATCGCACTCGTCGATCATGATGGTCAGGCGCTGGCTGCGATACACGGAGGACGCCAGGCGCAACGGGTCGCCCATTTGCACCGCGACGGAGAAGTCCTGGCAGAACGCCTGGAACTCGTCGATGCGGGTTCTGAGCCTGTCGTGAGAATCCTGCATGAAGGGCGGGCACTCGACTTCGGCCAGCGCCTTTTGCGCCTGAGCAGTCACTTGGGAGAGCTGTCCGGCATACAGAGCATAATCCTCCACGCCAGTGGTGTTATCGGCGGCAGAAAAGTCTGTGAAGGACTTCAATGCTTCGTCCATGTCAAAGTAGTAGTCGAAAATCCTCTTCATGTCGTTGCCGGCGGCCTTGAGCTCGGCGAAGTAAGCCTTGGCTGCGGTTATCGTCGCGGCGTAGGCCTCTTCATCCGAAATCTCCAGCGCATCCACCTTGGCGGCCAGGGCGTCGATCTCCTCGATCTGTGCGATTAGTTGATCGTATTTCTCCTGTATTTCTTTGGGATCGCTGTCCTTCGGCCGGTCGCGTTCATCACCGGATTTCATGTAGATGTCATATTGCTTTCGATTCGTAGCGGATTCATCCAGCTGCCACTGAGCGATTTCGATGATCTGCTCACTGTTTTGCGCGGAACCCTCCACGCTTTGCGCCACCGCCTCCAGGCTGTCACCGAGGCCCGCTTGCGGGCTTGTGCAACCGGTGAGAAGGAGCGCCACGATCAGAAATGTACCAAGTATGCGATTCATGATCACACCCCCTGTTTTGCTTACATCGGTCCATGATCGTACCCCCGCAGCAGGCAGCAGCTTCGAATGCCGCTCGGACAGCAGGTGAACCATCACTTATTTTTGATATTACAATGAATACCAGATTCTACCATCAAATTACTGTTCATTTGATCACAAAAATTGCGCGTTTTGGTTTTTTATTTCGCGTATCGAACGAACGCGTGTGGATTACCGGTTCCGCTAGCGGCGCAGCAGGCGGCGAAAACCGGCAAACCCATGAGGGGCTTTTCGCCAACTTGGGCGCGCAGGTTCTGAAATGGGCCAAAACTGGATAGGATGATTCCGGTGATGTAAATGACGCACTATGATACGAAGATCGCCACGCTGTGCAAGCTGCTGCGTTACCAGCAGGACAGCTCCACGCGTCTTGCCATGCTGCGGCTGCTCAGCCGCCTGGTGAATCCTGTGAAGCGATGACTAGTCGGGTGCTCCCTTGCGGCGGCGCAGAATCGTGAGCACCCGCTGGAAATCCTCGGGCAGCGGGGCCTCGAAGGTCATGGACTGTCCGGTGGATGGGTGAACAAAGCTCAGGCGAGCCGCGTGCAGCAGCTGGCCCTCCAGCGAGAAGCGCTGGTGGCGGTAACCATACACCGGGTCTCCGAGGACCGGGTGGCCTATGTGCTTCATGTGTACGCGAATTTGATGGGTCCGTCCGGTTTCCAGTGCGCACTCCACCAGCGTGCAGTCGCCAAAGCGTTCCAAAACGCGATACTGTGTGGCTGCGGCGCGGCCGCCTTCGGTTACGGCGATCTTTTTGCGGTCCACCCGGCTGCGGCCCAGCGCCGCGTCCACCCTGCCCTGCTCACCGGCCACATTTCCCTCCACCAGCGCCAGATAAATGCGCTGGGCGGATTTCTTTGCGATCTGCGCGCTCAGGGACAAGTGGGCTGCATCGGTCTTGGCCACCACCAGCAAGCCGGTTGTATCCTTGTCCAGCCGATGCACGATGCCGGGCTTGATCTCACCGGCAATGCCGCTCAGGTCATCGCAGTGGTGCAGCAATGCGTTGACCAGCGTGCCGGTCTCGTTGCCCGCGGCGGGGTGTACGACCAGGCCGCGGCGCTTGTTGATGACCATCAGCGCCTCGTCCTCATAAACGATGTCCAGCGGGATGTCCTCGGGCAATGCGGCAATCTCTCTGGGCTCCGGCACCAGAAGCTCCACGGCGTCTCCGGCAGCCAGGCGGCTGCCGGCCTTGGCCGGGCGGCCATTGACGCGGACGTTGCCCTCGTCGATTAACCCCTTGATGCGCGAGCGGGTGAACTGCGCAAAACGCGCCGCCAGAAACACATCCAGCCGCGCGCCCTCGTCCTGCGGGCCGGCCTCAGCTCTCAGGCTGCTGTGCATCGGGAGAGGCCGCCGGGGCGGGTTCCAGGCTCTTCGTGTATTTCTCGTGGATGAACAGGATGTAAACGCACATCAATACAGCGCCCACCGTCACAAAGGAATCGGCCACGTTGAAGATGGCGAAGTTGATGACCTTCACATAGATGAAATCTGTGACATACCCCAGCAGCAGCCTGTCCACCAGATTGCCGATGGCGCCGCCCATGATCATGCCAAGCGAAATGAGCTCCATGCGGTGGAATGGCAGCTTGCGCCGGTACAGATAGATGGCGATGCCCACGACCGCCGCGATGCTGGCTATGATAAAAAACCATCGCATTCCGGTGAGCATGCCGAAGGCCGCGCCGGTGTTCTCCACATAAGTAAAATGCAGAACGCCATCGATGAGCGGCACATCACCGACGGGTTTGAGCTGCAGCCTCACCAACCACTTGGTAAGCTGGTCCAGCGCAACAGCAAACAGCGCGATCAGATATACCCAAAGCATACAATACCCCCACAACACGTATCTCAGGTATGATAGCACAACGGCGCGATCTTTCCAATCATATGCCCTTCCGACTTAGTTCTCTAGGGATATATAAAATGGGCTCCGCTTTGTTTGATAAAGCGGAGCCGGGAAGGATGTTCTTTTGACACGGCGACGAGATCAAGATAGCTTTTTATCGCTTATCACCGTCAAGACTACGAAAAGTTTGTGCAGATTGGGTCATGGAAACGTTTGCTTAGATTGTCGATTGGTGTCGAATCTGGGAATCGCGATTATTCCTTTTCCTCGACGACTTCTTCGGTAGCTTCGGCTTCGCTGCGGCGCACACGGTAGCCGCGGCGTTCGTTCATGACCTTGACCAGGTTGATCAGAATCTCCTGCTGGTTGGGCGTCAGAGACAGTATGCCCTTGAACAGAGTCTCATGGCGCAGGGGAACAGGCTTGGTTTCTCCGGAGAAAAACTCCGCAAGCGTGACGTCCAGCGCGCGGCAGATCTTGCTGAGCGTGTAGACCGTCGGGGACTTCATGCCGTTTTCCACGGCGCTGATGGTGGATTGGCTGATGCCAGCGCGGCGTGCCAATGCGTTGCCGCTGATGTTGCGCTCTACCCTGAGTTGGTAGATCCTCTTTCCTACTTCCA
>JAEZSC010000175.1 GCA_023422005.1 Bacillota bacterium | reverse complement strand
AGTGGTTTGTCATCGACGCGGCCGGCAAGCCGTTGGGTCGTTTGACCAGCCAGATTGCCGCCATCCTGCGCGGCAAGCACAAGCCCACCTTCACGCCCCACGTGGATTGCGGCGACAACGTCATCGTTATCAACTGCGAGAAGGTCATGCTCACCGGCAAAAAGGCCGATAAAAAGGTGTATACTCATCACACCGGTTATGTCGGCGGTTTGAAGGAGCGCTCCTTCAAGTACGTCCTGCAGAGAGATCCCCAGTTCATCATCATGCACGCCGTAAAGGGCATGATGCCCAGCAGCATTCTGGGCCGGCAGCAGTTAACCAATCTGCGTGTATTCAAAGGTCCCGAGCATCCGCATCAGGCGCAAAAGCCCGAGCAGCTCGAGCTATAAGGGAGGATGGAGTAAATCATGGCAGAAGCATTGAATTTCAAAGGCACGGGCCGCAGGAAGACCTCCATCGCCAGAGTGCGCCTCGTTCCCGGCAACGGCAAAATCACCATCAACGATCGCGACATCGACGATTATTTCGGCCTGGAGACGCTCAAGCTCATCGTGCGCCAGCCGCTGGTGCTCACCGAGACCACGGCCCGCTATGACGTGCTGGTTAACGTGGAAGGCGGCGGCCTGGCCGGCCAGGCTGGCGCTATCCGCCACGGCATCGCCCGCGCCCTGCTGGAAGTGGACAAGGACCTGCGCCCCGCTGTCAAGAAGGCCGGTTTCCTGACCCGCGATTCCCGCATGAAGGAGCGCAAGAAGTACGGCCTGAAGGCCGCCCGTCGCGCGCCGCAGTTCAGCAAGCGCTAAACGCGCTTTGCTTTCGCCTTGGCGCTGTTGCGCCTCGGCGATTTGGACGCTTGCATTTGGTCAACTTTTGCCCTGCCGATAACCGTCGGCAGGGCTTCTTTTGTCTTTATAACCCATATTTGTTTTGTGAGAAACGAAGATCGCCTGCGGGCGGACTTTTTGTGTCTGCTTCTATCTGATTGTACGTTTCCTCGGCGGAGTAAATCCGCCATCGGCAACAGCTACATACTCACTATAAATTTATAGATGGGTGCCGAAGGTTTCCAAAGGGCGACCGGAGACCTTTGGTCGCGCCAACAGGCACGAAATCTTTCCCTCCTGCAGGATATAAATACCAAGAAAGTAAGGCTGAAGACCTAACCAAAAAGGCTGCCCACTAAGGACAGCCTTGCTTCGCTTTTATATATTTACTTAAGCTACTTGTTCTTGGTCATGATGCTCTGCACGGTATCCGCCACATTTTCACAGTCGTCCAGCACATCCTCCAGCAGGTTCAGTATGCACCGCCAGCGGAAGGCCACGCCCATGTCGGCGCCGGGCGTGTACAGCTCGTATACGGCCTGGCGGTAGATGCGGTCGCCCTCTTCCTCGATGTTGTTGATCTCAATGATGTGCTGCATCACGTTGTTGTTCTTCTTGAATTGCTTGAGCTCGGTCATCATGTCCACCATCCTGGCGCAGGACTTTACGATGAGCTCGGCCATTGTACGGGACGCTGGCAGCAGCTGGTCGATGTGAAGCATGTAGAACTCTTCCGCCACGGCGTCGATACCGTCGGTCACGTTGTCGGTCTCCTTGACGATCTCTATGATGTCGTCGCGGTCGATGGGCGTGATAAAGGAGTGGTTCAGGTTGTTGAACATCAGGTGTACGTGCTTGTCGGCTTCCTGCTCTATGCGATGGATGACTTCGCGCTCCTCGTTGTTGAGCCTCTCGTCGTTGAGCATGGCCAGCAGCTGATCCGCCGCGCGTTTGCAGTGCTCTACACCGACGACGAACTGGTCAAAGTAGTTGACTTCCTTCTTAAAAATTCGGGACATGGAAATCCTCCTTAAAATATCAGCGTGAACAGCTTGGTCATCACATAGCCGATAGCGATGCAGATGGGGAAGGTGAGGCCCCAAGCGATGAACATCTCCTTGACGATGGACCAGTTGACATTCTTCAGGCTGCGCGCGGCGCCGGCGCCCATGATGGCGGTGGCCTTGGTCTGCGTCGTGGAGAGCGGAATGCCCAGCGCCGTAGCCAGGAACATCAGCGCCGACGCGCCCACCTCCGCCGAGAACCCCTGGTATTTCTCCAGCTTGACCATCTCCATGCCCATCTTGCTGATGATGCGGTAGCCGCCCAGCGACGTGCCCAGGCACATGACGGCGGACACACACAGCTTGGCCCAGAGCGGAATATGTGGTTGAGCGCTCATGGGCAGCAGCCCGCCCAGCATCAGCGCCAGTGAGAAGATACCCAGGAACTTTTGCCCGTCCTGCGCACCGTGGTTGTAGGCCATCAATGCTGCCGAAGCCACCTGGCCCCAGGAGAAGAACTTGTTGGCAGCGCTGCGGCGCACACGGCGGAAGATCGCGATGATGATCCAGGTGACGACGATGGCCACGAAAAAGCCCAGCACAGAGGAGATGGCCAAGCCGTAGAGGATCTTGCCCCAAGAGGTGGACGTAAAGGTTGCAAACCCAGAGGTGGCCAAGCCCGCGCCGGTGAGGCCGGCAATCAAACCGTGGCTTTCACTGGTGGGCAGACCGAACTTCCAAGCAACGGTGGACCACAGAACGATGGAAAACTGGGCGGCGGCCAGCGTGATGAGCCCTTGCTTGCCGGCGTCCAGCGAGACGATGTTGCTCACGGTGACGGCTACGGCGGAGCCCGACAGCAGAACACCCAACAAATTAAAAGCCGCTGCCATCATGACAGCCGCTCTTGGGCGCATCACCCGTGTGGAAACCACGGTGGCGATGGCGTTGGGCGCGTCGGTCCATCCATTGACGAATACAGAACAGCTCACCAGTATCATGACGACGACCACACCCAACAGCATGCTTAACTCCAATTATCACGGTTTACACCGTATGATTTCTCATTTGCCGGATTCTTAACAGTCCCTTATCATTTGGCTAACATCATATTAACGTCTGCTTAACAAACAGACACAGTATAAAGTAAAAATCGCGTGTTGCATATGGCGCAAGCCAGACATTTAACACGGAATTTACATGAATATGCTTCTTTACAACTGGTTTTCCGGAATTTTGTTTTCGACCAATACCGGTCGCCAATTGGCATACGCCCCGGCATAGCGGGTATTTACCCCGTGTCCTTTTTTGCGTCGTGTAATATAATATCAAGGACGAAAAAATAGGAGGAACATATGGCGCATTATGATTGCCTGATCGTGGGAGGCGGGCCGGCGGGCATGACGGCCGGCATGTATGCCAGCCGGGCAGGGCTAAAGACTGCGATGCTGGAGGCGATGTTCCCCGGTGGGCAGATCGTCACGACGGCGCTTATGGAGAATTATCCAGGCTTTCCCGACGGTGTCAGCGGCGCCGAATTCGGCACGCTGTTGGAGCGCCAGTGCACGCGCTTTGGCCTGGAGGTGCTCTATGAATCCGCCGAAAGCATGGAGCTGGCTGGTGACGTAAAGCGCATCCATACATCCGGCGGTGAGCACACCGCCCGCGCGGTCATTCTTTGCATGGGGGCGCAACCCACGCCGCTCAAGCTCAAGCGCGAGATGGAGCTCGTGGGTAGGGGAGTCAGCTATTGCGCCACCTGCGACGGCAACTTTTTCCGCGGCCAGCCGGTGGCGGTGGTGGGCGGCGGCGATACCGCCTGTGAGGATGCGGCCTACCTGGCACGCATCTGCGAAAAGGTATATTTAATCCACCGCCGCCAAGAGTTCAGAGCCGCCGCGGTGGTGAGCGACAGGGTGAAGACCGACAGCCGTGTACATCTGCTCATGGACAGCGTCGTGGAGGACATCCTTGGCGATACCGAGGTTTCCGGCCTGCGGGTGAAGAATGTGACCAGCGGGCAGCTTCAGGAAATCCAGGTTCGAGGCTTGTTCATCGCCATTGGCGTGCATCCGCGCACCGAGTGCGTGCGCGGCCAGGTGGATCTGACGGATTATGGATACATAAAAACGGATGCCCGAATGCATACCAGTGTGCCGGGCGTGTTTGCCGCTGGCGACGTGCGCGACACCTATCTAAGGCAAGTCCTTACCGCAGCAGCCGACGGCGCCGTCGCCGCCACCGCCGTCAGCGAATATCTGACCGAGACGTGAGCAGACAAGTTGTGTTGGGCTATACCAAATTGCCAACCTTTTGCTGTCGTGATAGAATACCGTTTGTTTGAGTTTTGATTGCGTTTTGGGAGGCTGCTTGTGGCAAGATTGTTTGGAACCGACGGTGTCCGCGGCGTGGCGGGCGAAGAACTGGACGCGACGCTGGCATATGATTTGGGCCGAGCCGGCGCTACGGTCTTAAGTGACACCAAGCGACGCCCGCGCATTCTCGTGGGGAGGGATACCCGCATCTCCGGAAAAATGCTGGAAGCCGCCCTGTCGGCGGGCATTTGCTCGGTGGGCGCTGATGTGCTGCAGGTGGGCGTGATGCCCACACCCGCCGTGGCGTGGCTCACGCGCCATTATGGCTGCGACGCCGGCGTCGTTATTTCCGCCTCCCACAACCCGATGGAATACAACGGCATCAAGTTCTTCGACAGCCGGGGCTTCAAGCTGCCCGACGCCGTGGAGGACCGCATTGAGGAGCTCATCCGCTGCAAGAGCTGCGAGCTTCCCCGGGCCACCGGCGCCGATATCGGCACCATCTCCGCTGTGGAGCGCGCCCAGGACGATTACATCGAGTATCTCAAGACTCAAATCGACATCGACGTGCGGGGCATGAGCATCGCGCTGGACTGCGCCAACGGCGCCGCCGCGGAGATTGCGCCGCGCTTGTTTCAGGAGTTGGGCGCCCGGGTGCTGGCCGTGTATGACAACCCCGACGGCCTCAACATCAACGACAACTGCGGCTCCACCCACATGGACCACATCGCCAGCATCGTGCGCGACACCGGCGCCGATATGGGTTTTGCCTTCGACGGCGATGCTGACCGCATGCTGGCTGTGGACGACACCGGCGAGATCATCGACGGCGACCGCATCATGGCCATCTGCGCGCTGGACATGAAGCAGCGCGGCCTGCTGGATCGCAATACGCTGGTCGTCACCGTCATGAGCAACCTGGGCCTGAAGGTGGCCATGGAGGCCGCCGGTGTGGATTTGTCGGTGACCGCCGTGGGCGACCGCTATGTGCTGGAGCGCATGGTGGAGGAAGGCTACGCCATCGGCGGCGAGCAGAGCGGCCACGTGATCTTCCTGCACGGCAACACCACCGGTGACGGGCTCATCAGCGCCCTGAAGCTGCTGAGCGCCGTGCGGCGCAGCGGGCAAAAACTCAGTGTCTGTAAGTGCGTCATGGACATCTACCCGCAGGTGCTGGTCAATGTGACGCTCTCCGGCAACGAGGCCAAGACGCTGCTCAAAGAAGACGTGGTCATCAATGAGGAGATCCTGCGGGTGGAGCGCAGCTATGAGGGGCGCGGGCGCGTGCTGGTGCGGCCCTCGGGCACCGAGCCGCTCATCCGCGTGATGATCGAAGGGCAGGACCAGCAGCGGGTGCATGACGACGCCGTGCGCATTGCCACGCTGATCAAGGAGAGATTGGGGTAGTTAGGCATTATCCAAGAATTGGGGCCGAAGGTTTCCAAAGGGCGATCGGAAAGCCCTTTGGTCGCGCCTAAGGCGCGAAATCCTTGTCCTGTGCATAGAATATTTGACTCTTTACGCTGAGCGTGACAGCGCGGTTTATCTAAGGAAAGGATGTGAGGCTGGCAAAGCGCCGAACCAAAACTATATAAAGCGCCTGAGAACGGCATTCCGATCGCCGTTCTGACGAGGTCGGGGTTTATCGAAAATTCGGCGGATGCCCCGCGGAGGACTCGCCAACCGTAAAAGCGCTCAAAAA
>JAEZSC010000168.1 GCA_023422005.1 Bacillota bacterium | reverse complement strand
ACCATTTCCCCTTGCCGATGTGGCCGGCGATTTCGGCCTTGCTGCGCTGCTTGATGATCCAGGCCTCGTCCTTGGCCTTGGTGAACAAAGCGACACAGGGCGGGTCCAGGTTGATCTGGATGCCTTCCTCGGCCAGCTTGGCAATTTCCATGGCCAGACCCACGATCTGCATATGGATGTCGTTGGTGCGGTCAGAAGCGGTGACCTTGGCTGCTTCCTCGTCGGTGAGCTTTACGAACTTCTCGGCGGGCGCGCCGCACTTGGGGCAGGCAGCCGGCGGGTTGTCACCTTCGACGGTCATGCCGCAGACGGAACATTTCCAATAGGACATCTTAAGCACCTCCAAACAAGATTGGAATCAGTATAACATAATAGACCGCAAAATAAACAGCCATTCTTGCCAAAAAATTGGATGCTTTTCTGCTTTCATCTATGCCTTTTGGCGCATTGCCATGCTGCATAAACATGGTATAATACGACTAAGCCGGTATCCGCGAGGAACCGGACTGGCACATTCTTTTTAATTAGCGTCAGACATCCCTTGAGGAGTCTGAACGGAGGGAAAACATGAATACCAAGACCCGCAGGCTCACCGCCACGGCGCTGATGGCAGCGCTCATGCTCATCATGGGACTGGCTCCACTACCCGTCGGATACATCCCTGTGCCCATCGGACCTTTCAGCATCACGCTCATGTGCTTGCCCGTAATCATTGGGACCGTACTGCTTGAGTGGCAATCTGGCTTGTTCTTGGGCTTGCTCTTTGGCATCACCAGCCTAGTGCGAGGTGTAAGCGATCCATTAACAATGGCGCTCATCAATCAGTACCCATTTGCCATGTTTCCAGCCATATTCGTCACCCGGTTACTGATACCATTGACTACTTATGGTATGTACCGCCTGACAAAAAGAATGAAGAGGGCTGTGGGCTTGCCGATTACCGCAGCGGTGGGATCTGTGACCAACACGATTTTTTTCTTAGGCATTATTACGGTTTTGGGTGGCCCTAGTCTGACCAGTGCGCTGGGAATCGTTCTTGGCACGACGTTGATCGTAAATGGTTTGCTGGAGATGGTTGCGGCGATGATCGTCTGTACACCCATCATACTGGCGCTCCAAAAAGTAATAAAGAAGGACTGAACTTATGATACTGACCATGGACGTGGGCAACACGAACATCAAGACCGGCATCTACGACGGCCGAGAGATGGTCGAGTATGTCCGCTTCTCTACCGACATGTACAAGACCAGCGACGAATACGGCCTGATGCTCACCCAGTTTTTGAATTTGAAGAGCATCGGACGCGGGCAGATCGAGGCTGCCGTGATGTCCTCGGTGGTACCGTCCATCAACTTCACGCTGGAGCACATGTGCCGCACCTATCTGGGCTTTGACCCGCTGTTTGTGGGCCCCGGCGTCAAAACCGGGCTCAACATCCGTTACGACAACCCCCGCGAGGTGGGCTCCGACCGCATAGCCTCAGCCGTTGCGGCTTATGAGCTGTATGGCGGGCCGGCCATCGTCATCGATTTCGGCACCGCCACGACGTTCAATGCCGTCAGCGCCGATGGTGAATTCCTGGGCGGCGCCATCATGCCGGGCATCAAGCTTTCCACCGAGGCGCTGGTGGCCAACGCGGCCAAACTGCCACGCATTGAGCTGATCCGGCCGGATACTGTTATCAATCGCTCCACCGTCGCCGGCATGCAAGCGGGCATCCTCTACGGCTATGTGGGCGCGGTGGACAACATCGTGACGCTGATGCGCGCGGAATTGGGCGACCCGGCTGTGCAGGTCATCGCCACCGGCGGCATGTCCAGGCTCATTTCACCGGAATCCAAGACCATCAGCCGTGTCAACGGCAGCCTGACGCTGGAGGGGTTGCGTGTTATCTACGAGCGCAACCGCAAGCAATCATGAGCGTGCGCACGGTAAAAATCGCCTTTTTGGGCATGGGAAACATAGGATCCGGCGTGTATACAGCGCTGGGCCTGAACAGTGAGGGCATTGCCCACCGCGAGGGCCTGCACTTTGAACTGGTGCGCGCGCTGGTGCGGGATACGACCAAGCCCCGGCCGCCGGGCGTGCAGCCCTACATGCTGACCCAGGATTTTGAGGACATCCTCGAAGACCCGCAGATCGAGATCGTCGCGGAATTTCTGGGCGGGGTGGAGCCGGCATCGGACTACATGGCCCGGCTGCTGCGGGCCGGCAAGACCGTGGTAACCGCCAACAAGGAGGCCGTGGCCTACCGCTGGCCCATGCTGGAGGCCGCCGCCCGCGAGGGCAACACAGGCCTGTATTACGAAGCCAGCGTGTGCGGCGGCATACCGGTCATCAAGACGATCAACGAATCCATGCAGGCCAACGAGATCAGCGAGATCAAGGGCATCATCAACGGCACAACCAACTACATGCTCTCGCGCATGAGCGACGAGGGACTAAGCTATGCCGACGCGCTGGCCGAGGCTCAGCGGCTGGGCTTTGCTGAGCCGGACCCGACCAACGACGTGGAGGGCATCGACGCCGCATGCAAGCTGTCCATCCTGACGTCGCTGGCGTTCCACACGAAGATTCCCGTGGATCGCATCTTTCGCGAGGGCATCACGAAGTTGTCCCCAGGAGACGTTGCCCAGGGCCGAGAGCTTGGTTATGAGATCAAGATGCTGGCCATAGGCAAGAAGCGCGGCCACTGCGTGGAGACGCGCATCCACCCGACGTTCATCCCCCGGGAGCACCCGCTGGCCTCGGTGCGCGGCTCATACAACGCTGTGTACTTGCAGGGCAACACCGTGGGAAGCCTGATGCTCTATGGCCGCGGCGCGGGCGATCTGCCCACGGCGTCGGCCATCGTCAGCGATCTGATCACCGCCGCCAAGGCTCCTAAGCATCGCTACAACACGTTCATCAATACCGACGATGTGGACCCGGGCACCCAAATCGCGCTGGATTGGGACAGCCGCTATTTCCTGCACCTGGATGTGCATGACCGCCCCGGCGTGCTGGCGGACATCGCCGGCGTGCTGGCCGCTCAGAACATCAGCATCGCCTCGCTGGTACAGAAGGGCTGGGGCACCGACACGGCGCCCATTTACATGATCACCCACCGCACCCGGGAACGCGCCATGGCGGCGGCACTCCAGGAGTTCAAGGCGCTGCCGTCCATCTGCTCGGTGGCCGGCGTCATCCGCGTGGAAGAATAGGCGACAGGGGGGGGACTGCCCATGGAAACGCTGAACCGCCAAGGTTATAGGCTGGTCTGGTCCGACAAGTTTGAAGGCGACCAGCTGGACCCTTCGGTGTGGAATTATGAGACCGGACTTATCCGCAACCACGAGCTGCAATGGTACACCGACGACGGCAGCAACGTCCTTGTGAAGGATGGACGCCTGACGCTGCTGGCAAAGAGCCATGGCCCCCAGGCGCCCCATGCCTACACCAGCGCCAGCATCACCACGCAGCACAAGCGCAGCTTTACCTACGGCATCGTGGAGATGCGCGCCCGGCTGCCCTATGGCAAGGGCATCCGGCCGGCCTTCTGGATGATGGGCGACCAACCCGATGCCGCTATGGGCGCCTACCGCTGGCCGGATTGCGGCGAGATCGACATCATGGAGATGGTGGGCGGGGGCAGGCAGGCCGACGCCACCGTTTACGGCACGCTGCACTGGGGCACGCTGGAGCCCTACGCCCACTT
>JAEZSC010000120.1 GCA_023422005.1 Bacillota bacterium | reverse complement strand
GGGTCCTGCACGGATGTCATGCCTTCTCGCAAAGGAAGACAGAAGCTGCAGGCAGAGCACCCACCTGCCGGAGAGGCGGGTGATTTACGCGGGGTGGACGGCACCGTGGGATATCAATGTGAACGCTAGGGGCTGTTTCATTTTGAAACAGCCCCTTCGCTTTTCGCCTGCGGCGCTGTGGCGCCTTGGCGATTCAGACGGCTTTGCTTGTTTTATGTTTGCCCGCCGGCGATAACTGTCACCAGCGGGCCTTCGATTACTCGGCTCATTCTGGATTTTTGGAACGAAGGATCGCCTGCAGGCGGGATTTGCTTGCGGTTCTGCAGGGGTACCCGTTGCCTTGGCAGGATAAACCGGCCTGCGGCAATAGCTGCTCGTCTGAAAACCTTCTCTATGGGTCCGAAGGTTTCCAAAGGGCGATCGGAAAGCCCTTTGGCCTTTGGCGCTGGATGCGCCGCAGCCCAGCGTCGCCTTGTGCGGCTCTGCCGCACTCGCCGACTGGATGTCGGCGAGGTATTACCCCAGGCTTGCGACAGCGTCTGCTCTGCCGATGCGACAGCAAGCCGTAGGCTGTGCGAAGCACAGCGGGGCGATGCGCAGGTCGCGCCCGATGGCACTGCCCCGGCTTGCGACAGCGTCGGCTTTAACCGATGTGACAGCAAGCCGACAGTTGCGCAAGGCGCAACGCAGGGCGCGAAATTTACTGGCAAAGCAAAAGCACCGCCCTATGAGCGGTGCTTTTATTTGAACTCAGTGGCCTGCCGCACTGACGGCGGGCGTGGGGCTGTGGGAAAGAGAGCGCGGTGGGCTGGTCTCCGGGTCGCTGCCCGCGGGCGGTGGCGTGGAGTTGTCGATACCGGCGTTGTAGGCGTCTTTCAGGATGATGATGTTGACCCGGCGGTTTTTTGCGCGGCCTTCGGGCGTGCTGTTGGATGCGATGGGGCGGGAATCACCATACCCCTGCACGCTGAGTTTGTTGGGGTCCAGCTCGTGGTTTTTCATGATCAGATCCAGCACGCAGATGGCCCTGGCGGTGGACAAATACCAGTTGCTGGGGAACTGGTAGGTCTTGATGGGCACGTTGTCGGTGTGGCCCTCCACGATGATTTGATTGCCCTTGAGTTTGGACAGCACATTGGTGATTTTTCCCACGGTAGTCGTATATTTGGGCTTGAGCATGGCGCTGCCGATGTCGAAGAGCACCTCGGCGTTGATGCTGATTTCCAGGCCCTGTTCGGTCAGTGACACCTTGACCTCATTGCCCAGGTTGGCGGCGTTGAGCATGTCCTCAACTTCGCCCTTGACCTGCTCCATTTTATCGATTTCGATGGCGTTGCCCACGCCGTTGGGCGTGGCGCCGGGCGATACGGTGATGCCAAGATCAACGCCATCCGGCGGCGGAAAGGTGATGCTGGCGCCGCCGGCGCCGGTCTCATTGGACAGTCCGCTGGTTTGGCCCGCGCCGGCGTTGCCGCCGGCGCCGAACTGGCTGCCCAGCGACTCCATCAGCCTTTTGAACTTCTCCTTATCCACATTGGCCATGGAGTACAGGATGATAAAAAACGCCAGCAGCAGCGTGATCAGGTCCGAATATGTCAGCAGCCAGCGTTCATTGTTTTCCTTTTCCGGTTCTTCATGATGGCTGTTCATTTGACCTCGGCCGCCGGCGCTCCGGCTTTGGCCGCGGCTGCCTTCTTGCCCGCGGCCTTTTCAAAATAGGATTGGTTGAGCTTCTCGCGTACGGTGTTGGGGTGGTCGCCGGCCTGTATGCTTAGCACGCCCTCGATGATAAGCTCGTTGACCAGGCGTTCCCGGGCGGCTTTCGCTTTTATCTTGCCCTCGAAGGGCAGCCACAGCAGGTTGGCCAAACCCACGCCGTACAGCGTGGCGATGAAGGCCGTGGAAATGCTGTGGGTCAGGTGGGCGGGGTCGCTCTGGTCGGCGGCCAGCACGGAAATTAAGCCCATAACCGTACCGATGATGCCCATCGTGGGTGAATAGCCGCCGGCGGCGGCGAAGATCTTTCCGCCGCGGGTGTAGACGTCGTTGACCAGGTACAGGTCCCAACTCATGATGTCCTTGGTGCTGTGGCTTTCGGTGCCGTCGATGATCAGGCGGACGCCTTTTTCCATGAGCGGGCTTTTGATGCTGGACAGCTCGTTTTCCAACGCCAGCAGGCCCTCGCGGCGGGCCAACTCCGAAAAGTGTACGATCTGGTTGATAACCTTGAGTTCATCGATCTTCTGGTTAGTGAACACGTGCTTGAACATCTGGGGCAACAGCTTGAGCTCCTTGAGTGGGAAGCTGATGAACACCGCGCCTACGGTACCGCCCAGCACGATCATGGCGGCGGTGTTTTGCCAAAGGCCTTTTAGCTCGCCGCCTTCCAGTATAAACCCGACAACGATTCCGCCAAAGGCGAACAACAGGCCCAGTATCGATGTAATATCCATGGTTGCGTTTTCTCCCTTGGCGCGGCTGCGCTGGCTGTATCTGAAACGCGAATATCAATAACGAAAGTGTCAGAATAGACACCATTGTAGTTTATATACCACTAAGTGTCAAAGGTAAACTGCAATACTTGTTCGTGCTTGTTAGTGGCAGTTTATTCGGTATGATTCGATAACGAAAGGGAGCTCTGACCATGACGGTTGTTTCTTGACAGCCTCGCCGGCAATCCTTATAATACGATACAATCAAGAACGCCTCGCTTCGCATGGGAGCGGGGTGTGTTTCTTTCCGGGAGGGCCTGATGAAACCGACCTTTTATATCACGACGCCGATCTATTACCCCAGCGACAAGCTGCACATCGGTCACAGCTATTGCTCGGTGGCGGCCGACACCATGGCCCGCTACAAACGCCTGCGCGGCTATGACGTGTACTTCTTAACCGGCACCGACGAGCACGGCCAGAAGATCGAGGACCGCGCCCGCGCCGCCGGCGTAACGCCTCAGCAGTTTGTGGATGACATTGTCGCGGGCATCAAGACCCTGTGGAAGACCATGGACATCAGCTATAACGACTTCATCCGCACCACGGAACCCCGCCATAAGAGCGCCGTGCGAAAAATTTTCCGGCAGCTCTACGACCAGGGCGACATCTACAAGGGCAAATACTCCGGGTGGTATTGCACGCCCTGCGAGGCCTTCTGGACGCAGACGCAGCTCAAGGACGGCAAGTGCCCGGACTGCGGCCGCGAGGTGCAGATGGCCGAGGAGGAGGCCTACTTCTTCCGCGCCAGCAAATATCAGGAATGGCTCATCGGCTACATCGAGGAGCACCCGGAATTCATACAGCCGGTCAGCCGGCGCAACGAGATGCTCAACAACTTCCTGCGGCCGGGCCTGGAAGACCTGTGCGTGTCGCGCACCAGCTTCACCTGGGGCATCCCCGTGGATTTTGACCCCAAGCACGTCGTGTATGTTTGGGTGGACGCGCTCAGCAACTACATCACCGCACTGGGTTATCAGGGTGACGACGATGCGCTGTACCGCAAATACTGGCCGGCGGACGTGCACCTGGTGGGCAAGGAGATCATCCGCTTCCACACGATCATCTGGCCCATCCTGCTGCACGCGCTGGGCCTGCCGCTGCCCAAGCAGGTGTTCGGCCATGGCTGGCTGGTGCTGGGCGGCGAGAAGATGAGCAAATCCAGGGGCAACGTTGTGGACCCGACGGTGCTCGTGGAACGCTACGGGCTGGACGCCGTGCGATACTTCCTGCTGCGGGAGATGCCCTTTGGCTCCGACGGAGATTTTTCCAACCGGGCGCTGCTGGGGCGCATCAACAGCGACCTGGCTAACGACCTGGGCAACCTGGCCAGCCGCACCGTGGCGATGATACAGAAATACTTCGCCGGCGCTGTGCCCCCCTGCGGAGCGCTGACCGATGTGGATGAGCGCCTGCGCGCGCTGGCCGGCGAGACCTATGGGGCCCTCTGCGCCAACATGGACAAGATGCAGTTTTCTCTGGCGCTGACAGAGCTGTGGAAGCTCATCGGCGAGTGCAACCGCTACATCGACATCAACACGCCGTGGACGCTGGCCCGCGACGAGGCCAACCGCGAGCGGCTGGGTACGGTGCTCTATCACCTGGCCGAGTGCCTGCGCATTGCTGCTGTGCTGCTGCAGCCGTGCTTCACGCGCACGCCGGCGCTGCTTTTCCGCCAGCTTGGCATCGCCCAGGGGGCGCTGACCAACTGGGAATCGGCGGCGCAATTCGGCTTGCTGCCCAGCGGGCACCTGGTGGAGACGCTGCCGGCGCTGTTCCCGCGGTTGGACATCGAGGCCGAGCTGGAGGCGCTGGCCGCTTTGAGCGCGCCGCCGCAGGCCAAAAAGACCGGCGGGCCGCTGAAACCCGAGATCACGATAGACGATTTTGCCAAGGTGGACCTGCGGCTGGCCAAGGTGGTGACCGCCGAGACGGTGGAGAAGAGCGACAAGCTGCTCAAGCTGACGCTGGACGTGGGCTCGCTGGGGCAGCGCACCGTGGCCAGCGGCATCGCCAAGCAATACAAGGCCGCAGAAATGATCGGCAAGACCGTGGTGCTGGTGTGCAACCTGAAGCCCGCCAAGCTGCGCGGCGTGCTCAGCGAAGGCATGATACTGGCCGCCAGCGACGACGAGGGCAACCTGAAGGTCGTAGAGGTGGATGGTCTGCCTGACGGCAGCGAAGTGCGCTAGACCCCTTAATGACAAGAGAACCCGTCCGGGCATCCGGGCGGGTTTTGCTTTATAAGGCGCTCAATGTTCAAAAACGAACATGTTTTATAGGTTTTAAATTTATTACGGTGTAATTATATGGATAAACATATAATATATAATCATCGGATATTCAATGCTTCGTGATGGACAACCCTTTCCCAAACGCCTGTGTAAACCGTATTTTTCTGTTGTAATGGCATGAATACAATACAAGGAGGAAGGCACATGGATATGTTCCAATCCAAGCTGGCCAGGCCGGATATCCAGTATTGGCCGGAAGTGCGCTGGTGGCTGGCAGAGGGGTTCCACACCGACGAGACATTGAAAAAGGACATCCAGCAGGTGTACGAAGCCGGCTTCGGCGCCACCGAGTTCCTCGCCATGGGCGAGGCGGGGGCCGATTCCAGCCGGTACGGCTGGGGCTCCGAGGAGTGGGTGCACGACTCGCAGCTGATCATCGCCGAAACCACCGCCCGCGGGATGGGCGCCAGCATGACCAGCGGCACCAACTGGTCCAACGCCAACCTCATCACCATTGTGCCCGACGACAGGGCCGCCGCCAAGGAGCTGGATTTCACCGCCGTCACGGTGAGCGCCGGAGCCACCTTCTCGGGCGCGCTGGAAAAGGCCAAGATCAGAAAGAAGAACGTCCATGTGCAGGAGCTGATCGCCGTTGTGGCTGCCAAGCGGGTGTCGCAGGACGGGGGCGCCGTCTGGCTGTGCCCTGATTGCCTCACGGTATTGACCGGCCAGGTTGCTGACATGAATGGCGATAAGGTACTTACCTGGGCCGCTCCCGAGGATGGCGACTATGAGCTCATCGCGTTCTGGCTGCACGGCACCGGGCAAACGGCCTCGCCCTCGATCAGCGTCTCCTACACCGTGAACTATATCGACCGGTACGGCATCGACGCGCTGATTGCATACTGGAACGAAGAGGTTTTGACCCCCGGATTGCGCTCAGACATCAATCGGAACGGCAGGGTGCAGATGTATATGGACTCGCTGGAGCTGTCCACCTATGGGCGGGGCGGCCAGTTCTGGGGCTACCATCTGCTGGACGAGTTCCGCAGCCGCCGGGGTTACGACCTGACCCCCTATCTGCCCTTTGTCGTCAAAGAGGAAAAGGGATTCTTCTCCTTTGGCAAATACAAGTATTATTACGAAGCCCAAAACGCCGATCTGCTGGAGCGCATACGGAACGACCTTTACCAGACCATGACCGAGCTGTATATCGTCAACATGCTGGAGCCCATGCAGGCCTGGCTGCACAGCGTCGGCATGACGCTGCGGGCGGAGATTTCCTACGGCATGCCCTTCGAAATTTCCATCCCCGGCAAATACGTGGACGGCATAGAGACCGAGTCGCTGGAGTTCGCTTCGCAGATCGACTCCTACCGCAATCTGGCCGGCCCCGCCCATCTCTTCAACCGGCTCTATTCCAGCGAGACCGGCGCGACGTTGATGAATTTCATGATGGGCCTGGATTTCTACACCCAGATCATCTTCACGCAGTTTGCCGCCGGCGTCAGCCGCACGGTGCTGCACGGCTATTCCAGCATTGCCGGCGCCGATGAATCCACCCAATGGCCCGGTCACGAGGGCATGCTGCCCATCTTCTCCGAGCGTTTCGGCAGCCGCCAGCCCGCCTTCCGGCATTACAACGCCTGGACCACCATGGTGGCCCGCTATCAGATGATACTGCGGCAGGGGAAGCCCCGTATCGATCTGGGCATCCTGCGCCTGGACTATCAGTTCAACAACCTGGTCATGGGGATGGGCATGATCGCCGGTATGAAGGAAAAAACCTTCTATGAAACGGGGCTGCTGCGCAACAACGAAGGCATTTACTGGAAGGACATGACGCTGCAGAACAACGGCTATACCTACGATTATTTCGCGCCGCAGCTTCTTGAGGACTGTGAGGTTGCCTTCCGGGACGGCGTAGTCTCCCCCGATGGGCCGGGCTATCAGGCGCTGATCCTGTACCAGGAGGCGCTGCCGCTGTCTTCGGCCAAGGTCATACTGGCGTGGGCCCGGCAGGGGCTGCCGGTGGTGCTGGTGAACGGCGTAACAGAGAACCTTCGCATCGGCGTGGACAAGACCCATGCAAAGGCCGCCGCAAAGACGCCGTTCCTCGACAAGGCCGACGACCTATTGGCCGAAGTGATCGCCGCGCTGAAGGCGCTGCCCAACGTTGCCGAGGTGGATGACCAAGCCAAGACGATGGACGCGCTGCTGGCCCTTGGCGTGCAGCCCAGAGCCCGGTTCACACAGGCCAACCGGGGCATTCTGACATTCCTTCGAGAAGACGGAGACGTCAAATATCTGTTCGCCTACAACTATATGTACCCGGTCAAGGAGGCTTACTCCTTCAAGATCGCCGTGGATGGTGTCGGCAAACCCTATCAGATCAACTGCTGGACCGGTGAAGTCGCCGAACTGGGCAAATACGAGCATATGGACGGCCGCACAGTCGTTGAGGCAACGCTGCAGGCCGGCGAGGCCACCGTCATCGCCATAGACACATCCAAGGCCGATGCCCTGCACGCCGTGCACAGCGACGCCTGCGAGGTGCTCCTGGAAAACGGCAGGCTTGTGATCCGGGCGACCCAAAGCGGCGCGTACACGACAAAGCTGTCCGATGGTTCCGCGGTCACCACGGAACTGACGGTGCCCGACGCCATCGACCTACCCATCTGGGATTTGACGGTGGAAGACTGGACCATGGGCGAGAAGGTCGTCATCCACGAGGACCGCGGCCTGGGCTATGCGACCAATGAAGTGTATTATGAGACCAACAAGACACCCATCGCCGTAGGCCCCACCGCGCTGCTGCCGTGGAAGGACATCCAAGCCGTAGGCCCTGCCGTTTCCGGCGTGGGCACCTACACGACCAGGGTAACCATACCCGACAGCTGGACCGGTGGCAACGGCGCCTATCTGCGGCTGACCACGACCAACGACTGCTCCTTCGCGGTGTTCGTCAACGGGCGGCCCGTCCCCGGCGCTGATTTCGACAGACTGGCGGTGGACCTGGGCGGGTATCTGATAGGCGGTGAGAACACCATACAGGTTGAGGTTTCCTCCACGCTGAACAACCGATTGGAAGACATGGGGTACTACAGAAACATGAAGATGGCAGGCCCTGAGCCCGATATGGATATGGGCGCCCCCGAGGGCGAAATGCCGCTGTTCCCGAAGATCACGACGACCGTGAAGGACTACGGCATGACCGGTAAGGTGACGCTGGTGCCCTACGTAAAAGCCGTGATGATCTGAGCATTTTTCCTGGTCCCAATCAAAAACCCGCGCCTTCGCAAGGCGCGGGTTTTTTTCACGTCACTGCAGAGGTGACCTTATGGGCCAGATAGCGCAATGACCCTGCAGACAGAGGGTTGGGCAAATCCCAGCTTGCAGGTTTGTGCGGAATATTGTGTTGTGTGTTGAAGCATGTTGCTATTGCGGACATCATGTATGCTGATTATAATATGTGATAACAACTAAATCCTAAAGTGGGTAAAACTATGTTTTGCGGTAAGAGGATTAAAGAAGAAAAGGATACTTTGGTTTTTCTTCATTCGCCCATTGAGGATGAGACTAAAGATATCGTTGGTGTTGACACATATGTGGATAAACTGAGTGCCGCAATTAGTAATGGGGCTCAAATGATTGCAATTATATCGCGATTTGGGGCAGGAAAGTCGAGTATTGCTGAGCTTCTTACTAAAAAGCGCGGAAAAATAAAAAATGAGAAGATTATAAAACTATCCATGTGGTCACAGAGCACTGCACTTCAGAGTGACAAATCAACCGATGGTGCAGCACTTGTTGATTTACATCGTACTTTTGTTTACCAATTAGCAAGCCAGATAGATATAAGGACAGGAACCTATATAAGCAGAAGGCTTAGTAAAAATTATGGATTACTAAAGCTCGGAATTAATTCGAGGCTTTACTGGGCTTTACTTATTGCTGCAATTATGTTATTAGGGTTTGGGTGGCTAGTCAAAGAAAATATTGACGTATTTCAATATCTGCCAATAACCAAAATACCGATTGAATACTGGGGGCTTTTCGTTTTATGTGGAGCACTCATGGCTTTGTTCGTGTTTGCGCGTGCTGATATTATTTTTTCAACCAAAGTATCTGAAGGAAAACGAGAAATCGATGAAGTTGAGATTATTGATTTATATCGTTTGGAAATACTAAAGAGCAAAAACTCTCTTGGATATAAAAAACACTATGTTGTTATAGTTGAAGATTTGGACCGGGCTACAAATAAAGACGCTGTTGTGGATTTTCTTACTGAACTACGAAAATACTATGTTACGTCGAACAAAGGGAACCGGGTACATAAAAATATCGTCACTTTTATTGTTAATATTATGCCAGAAGAAAATCTTATAAAGAACACTTCGCGTTTTAAGGAAGATGCTTTATATCCAAAGCTATTTGACTTCATGCTTAATTTGCGTCCTATTAATATTGATAATTACGACTCAATACTAAATGGATTGCTTGAAGGAAAAAGAAACGACATTATAAGCACACAACTTCCCATTCCTATTGGAAATAGTTTGCTAAAAATTGAAGGGATGCAGTGGATAATCCGTGGAGAAGCTCTTGGTATAAGAGAGATTAAAGACCGACTTAATACCGCGTTTTCGTTATATCAGTCTTTGTGTTGTAAGTTTCCTGGCTGCAATGTCGAGTTCCGAAAGTGTGCTGTTGTTGCATATCTGGTCTCTGAATATGAAAGTGATTTTTTAGGCACAGATGATAAAGCATTTCAAAAACTTGTTAATTCATATTTGGGTAATAGAACTATAGACGACAACCAGTATTCAATGCTACTTGCATCCTCAAATATCAAGTATATTAACGTGATTAAGGAACTTATTCATGCAAAGCTAATTGATGGAACATACAGAACGTATTTCTACAACTATCCCAAAGGATCGCATCTTTACACAGTTGAAGGACTAATGGTATACAATGCAATACTATATGGTGAAAAATATTCTATTTCAGAAATCAACGATGCAGCTAACCGAGCAAAGGATTCTGATGTCGGTGCGATTGAAGATGCATTTGAGAAAGTTGTAGAGCTTGGGATTGCATTGCCTGATATTATTTTTTTAGATGAGACTTTATATCTCGAAGCACTCCAACGACATTTTAATGGAGTTAAGCAATGGATGGAGAACCTTGATTATGCAGACAATGCTGTATCAAAAACAACTGAAAAAATTAGTAGAATCCTTGCTTTTGACCATAGAAGAAACGTGTATGGTGAACAGCATGCGTTATCATTTTGTGAAATTTGGGAAGGGAAGAAGTATGAGCCTACACTCCTGCAACTTAGGCGTATGTTATGTTTTGAGCATGGTAGCGAAGTTCTTTGGTACCAAAGCATTTTTGTCGATTCACATGAATTAGTAAGTGTTGAGGAAATGGAACATATTTCCCTCGAAAACGCCTTAAGGCTACTTGCCCAAAACTCTCAGGGGTTGTCTGTAGAACATGTTGAAGTTGTTTGGAAGAAGTTCTCTGAAAATAAAACAAATAACGTTTGCAAAACTGAAGTTGAGCTTCTCTTTTCACAGGCGGTTAGTGTTTTTGGCGTTCCTGCTATGGTATTTTATTTGCTAAATTATATGTGTCACATAAATCGTATAATTCCATCTTTTGAAACACACATATGTGCATATATTGAAAGTGGAAGTGACTTAAGCGATAAATGTTTTATTTCATATCAGCAGCTTGTTAATCACCTAGCTGATACTGGTCTTAGCAATGCGACACTAGAAGCAATTGGTACTTTCGATCGATTTATGGGTTATTCGCCGCAAGTTTGTGAAAGACTTTATCAAGAAAAATACTATTTTAACTATGTTTTGATAGGATTTTATACGGATGGTATTGCAATACCTTTTGAGAAAGATGAGATTCGTTTAAGCATAAAGGATAACATTGAATGGTTATTGGAATACCAACTCAGGATATTTTCTGCTCTGCGAAAAACTATTACTGTTAGTAGGACGAACTTGCTTTCGAGGTATAGATTTATGTTTACATGTGCTTGTCCTTTGATGACTAGGGAAGAAATAAACTCAATAATGAGTGAAACACTTGCAATTACTTTAATCCCTGCATCAATTGTGCGGATAGAACATGTCAACATGTTAGCTGATTACTTTAATAAAAGAGAGCATTGCGTAGTGGGAACTTTTGATGTGCTTAAATTCATTACTTCACTTAGTCCAGATGTTGCAAAAGCAACATTTTATTCACTTAATTCAGATAAAATATTTTACCGAAAACTCACAGATTCGAGGAAACAGGAGTTTAAAAGAAAGATTAATGGTTTGCTAGGGCTTCAGAATAATGTAGAAAAACTACGCTTTATGAAAGCTACTAAGGTGTTGGATGAGCAATTTGAACAAGCCATGTTTCATGAAATGAAATCGAACAAATTACTTTGTAACGATTATATTAGTTTAGTTAATACTGATGATGTAGAAATATCAAAAGCTACACTGAAGTTGCTTTATAACCTTGATTCAATATATGGAATGTCCCCTAAAATTCAAGAGGCGTTTTACAATGATAGGAATTTTCTTCATTATGTTGTTTCTAAAATCTTACATGACGGTTTGTTTATCTTTGAAGAAGGTGAGCGAGGTGAAATATTATGGGAAACTTATGTGGCTATAATAAATAAAGATGCTTCCTACAATGCTATCAAAGAGTTAATGGCTCAGAACCACGCTTTTCTACATCGCTTGATGAATGAAAAGAGTTATGTTGGCATGACGAGAGAGAACAGGATGCGACTACGCATCATTCTTCAAGATGCTAATAGTCTACGCAATATAAAAGAAGCTTATGGTGATGATTTTGCAGTGCAGTATTTTTCTGACATTGCAGGCTTTCTCAATTTTGAGGCTGCCCAAGAGTTTGTAGATATTGTTAAGGAGTCTAAACCAATCCTTATATCTGATGAAGTATATAAAAATACTTATGATAAACTAGTCAACCCCGGGCTTAAAAGAAGTTATACACAATACCGTAGGCGAGCGCGAGCCAATAAGTAGTACCATTATGAAAAGCTAAGTCTGGATTCGTATTATATTGGAACTCTGCCCTTCGAAGCAGTGGATTGTATGTTATTATGCAAACACCACTATACTGGCCAACCAACTACTGGCATAAGAACAACGCTAGGCCGACGAATTCCAATTTTGCTAGATCATTTCAAAAGAAACACTTCTGATTTTCGTAGAAGTGTTTCCTTTTTTGGCCAATAACAAATAGTTCATATGGTCTGTTCTCTCCAAAGCGCTGGTCCTTTCACATGACGGCTGATACGACCTTAAAGACCAAATACCCCACATAGGCAACCACCAGCACGATGCCCGCAGGGCGGCGGACTTGCCGGTGAGCCACGGAGACCACCAGCACGAATACGGTGTTGGCCACCATGGCCGCGGCGTCAATCCACAGACCGGCGTCTACGGGGATTGGCGAGATCGCCGACGAAACGCCCAGGATCAGCAGAATGTTGAAGATGTTGCTGCCGATGCAGTTGCCCAGCACGATCTCCGGTTCCTTTTTGCGCACCGCCATGATGCTTGTGATGATCTCCGGCATCGTGGTGGCCAGCGCCACGACGGTCAGGCCGATCAGTGTTTCGCTCAGGCCCAGGCTGCGGGCGATGTCTGCGCTGCTACTGACCGTCAGCTGCCCGCCGGCGAACAGCCCGACCAGCGACAGAATGGAATACAACCACAGCTTGCCCATGTTGGGCTGATCCGCTACGGCCTGGGGCATGCCGTTGCCGTCGGCATCGGTATCGATGTCGCCTTCAATGTCCAGCTGGATTTGCATGGAGCTGCCGGAGCTTTTTATGATATAGACCATAAAGGCGGCAAAGCCCACCAACAGCAGCACGCCCTCCAGCCGTGAGAGCTGCCCGTCCAGAAACAGCATCGCGCACAGCGCCGCCTCTACGGCCAGCAGCATGGGGATCTCCCGCTTCACCACGCTGTCCTTCACAGCCAGCGGCAGCAGCAGGGCGGCCAGGCCGATGTTCAGCGAAAGATTGCTAAGGCCGCTGCCGATCACGTTGCCCAGCGTCAGCCGGTTGGCTTGCTGGATGCCCGACAGCACGCCAACGGCCAGCTCCGGTGCGCTGGTGCCAAAGGCCACCACCGTGATGCCGATGATGAACGTGGATACGCCGTACCGGCGGGCGATCCTGGAAGAAGAGTCGATGAGCACGTCGGCACTCTTTATGATGATGACCAGGCCTACGGCCAGAAATAAAAACTGAAGCATACTGCCTCCCTGCACCCATGTTATGGTTTGCGCCGCCCCTGCGGAAATACGTCCGCACAAATAAAAAAGCGGAGCAACTCCTCAATGGAGCTCTCCACCCTGCAAGCTCAAATCTTGAAACAGGAAACCCTGCCCAACCGGTCTGATGATGATTCGATTGTGCTACCATTTTGAAGCGCTTAAGCGGCGCTGTCAAGAGCATTCCCGCGAGGATTGCCTGCGTGGCCAGCCGGGCTACAGCTCCAGCACATAGCGGCACACTTCCCGCTCGCCCCGCCGGTAGAGGTCGTGCTCCGGCGCAATGGCCTCGATGCCCTCCAGACGGGCACCCAACAGCTCCGCGGTGCGCCGGGAGGCCAGGTTGCCCGGGTTGCATGTGATCAGCACCCGGCGCAGGCCGTGCCGGCGGGCCAAAGGCAGCAGCAGGCGGCAGGCCTTCAGCGCGTAACGATGGCCGCGGTGCGCCTGGTCGATGGTATAGCCGATGTTCCCCGCAAAGAACAGTGTATCAATGTCTCCCACGCGCAGGTTGATTTCACCCACGGGCTCGTGGGTCTCGCGTATCACAATCTCAAAAGCATAGGCCGGCACCCAGCCCCGGGCGTCGTCGGCGGGCATCGTGTCCATAAGGCAAAGGTAAAGTTCTTCGTCGTACAGATCATTGGCTGGTTCAAAGACAAAAGGCTCATCCATCGGCGCTCACCTGTTTGCCGGCTGACTTGGGGCGGGGGCCATGTTTTGTTCAGCGATTCTTTAAATATCTTTCCACGGCTTTGATGGTCTCGTGGCTGATGACGTGCTCGATGGCGCAGGCGTCCTGCTCGGCAATGGCCGGTTCCACGCCCAGCACCTCGATGAAAAAGCGCTGCAGCGCCGCGTGCTTGCCGCTGACCAGACGGGCCAGGGCGGCGCCTTGCGGGGTCAGCGTGATCTCCTGATACTTTTCGTTGGTGATCAGGCCCTTGTCCGACAGCACGGCCATGGCGTTGTTGGCGCTGGCCTTTGTCACGCCCATGCGCGTGGCGATGTCGGTCAGGCGCGCGCCGCTGGCTGCCTGCGACAGCTCGTAGACGGCTTCCAGATAGTTTTCCATGGACACGGTCAGTTTTTCCAAGACATTCTCCTGCAATGATGCTTTAACGATTATCATAGCACGATTGGCAGGAACAAGGAACCCTTTTTACAACGTGCTATCATCCTTTCGCGACAAACATTTGCTCCGACTCAAATGCTGAAAATTCTTCCATGGCGTTTTCAATAAATCGAATAGATGGTAAGTTTCGGCTAACTTTATATTGACGCTTGGTGATTTTGGTCGTATACTGTGTTAGGAAAGGCTAACAAATAAAACGTTGTGCGGATGATGGAAGGATTCCTTTGAGAAGTGCGGCGAAAATTTGTGGCAAATGGGGGAGAAGGACATGACGACACTCAAAGAACTCAAACCCGGTCAGAGCGGCACCGTGGTGAAAGTAACCGGCGCGGGTGCGCTGCGCAGGAGGCTTTTTGACATGGGTATCACGCCGGGTGCGCAGGTGACCATGCGCAAGCTGGCCCCGCTGGGAGACCCCATGGAGATCCGCCTGCGCGGCTACGAGCTCAGCGTGCGCAAGGCCGAGGCCGAAGAAGTGCTCGTCGAACAAATATAGCGTTGTAGCGAAACGAGGGGAGGTACCTATGGCACTGACATTTGCACTGGCCGGCAACCCCAACAGCGGCAAGACCACGCTGTTCAATGAGCTGACCGGCAGCACAGCCCATGTGGGCAACTGGCCGGGCGTCACTGTGGACCGCAAGGAAGGCCAGTACAAGCACGAGGGGAAGCTCCACAACATCATCGACCTGCCGGGCATTTATTCGCTTTCGCCCTATACGCAGGAAGAGGTCATCGCCCGCAATTATCTGATCGATCATACGCCCGATGTCATCATCAACATCGTGGACGCCACCAATCTGGAGCGCAACCTGTATCTGACCACGCAGCTCATGGAGACCGACGTGCCCATCGTCGTTGCTCTCAACATGATCGACCTTGTGGAACGCAACGGCGACCGCATCGACGTGCCGGCTTTGCAGCAGGCGCTGGGCTTGCCGGTGGTCACGGTGTCGGCGCTCAAGGCCCGCGGCGTCCATCAGCTCATCCATGCCTGCGAGGCGGCGGCAGCCCAGCCGCGCCAGGGCGCCTCGGTGCTTTCGCAGACGGCGCTGGGCCATGAGCTGGACGTCATCGTGGCCGAAGCCCGGGCCGCCCACCTGCGCCATGCGGTGTTCCACGGCGTCAAGCTGCTGGAGAATGACCCGCTGCCCGGCGCAGCCGTTTTGACCGAAGCCGCCAAGGAGCGCGTGGCGCAGCTGCGCGTTGAGGCTCAGCGCGTCGGCAATGTGGAGGATTTCGAGGCCTGGGTGGCCGACCAACGCTACCAATACATCACTGCCAACTATTCGCCCAACCTCACCCGCAAGGACCAGCGCGTAGGCGCGCTGACAATGTCCGACAAGGTGGACCGGGTGCTGACCAACCGCATTTTGGGCATCCCGATCTTCCTGGGCTTCATGTTCCTGGTGTTCCATTTGACCTTCGGCGAAACGCTGCTGGGCATCCCGGACCTTCCCAGCCCAGGCGTGTGGCTGCAGGGCCTCACGGAAGAGCTGATCGGCTGGTTGGGCGGAGGCATCGCTGCGGGGTTAACGGCCCTGGGCGCTTCCGATTGGGCCATGGGCTTGGTCGTGGATGGCATCGTGGGCGGCGTGGGCGCCATGCTTTCCTTCGTGCCGCAGATCATGCTGCTGTTCCTGTTCCTCTCCATACTGGAGGATAGCGGCTACATGGCCCGCGCAGCCTTCCTGATGGACCGCTTGCTGCGCCGCTTCGGCCTGTCCGGCCGCTCCTTCCTGCCCATGCTGATGGGCTTTGGCTGCAGCGTGCCGGCGCTGATGGCCGCGCGCACGCTGCCCAACGAGCGCGACCGTCGCCTGACGATGATCCTGGTGCCCTTCATGTCCTGCGGCGCCAAGATGCCCATCTACGCCGTGTTCACGGCGGCGCTGTTCGCCAGCAATTCCGACCTCGTCGTGTTCTCTATCTACATCGCCGGCATCGTGGTGGCCATCCTGAGCGGCATCCTGCTCAAGAAGCTGGTCATGAAGAACGAGGCGTCGCCCTTCATCATGGAGCTGCCGTCCTATCACCTGCCGCAGCTCAAGAGCCTGGCGCTGCACCTGTGGGATAAGCTCAAGGGCTTCATGGTGCGCGCCGGCACGGTCATCCTGGGCGCCACCGTCGTCGTATGGTTCCTGAGCAACTTCAACTTCTCGCTGCAGATGGTGGAAGCCAACAGCCAGGACAGCATGCTGGGCATCATCGGCAACGGCCTGCGCTACATCTTCGTTCCGCTGGGCTTCGCCTCGGGCCCCGAAGGCTGGAAGGCTGCCGTGGCCATCCTGACTGGCTTCATCGCCAAGGAAGCCATCGTTTCCACGCTGGGCGTGCTGTATGGCGCTGGCGACGCGGTGGCCGACGATGGCGCCGCCGCTGCGCTCTCTACCACGCTGGTGGCCACCTTCTCGCCGCTGGCCGCCATCTCGTTCCTGCTGTTCAACCTGCTCAACATCCCGTGCATGGCCGCCGTATCCGCCCTGCGCAGCGAGATGAGCTCTGCCAAGTGGACGTGGTTTGCCATCGGCTACTGGTTCACCGTGGCCTGGGTCGTGTCCTTCGCGGTTTTCCAGGTAGGCCGTCTGCTGGGCTATTAGGGCTGAGGATACGGAGAAGGGAGTTTATCCATGAATCCCATCGATATCGTCATCCTCGTCGCCGTTGTGGGCGCGCTGGCCGCCATCGTGGGGCGGGCCGTGGTGAAGCATCGCCGGGCAAAGCTGGTTCCGCCTGCGGGCTGCGGCGGGTGTGAGGGCTGCTCCGCCCGCGCCGGGTGCAGCGCTGCAACTACAGGCAAAACTGCATCCTGCTGTCACTAATCAGACCATAGCACTCAGATTCTGCTTGTACTCAAGCGACCTATCATGCCTTCCCCTTGAGGGGAAGGTGGCGCGTAGCGACGGATGAGGTGTCTCGCTCCGATATGGTTGGCACACCTCATCAGTCGCCTTCGGCGACAGCTTCCCCTCCAGGGGAAGCCTTGCATGGAAACTCTGTTGTCACACCACAGCCGCTGCCTTCGGGCCGGCGGCTGTGGCTTTTCAGCTCATTCTGGTTTGATCGGCTCGTTCGTGGTATGATATGCTGAGTGAATCTGCGACGACGGAGACCGACATGACCGATACGCCCGCCGCGCTGCGGCTGTTTGATACCCACGCTCATCTGGACGACGAGGCTTTCGATGCCGACCGTGAAGAGGTCATCGCCGCGCTGCGCGCAAGTGGCGTTGCGCTGTGCCTGTGCGCCGCCGCGGACATGGGCAGCTCCGAGCGGGCCGTGGCGCTGGCCCAGGCCCACCCGATGCTGCTGGCCTCGGTGGGCGTGCACCCCCACGCCGCCCACGACCTGCCCGACAGTGAGCTTACCACCCTGCGGACATGGGCGGCGCACCCCCGTGTCGTGGCCATCGGCGAGATCGGGTTGGATTACCATTACGACTTCCAGCCCAGGGATGCCCAGATGCGCTGCTTCCGGCAGCAGATCGAGCTGGCCCGGCAGGCGGGTCTGCCAGCTATCTACCACATCCGCGAGGCCTGGGGCGATACGCTGCCGCTGGTGCGCCAGGGCTTGGCGCCCGGCGTGATGCATTGCTTCTCCGGCAGTGTGGAGACGGCGCGGGAGTGCCTGGACCATGGGCTGTACATCTCCCTGGCCGGGCCGGTGACCTTCAAGAATGCCCGCAACCTGCACGAGGTCGCGCGCTATGTGCCCGCCGACCGGCTGCTCATCGAGACCGACAGCCCCTATCTTTCGCCGGAGCCGGTGCGCGGGCGGCGCAACCAGCCCGCCCATGTGCGCCACACCGCCGCTGCTGTGGCGGCGCTGCGGGGCGTACCCGTGGAGGAGCTGGCGCATACGTGTTTGGAGAATGGATGCCGCCTGTTCGGCATCGATGAATTTGGAGTGAAGACAAAGCCATGAGCAACACCTATGCCTATCCGCTGCAAGGCGGGCTGTATCTGAACATCACCAACCGCTGCACCTTCGACTGTGTGTTCTGCGTGCGCCACCACAGCGGCGACTTTTGCGGCCATGAACTATGGCTGGAAAAAGAGCCCACCGCCGCCGACGTGCTGGTGCAGATCGACGCGCTGGGCGGGCCGGGGGCCTATTCCGAGGTCGTGTTCTGCGGCTTCGGCGAGCCCACGATGGCGCTGGGTGTGCTGCTGGATGTGTGCCGGGAACTGAAAAGAAGGGGCAGCCCCCCGGTGCGATTGAACACCAACGGCCAGGCCAGCCTGATCCACGGCTATGACGTGGCGGCCAAACTCCGTGGCTTGGTGGACGTGGTCAGCATCAGCCTGAACGCGCCGACCAGCGAAGAATACGACGCCATCTGCCAACCGGAGCGGGGCGGAGAGGGCTTTCAGGCCATGCTGGATTTTGCCGCCGCGTGCCGGGACCAAGGCATCCAGGTCGTGCTGACCGTCGTGGACACCATCGGGCCTGAAAAGGTTGAACAAAGCCGCGCCATCGCCCAGGGGCTGGGTGTGGGCTTCCGCGTGCGCACTTATATTGAAGAGGAATAATACTGTTCCGCGATGAAAAACATTTCATATTTTTCATCCGGCAATCTTTGATTGCCGTTGCGGCAGAGCCGCAAGCGGCCAGCATTGAACGCCATCCGCGCGGGCTTTGCCCGCTGCCGCATAATATGCGGCAAGTTAAAAACACAACGTTTTAAACTGCGGATTAGTATAAGGAGAAGGGCATGGAGCTGGGCAAGATTCGCGGCGTGAACCTGGGCGGCTGGCTGGTGCTGGAGAAATGGATGACGCCGGCGCTGTTTGAGGGCCTTCGGGCCCGGGACGAGACGTCCTTCTGCCGCGAGCTGGGGCCGGACGCCGCCACGCGGCTGCGGCCTCATCATGAGAGCTTCTTCACCGAGGCCGATTTCGCGTGGATCGCAGATCACGGGCTCAACCTCGTGCGCATCCCCGTGGGCCACTGGCTGTTCGGCGACAAGCCGCCCTTTGTTGGCGCGGCGGACATGCTGGATAGCGCCATGGATTGGGCTCACAAGCACGGCCTGGCCGTGCTCATAGACCTGCACGCCGCCCAGGGCTGCCAGAACGGCTTCGACAACGGCGGCATACAGAACGTGCTGGAATGGCCGCTGTACCCGGAAAATGTGGACGATTCGGTGCGTTTCGTGGAGCGCCTGGCCGCCCGCTGGGGCAGCCACCCGGCGCTGTGGGGCATCCAGCTGCTCAACGAACCCAGCTGGGAAGTGCCTTTGAGCGTGCTCAAGGATTATTACCGCCGCGGCCACGACGCCGTGCGCCGCCACTGCGGGCCGGATATCAAGGTCGTGTTCCACGACGGCTTTCGCTTCGCGTTGGACTATGGCGATGAGGGCGCCCGCGTGAACCGGGATTACCTGCCGGATTTGGGCGATAAACTGTCGGAGATGAAGATATGGGACGGCTTCCTGCCCAAGGAGCAGCACCCCGGCGTGCTGCTGGACACCCATATCTACCAGTGCCACGACGACCGCCATCAGGTCATGGAGCTCTACGACCACGTGGAAATGATGCGCCGCCGGCTGCCGATGATGCAACGCATGGCCACGCAATTCGACATCTTCGTGGGCGAATGGTCGCTGGGACTGCCTAGCCGGGCGCTGCGGGATGCCGGCAACGCCGACCACGCCCATCGGCTGTATGCCGACATTCAGCTGGAGCTCTACGAGCGCCTGCAGGGCTGGGTGTTCTGGAACTACCGCCTCTCGCCGGAGCAGGAAGCGCGGATGCCAGGGTGGAGTTACCGGTGCTGTGTGGATAAAGGATGGATACCGGGTAAGTTCTAGATGAAAGGGAGGCCGCTGGCCTCCCTTGCTTTATGATAGGTTTGCAAGGCACCTGTGACCCCTTTTAGACAGACCGCTTGCGCCGGGCCAGCGTGAACACCAGGGCCGTGGCGGCTGCGCCTGCCACAAGGCCAACGGCCATCCCGATCAAAAGGTACATGGCGGCTGGTCCGCTTTTCCGGGCGTTGCTTGACGCGGCGGTTGCCACGTTGCCTTCCAGGAAATCCGCAAGGCTGCTTCCGCCGATCTGATTCGGGTGTTCCCGATTGTACTGGTCTTGCTGCGCCACGGCTTTGGACAGTGAGGAAAATGTGTATGCCTTTGCCGATGGGTTGTTGGCGGAAGCTTTCAGCATGATGTGATCGTCGCTGCCGACAAAGAGCTCATCGTTTTGTATGCGAAGCAGCAGGATATCCTTCCAGTTTGTTTTGCCAAGGTTCCTGCAACATTCCATGTATTGTTCCGCTTGCGTGCTTCCCGTATATTCTGAAAGGAAATAGGTTTCACGACGGAATCCCAAGTGGAGAACCGCCAACGGTTGATCACCGGAAACGGCTATAAAAGCCCATGTTTTCGTATCATTCACATCCGAAATCAGGGATGCTGAATCGGTCACGGCCTTTGTTCCTTGGCGGGCGAATACCGGAACAGGACCCAGGATCGTCGCGGATTTCATCATAGTATCCGTTATTTTTTCGTTGAGCATATTCACTTTGTCTTCCAGCAATGTTGGAACCACTTGATCAAGGTATAGATGTTTTGCTGCGTTTATGAGTTCGGCGTTGGCGGCTGCCGCGTCTGTAGTGTTGTTTGCATCATTCGCAGGGGTTTTTGCTATGATGGATTGATAAATCGTACCATCGGCCAGCGCAAGAGCAGGCAGCAAAACAAACAGCAGCAGAAGAATGATACATGTGATCGTCTGCCTTCTCATGTTAAGCCCCCTTCTGTTTGCCTTACCTTCTTTTATTTGAAAACCAGTTGAATTAGCACCATATACACCGCCGTGCCGCCCAGGATGGATAGCAGCGTGTTCCTGCGCCACAGGTGCAGCCCCACGACCACGGCGATGGCGATGAGCTCCGGCAGGCCGTGGGGCCAGGCCAGCGGTGCTACCTCCTTGAGGCAATAGACGACCAGCACCGCCAGGATGGCCGGCGGCAGCAGCAGCCCCATGTCCCGCAGCAGCTTGGGCGGCGTGCGGCCGCGGAAGAACACAAAGGGCAGCGCCCGCAGCGCCACGGTGACCGCCGCCACAGCGCCTATGATGGATAAACTTTGCCACACGTTATTCACAGGGCGCCTCCGGGCTGCCGATAGCCAGCAATTGGGGCCGCAGCGCGATGAGCGCCGCGGTCATCACGAGCATGGCAGGCAGCAGGAAGTTCTGCGCGCCGAAGACCAGCAGCCCCGCCACCGCCGCCACGGCGCCGATGACCGCCGGCAGCGCGGCTCGGGCGGCCCTGAGCTGCTCCAGCAGCATCACGACGAACAGCGCCGTCATGGCGAAATCGATGCCCCGAGGTGAGAAGGGCAGCACCGAGCCGGCCAGCGAGCCGATGCAGGAGCCTATGATCCAATAGCTCTGGTCCAGCAGCGCCACCCAGAATAAAAACCAGCGTTCGTCCGCGCCGGCGGGAGCGCGGGAGCCGCAATACAGCGAATAGGTCTCGTCGGTCAGCGCGAAGATCATGTACCCCTTGCGCCAGCGGTCCAGCGGGGCGAAGCGATCCAGCATCGTAAGCCCGTAGAACAGGTGGCGGAAGTTGACCAGCAGCGTGGTGACCGCCGCCACCGCCGGGGAGACGCCGTTGGCCAGCAGCGCCACAGTGACGAACTGCATGGAGCCCGCGTAGATGCACACGCTCATGAGCGCCGCCCAAACCAAGCCATAGCCCTGGGCCCGCAGCATCACGCCGAAGGCGATGCCCACGAACACATAGCCCAGAAGCACGGGGATTGTGGTTGGGAAGGCGGCCTTGAGAGCGTTAACCGATGTTGTTTTTGTCATGATGGAGCTTCTTCTTCAAAAAATACTGCACGATGCCGTCGGGATAGTCCCGCAGCTCCGCGAAGACTTCATAGCCACAGGCCTGGTAGAACAACGGAGACTGATAGCTGAAGGTGCAGGTGTGGGCGAATATGCAGCCGTTGCGCCGGGCAATGTCCTCCGCCCGCTCGATCATGGCCCGTCCGTAACCCTGACCCCGATAGGCCTCCTCCAGCCACAGCACGTCGATATACAGGCACCGGTTGAAGGTGTCGCACAGGATGGCGCCGATTGGCCGGCCTTCCGCCTTCACGAACAGATTGATGCCAACGTTGGGGTTTTTCAGCAGTCCGTCGGTTTTCTGGATGTTGTGGTGCAGCAGAGCGGCGCATACGGCCGAAGTGTCGTCGGGCGTGTGCTCAGACGTCAGCAAGACGCCGCCGGGCAGCGGTTGGCTGGTGGCAAAGCCGCCGCGCTCCACGCTGCGGGGATATAGTTTGCCGTTCAGCGTCTCAATCAGCGTATCGGTATCCCATAGGAATACATCAACCAGAGTTTCCTGCCCGCCGATCTGCTGCGCATCCTGGCGCAGCAGCGAGCCGCCCAGGCCGCGGTAGAAACGGTTGGATTGGCTCTCATGGAAGTTGTAAACGACGAACTGCCGGCATCCGTGCTCCCGGAAGTCCACGGCGGCGGCGCGCAGCAGCTTCATGCCCATGGCCTTGCCCCGGTGCTCCTTGCGCACGAAGAGGTAATTGAGCTCCGCGCCGCCCTGGGCGTCGCTGGGCTCGGCCAGGCTGCAGCCGGAGAAGCCGATCATCTCCTCGCCCACAAAAGCGCCGTACAGCCGCCGGATGTCGCCGCACGTATCGTCGCTGACCCATTGGGCCATGGATGCGGCATCCTGCCCGGCGTCGGCCGCATGCCGCGGCAAAAAGGCGCTGTAATCCTCGTTCCAGCAGCCGCTGGAGATGGCCGCCGCCTGGGGAATTTCATCCATCTTCAGCTTGCGGATGGTCATGGTCATACCCCCCGCAGCATTGCTTCTTTTGCCCGGCTCAATATGGCGTCCACCGTCTGCTCCACGGTCAGCTCTGACGTGTCCAGCCACAGGCCCAGCCGGGGGGTCTCTTCCATGAACATCTGATACAGCCCGGCCACGCCGAAGCCGGTGTATCCCTTCTTGCCCCGCTGCGCCTCCCGTTGTGCCACGGCTTCGGCCGATGGGCACAGCGCCACGCAGTGCACCGGGCAATCTCCCAGCAGCGCGGTGAAATCCCCCAGTGCGCGGCCAAGATAGTTGTCCTGCACGACCACGGTGAAGCCGGCCTGCCAGTACATGCGGGCGGCCATGGCGGCCAGCTCGTAGCGCAGGTCCAGCTGGCGCAGCGCCTCCAGCGAGGCGTCGGCGCTCATCTCCTCGCGGCCGGCCACGATGAAGCGCCGGAACGCGTCGCCGCGCAGGTGCACAGCCTTGGGGAATCGGTGGGCCAGCGCCTCGGCCACGGTGCTCTTGCCCGCGGCCATTACGCCGGTGATGACGATGATCGTATCTTGCATGGTGTTTTCGATTATTCCTTTCTAAGGTTTCGCGCAAAGGCCTCCCTGGAGGCCCCGGCGTCGTCTCCATAAGCCAGCTCCAGGATCAGCTTGGCGATCTGCTGTTTGGTGCCCTCGATCAGGTTGATGCCCACAAAGCGGCCCTTGACGCCGGTGAGCAGGTTGGTGTGAAATTCGTGGACCAGCCAGTCCACCAGGCGCATCTTCTCCTGGGCGGAACGCTTAAGCGGCCAGCGCTCCACAAACGTGTTAAAGATCTCCTGTGCCGCGCCGGAGGGCATGTTTTCGGCGCGGTAGCTGCGCATGTAGTCGCGGAACAGGTATTGCCGGCCGCAGGCACAGGTCATCAGGCCATGGGCATAAGGCAGCGACGCGCCGCAGCCGTGGCAGATCAGCCGGCCGCTCTCGATGGCCTGCCGTGTCTCCCACCCCTGCAGGCAGCGGGCATAGAAGGCATAACCGATTTCATTCAGCAGCGCCTCGTCGGGCAGGCCCTGGGCGTCCTGCGCGTACAGCCGCTGCAGCGATTGCCGGGAGACCTTGGGGGACCAGCGGTAGCGGTTGAACAGGGCGGGGTCTGTCTGAGCGGCCAGGGCGTCCACCTGGGCCCGTTCCCGCTGCACCCGGCGCTGGGTGCGCTGCTTCTGGGCCTCGCCCCGTTTGGCGGCGAAGGCCGCGAAGCGCTCATCGAAGCCATCGGCGTGCAGCCGCCGGGCCAGCTCCAGCGCCTGCTGCAGCGTGGCTTCATCGTTCACCCGGAGGCCCTGCACGGCAAAGCAGCCCTCGCCGATGCGCACGTCGTCCAGCAGGATCAGCCCGCTGCGGCCATATTGGTATTTCCACCCGTGGGTCCGCGTGTGCACCGGCTTGACATAGGAAAGCCGGTATTCTCTGGCCAGCGTGGCGGCGAATTGATTGTACAGCGCGAATAGACCCTCGCCCAGATGGGCGCCGATGGCATCCGCCCGGGGGCGGTGGGCCCTGTCGTATCGATCCTTCCACTCCATGGCGCACCTCAAAATCGTATTGCCGGAATATTTCGTATTTTACAGGACGGTCAAGAGGAGTGCAACGGGAGAAGGGCCTCTGGATATCCCTGCCGGTCGCATCCCGGATCGCTTCTTCATATATTGAACGTAGGACTTTTGGATGGAAAGGACGGTCAAGATGTGGATATCCGATAACAATCCGAATCAATATTCCAGCTATGGGAATGAATTGCCGGCAAACACCGGCGACAATGGCATGGCCTATCCGGAGATGGCAATGTATCCTTCCATGTACTATATCATGCAGCCGCATATCATGGTGGTCTGCGACCATATGGACATGTGCGGTTGTATGATGCCCCCCGCCCACATGATGATGTATATGTGCGATGAGGTGTGCGACAGGGTGCTGAAGATGCATCCTGAGATGGCGCAATATGATACCCCGTATCCGGCCGGAATGATGCCCGACCCACCTTATGGCATCGAGCAGTTCGGCAGATTCCGGCGCAGAACTCCGTTCCGGGATTTGGCCTTCTTCCTTTTGCTTGCAGAGCTGTTCCGCCGCCGCAGGAGATACTAGACGTTCGGCGGGGGAACTTCACCCCCGCCGTTTTTTCTCCCGCCACTGTCATGCATCGCTTCCTACAATTCTTGCTTTCCAGCGCCTCAGCTTTTTCCTTGCGCCCGGTTCGCCCTCGGCGGCCAGGCGGGGCAGGCGCACCCGGGCGCTCACCACGGTCATGTCGTCGGAGGGGCCGAAGCGCTCCTGCGCCGCCTGCACCAGCCGTTCGGAAAGCTGGAAGGGTTCCAAGTCCGCCCATTCCAGCAGCGCCGCGTCTACCCAATCGGCCTCCTCGTTGGCGGTGATGCCGTCACTGACCATGACGATCAGGTCGCCATCCTCCAGCACGCGTCGGGTAGCGCCTGGGCTCACGCTGTCCAGTATGCCCAGCGGCAGCGTGGGCGAGGCGATGTGCTGCACCTGGCCGTTGCGCACCAGGAACGTGGGCGGCGCGCCGATCTTGATGAAGTTGGCCTCTCCGTCCACGAGGTTCAAAATGCACAAGTCCACGGTGGAGAAGGTCTCGCCGCCGCTGCGCAGCAGCATGACCTGGTTGATCGTGTCGTAGATGACCGCCTCGGAGAAGCCGGCCTGATAGAACCGCTGCAGCAGCGAAAGCGTGGCCTGGCTCTCCATGGCCGCCCGGGCGCCGGTGCCCATGCCGTCGGATATGGCCATCAGATAGCTGGCGTCGTCCAGCGAATCCCACACGCAGCTGTCGCCGCACACGGCGCCTTCGCGGGCGTGCTGGGCGCCGGCGCAGCTCACGCGCATGGCCCGCGCCTGGGTGAAGGTCAGGTTGCACGCGGTTTCCGTGGGGTTGCAGGGCGAGGCCGTGCGCCGCATGGGCTTGCCCAGCGCCTGGGTCAGTATCTCCTCCAGGTTGCGGCACTTGCGCCGGCCGCCGCAGGGCCGCACGGTCAGGTTCACCGTGAGCCCCCAGGAGCGGCCCTGCTGCACGCTTACGGATTTGCACACGAAGCCGGCGCTGCGCAGCGCCTCGCGCACCAGTGCAGCGGCGTCCTCCTTGACGCGGATCTGCAGGTTGAGCTGGCTGGCCAGCTGCTCCAGCACCGCGGCAATGCCCTTGAGCTGTTTGCCGGCCAGCGCGCGGCTCTCGTCGATGCGCCGCCGGTAACCGGTCTTTACGCGATACAGCCCCCACGCCGTGCGCAGGGAACTCACGATAGCGCCGAACTGCCGGCAGTCGTCGCGGAACTCCTGGGGAAAGTCGCTCTCCAGCAGCACGCGGCGGTTGCCGGGGGCGGCCAGGGCCTTAAGGAAATGGCCATAGGTCGTGTAGAACTCCAGCTGCCAGCACTTCTCGCGCTTGGAGCAGCGCTGACACACCTCTGAGGCCACGGCCTCCAGCATAGGGGCCACGTCTTCCCAGGCTTCGGAGGAGCCCGAGGCTGTCTCGGCGAACACGCTGGACAGCTCGTCCAGGCAGCGGGAGAAGTCGTGCAGGCGGCTCACGGCGGTTTCGCGCATGCGGCCCAGGCGCGCCTCCCGGCTCTGGCTGTCGGCCTGGCTTTGGTTGAGCCGCTCATCCAGCCACGGCCACAGCCGCGCGGGCAGCAGCACAAAGGCCGCGGAAGCAGCCAACGCCTCGGCCCAGGGCACGGCGGCCTGGCTTAAGTTGGTGGCCCAGGCACTCATGAGCACCGCGCCGATCCAGAAGCCGCCGGCCATGCCCAGCCGCCGCAGCGGGCGGAACACGCCGGAGAGCAGCCCGCACACGCCCAGCGCGGCACACAGCAGCGTGCTGGTGCCGCCGCCCAGCGCCACCACCAGCCCGATGGCCAAGCCGCCTGTGGCGCCCACGGCCACACCGCCGGCGCCGGCGGCCAGCAGCGTGGCGAAGATGGCCACGAAGTGCCTGGGAGAGAACAGCTCCCAAGCCGGCATGCCGGCCACGGCGATGCCCACGCACACGGCCAGGCACACCAATGGCCCGGCCTCCAGCATGGCCTCGCCCTCGCGCCAGGAGCGCAGCGTGCTGGCCATGCAATAGTAGGCGCTCAGCGCCAGGCCGCTTTCCACGGCGAACAGCATCGCATAGTAGAGCAGAAAAGGCTTCATGGGCAGGTAGACCAACCGCGCCGCCATCAGCAGCAACGCACCCCAGCCGAAGCTCAGTTCCCGGCCGCCCCGGCGGATGGCCATGGCCGCGAACCAGCACAGCAGCGGCGGCACCAGCACGGCGGCGTTCAGTATGTTAAAGCCCATGGAAAGGATACCCAGGCACACGCCGATCAGCGCGCCCAGCGAAGGCCAGCCTGTCAGGGCGCTTACCAGCACGAAGGGCGCGCCAAAGGGCATCAGCCCATCCAGGAACTGCGCCCGCCCGCACAAAAAGCCTCCGCCGATCATGGCTAGCCACGGCAACGCCGGCCGCACCAAGTCGGCGGCTGTGCCAACGCCGCGGTTGATTTGCTGCATGCGCTCCTGCAAAACGCCCATCGCTTCGTCCTCATCTGTACAAACATAGGATATGCCGATACAAACATATCACGCTGTCAACGGGGCTTTTGGTCGAGCGGCGCATGCAGAAATTTGCTATCTTTGACAGGGAAAGTCACTATTTTAGTGGATATTCATATTTCCCGGCAGAGATGAAAAAATCGCCCTGACGCAGGCGTCAGGGCGAAATTCTTGCGGCGTGTTGCCGCTTTGGTAGCGGCGGTCGGATTTGAACCAACGACACATCGGGTATGAACCGATTGCTCTGGCCAACTGAGCTACGCCGCCTAAAATGGTTGCGGGGGAGGGATTTGAACCTCTCGACCTC
>JAEZSC010000119.1 GCA_023422005.1 Bacillota bacterium | reverse complement strand
ACGCTTACCATCTGGACAGCGACATGGTGGTATCCCGCGAAGACATTGGCCTCTTTGACGGCCCCGTGGAGACGGTGGAGAAGGTGCTGGTCCGGGGTGCGCTGCCCTCTGCGGATCTGCCTTCCGAAAGCGTGGCCGTGCTGGCGGCGCTGGTCACACCGGTCATCGACGGTTACTCGGTGGCCGACGGCCGCGTGGACCTAAATGGCCGGCTGCGCACGCGGCTGTATTGCCGCACCGCCGACGATGCTGTCATCAGTGTGCTGGCCGAGGCGCCTTATACCGCAGCCATCCGCTGGGAAGGGGCCTCCGCCGACAGCAAACTGGACCTGTCGGCTGTGGCGCTCAAGAGCACGATCCTGACCGGGGCCAGTTTCGAAGTGGAGTCCGAGCTGTCGGTATCCATCTGCAGCCGGCGCATGACGACCTATTCCGTGGTCACCGAACTCACCGAAGGGGCGCACCTGGCCCGGGCGCTCCCGCCGCTGACGCTGTGCGTGGCCGGAAATGCCGACACCGCCTGGTCGCTGGCCCGCCGCTGCCGCGTCAAGGTGGAGGACCTGATCAAGGCCAACCCGGAGATCGCCCATGGCGTGAAGCCGGGAGCCCGAATTGTGGTTCTGAGAAAGTAAGGGTAGAGCAAAGCATCCGACCCGTCGTAAAAATCTACGGCGGGTCTTTCTTTTTTTGAAAAAAGCATTGACAATTGAGTTGTTATGGATTATGGTTAACTAGTAGAGTAATTAACCAAAGCACAAGAGAAGTGGAGAGGAGGGATCCATGAACCATGCTGCTAAACTTTGATGGTGAGAAGCCCATCTATATCCAGTTGGCCGAGTCCATAGAGGACAACATCCTCAAGGGCGTATTTGAAGAAGAAAGCCAGATTCCTTCCACGACGGAGATGGCGGTCTCTCTGCAGATCAACCCTGCCACTGCGGCCAAGGGGGTCTCGGTGCTGACCGATGAAGGTGTCGTCTATAAGAAACGGGGGTTGGGCATGTTCGTAAACACGGGAGCCAAGCGGATCATACTGCAAAAGAGACGCGCCGGCTTTTACCGTGATTACGTGGGCGCGCTGCTGGAAGAGGCAGCCAAACTGGGCATCGGCCGCGACGAGCTGATCCGCATGATCGAGAGGAGTGAAGAAGATGAACGCAATTGAAACCCGCAGCCTTTCCAAGCGTTTCGGCAGCACGCAGGCGTTGGAAGATGTGACGCTGCAGATACAGCCGGGCAAGATCGTAGGCCTGCTGGGCCGCAACGGCGCCGGCAAAACCACGCTGCTGAACATATTGGCCAACCGGCTGTCGGCCAGCGGCGGCCACGCGCTGCTCTTCGGCGAACCCGCCTGGGAGAACGCGGCGGTGCAGGCCCGCACGTACTATATGACCGAGAAACGGGCGTATCCCGAAAACATGCGGCTGCGCGACGTAATGGCCTGGACCGGACAATTTTATGAAGGGTATGACAGCGCTTATGCCGCGGCGTTGGCGGAGAAGTTCCGCATGGACACTGCCCAGCGGGTCAAGGGCTTGTCCACCGGTTACGGCTCCATCTTCAAGCTGATTCTGGCGCTGGCCAGCGGCGCGGAGGTGCTGCTGCTGGATGAGCCGGTGCTGGGAATGGACGCGAACCACCGGGCGCTCTTCTACCGGGAGCTCATAGAGCGCATGGACAGCCATCCGGCCACCTGCGTGTTGAGCACCCACCTGATCGACGAGGTGGCCGATGTCATAGAGGACACCGTCATCATCCACCGGGGCCGCGTGATGGCCCACGAAAGCGTGGAGGCGCTGCGGGCCGGGTCATACATGGTGTCCGGCGGCGCCCAGGCGGTGGAGCAGTTTCTGCAGGGCCGTCGCGTGCTGGATGTACAGGCGCTGGGCGGCTTGCGCACCGCCGCCGTAGGTGCGCCGGCGGATGACGAAGCCCGTCGGCAGGCCCGGGAATTGGGCCTGGAGATATCGCCGGTGTCGCTGCAAAGCCTGTTTGTGTCCATGACCGGCCAGTGAGGGAGGGAATTGAAATGAAACGAGTGTTTGCGCTGTATCGCTACATGCTCTGGGAGACAGTGAAGCCCGTCGTTGTATTCTACAGTATTTTTATCGCCGTGCTGGCGGGGGCTGCGCTGTTGTATCAGCGTTTCGGCAGTTCCGCCGGCGAGTTCAACGGGCTGGAGATTTCCTCGACGATTTTCCTGTTCGTCATGGGGCTCAACAGCTTCAAATCCAGCTTCATCTTTGCATCGGCCAACGGCTTCACCCGCGGGCACTATTATCGCTCGGCGGTGCTCTCGCTGCTGACGGTTGCCACGGCGATGTCGGTTATCGATGCGGCGCTGGGCGGCGTGGCGTCGATGGTCCGCCCGAACCTTCTTTCCGGCTGGGGCCAATTCTATCCGGCGAACAGCTGGGTGGACCTGTGGCTGTGGCACTGGGCCATGAACGTGCTGGCGGTCGGCGTCGGCCTGCTCATCACACTGGCCTTCTACCGTGTGAGCAAGGTCGGCAAGGTACTGCTGGGGCTCACGCCGGTTTGGTTGAGCCTGTGGCTCTCCGGGTTGAACAGCCTGTTGGGGGAACACCGCCTGAGCAATTGGCTCAACCATTCGTTCCTGACCCTCATGGGCATGGGAGAGCAGCCCAACGCCCTCATCGGCGCGCTGAGCATGGCGGTGGGAGGCCTGGCGCTGCTGGCGCTGTGCCGCCTGATGATGCGCCGCGCGCCGGTCAAGGAACAGGAAAGATAGTCAGCAAAAGGAAAGCCCGCCGCGGTTCGCGGCGGGCTGTTTCGTATTCAGCGGGCGGAAGTGATTTGTGTGGGAGCCAGGACGCTCAGGTCGCGCAGCCGTACCTTGTAACGGCGGCTTAAGTCCCAGGCGGCGTCCTCGGGTACGCCGGCGGCGCGCAGCTCCCGCAGGAAGCGCCGCCTGGCTGCCGCCGCGCGGATAAACCACGCCAGCAGCAGAAAGGGCGCCGCCAGCAGCACGCCGGCGATCATTAGGAAGCCTGCGGCGGCCTGAAGCTTCCTGCGCAGCGATGATTTTTTCATGGCCGCCACCGTCAGTCTTTTTCGTTGTTGTGGACGTTCAGGTTGGCGATGTCCTTGAAGCTGAACATATAGTTGGCGGTCAGCTTGAGCGCCACATCCTGGGGGATGCCGCTAGCGATCAGCTCCTTGAAGAACGCGCCCACGGCCTTGCCATAATTGGCGCCGTTCTCCGGGTTGTAATAGCTGCGCTGCAGCCCGTCGATGAGTTTTGGGATCTTCGTGGAAACCTCGTCCAGCAGCCGGCCAATGTCCTCCACGGGGATGTTTTCGTGATTCTTTTTCTTTTCGCTGTTGAATTCCATAATGTTCATCCTTTCTCTTGGTTGGTCGTTATCGTCAGGGGTTTTGTGCCAGCGTCAGCGCCAGCCGCACCGCCGAGCCGGTCAGCCGCAGCGCGCCGCCCACGGTCTGCAGGGTTTCCCATAGCGAGGGCTGCGCCCGCAGGCCCAGGCGGTCCGCCACGTCCTCGAACACGTTCTCGGGCAGCGGCTGGGCCTCCTGGCGCACGGTCTGCGCCAGGCTGGCCCAGAAGGCCAGCTCCCGGCGGCATTCGGCGCAGGCAGCCAGGTGGGCCAGTGCCCGCTGCTCGGTCTCCTTGTCCAGGCGTCCCTGCAGCAGCTCGGGGAGCAGCTCTTGTGTCGTTAGGCAGTCCAAGTCAATCCACCTCCTGTGCCATGTGCGCCGCCAGTCTGCGGCGGATGTGGTGCATGCGGGATTTCACCGTGCCCTCGGGGATGCCCAGGATCTGAGCCGCCTCGGCATAGGCCAAGCCCTGATGGAATACCAAGTGCAGCAGTTCCCGGTCCTCACCGTCCAGCGCGCCCACGGCGGCGCGCAGCGTCAGGCGCTCAGCCTGGCCCGCCAGAGTGTCCTCGCCGCGGTCGAGGCCCTCCAGCGGCGCCGCCCGGTGGCGCTCCCGGGCGCGTACGGCGTCGGCCAGCTTGTGCCGGGCGATGCCGATGAGCCAGGTCAGCCTCCGGGCATCGCCCCGGTAGCTGGCCGCGCCGTTCCACGCCGCCAGAAAGGTGTCCTGCAAGGCGTCGGCGGCGGTGGCCTCGTCCAGCCCCCGGCTGCGCAGATAGGCGTAGACGCCGCCGGCGCAGTCGTTGTAGAGCGTTTCAAAGGCAGCCCGGTCGCGGTCTGCGATTCGTCTTAGGATGTCCGCATCCCGCTGTGCCATGGGTCCGCCTCCTTCCTGCGCTGATTGGTCGTTGCGAAGAGCTATAAGGTTCAAAATAAAAAAGCTTTATATTTGCATTTCCATTTTAGCATATCTTTGCGCTGACCGGAAACAGCGGGAATGTTCGTGTTTTTAACAGGACAATTACAACGCAAGACTTAGGAAGCTTTTTATATCGGCGTAAATCCGAACATTATTTTATAAACACCACGTAAAGTTCTTATAAACACCTTGTCCGGCGCGTCTTGTTCTGCTATGATGCAACCATCTTATTTTTCATTCTTCGCTTTAGGAGGTCTACATGCCAAAGGTGGCAATCGTCATGGGCAGCGCTTCGGACCTGCCGGTGCTCCAGCCCGCGCTGGAGCGTCTGGCCTTTTTTGGTATAGAGACGACGCCGCGGGTGCTCAGCGCCCACCGCACGCCCGATGCCGCCTCCGCTTTTGCGCGCGCGGCTTCTCAGGAAGGGTATGACTGCATCATCGCAGCGGCCGGCAAGGCCGCCCATCTGCCCGGCGTGCTGGCGGCTTTCACGACGCTGCCCGTCATCGGCGTGCCCATCAAGAGCAGCTTTATGGACGGAATGGATTCGCTTTTGTCCATCGTGCAGATGCCCGCCGGCGTGCCCGTGGCCACTGTGGGTGTGGACGCCGCCGAGAACGCGGCTATTCTCGCCGTGCAGATGCTGGCATTGAAATACCCGGAGCTGTCCGCCAAGCTGGCCGCCTTCAAGGAGGAGCTGGCCCGCAAGGTGGCCGACAGCGACGAAAAATTGCAGAGGGGAGCCCGCTAATGGAACGCAGAGAACAGCTCTACGAGGGCAAGGCCAAGAAAGTATTCGCCACCGACAATCCCGACCTGGTCATCGTCAGCTACAAGGACGACGCTACGGCCTTCAACGGCCTCAAGCGCGGCACCATCGTGGGCAAAGGCATCGTGAACAATACCATGAGCAACCACATTTTCAAGATGCTGGAAGGCCATGGAATCCCCACCCATCTGGTGGAACAGCTCTCTGATCGCGATACCGTGGTCAATCGCGTGCACATCGTGCCCGTGGAGGTCATCGTGCGCAACATCGCCGCCGGGTCCTTAAGCAAGCGCTTGGGGCTGGAAGAGGGTACCAAGCTCAAGACCACCGTGTTGGAATACAGCTACAAGAATGACGAGCTTGGCGACCCGATGATCAACGACTACCACATCGCCGCCATGGGCCTGGCCACACCGGAAGAGATGGCGAAGATAGCCGAGCTTTCCTTCCGCATCAACGACATCCTGAGCGCTTATCTCAAGGACCTGAACATCGAGCTCATCGATTTCAAGCTGGAATTCGGCCGTTTCCACGGCGACATCGTGCTGGCAGACGAGATCTCGCCGGACACCTGCCGCTTCTGGGACACCCGTACCGGCCAGAAGCTGGACAAGGACCGCTTCCGCCGGGACCTGGGCGACGTGGAAGAGGCCTATCAGGAAGTGCTGCACCGCCTGATGGGGGCCCAGGGATGAAAGCCCTGTGCCCTTACATGAGGTTGAAACCTTGGTATGACGTGATGCCCGAGGAATGCGGCATCGTGGGCGTGTATGACGACACCGCCATGGACACCGCCGGCACGCTGTACTACAGCCTTTATGCGCTGCAGCACCGCGGGCAGGAGAGCGCCGGCATGGCCATCTCCGACGGGCGCGAGCTGCGCCACTTCAAGGGCATGGGCCTGGTCAACGAGGTGTTTGGCGATCCTGAGGTGATAGAGCGGTTGGGCGAGGGGCCCATCGGCATCGGCCACGTGCGCTATTCCACCAGCGGAGCCAGCGAACTGGTCAATTCCCAGCCGCTGGTCGTGCGCTACAGCGAGGGCACCATCGCCCTGGCCCACAACGGCAACCTGGTGAACGCCGAGGGCCTGCGCTCGGAGCTGGAATGCCAGGGCAGCATCTTCCAGACCACGCTGGATACGGAAGTCATCGCCTCTCTGGTGGCCCGCAAGGGCGGAGACCTCGTGGACGCCATCAAGGACACCATGCGTCGCATACAGGGTTCCTACGCGCTGGTCGTGATGACCCGTGACCGCCTGATCGCTGTGCGCGATCCCTACGGCATCCGCCCGCTGGCGCTGGGCCGACGGGGCAACTCCTACATCGTTGCCAGCGAGACCTGCGCCTTTGACGCCGCGGGGGCGGAATTCATCCGTGATGTGCGCCCCGGCGAGATTCTGGTCATCGACCGCGACGGCCTGCGCTCCATCCGCACGGAAACACCGCTGGAGAGCAAGCTGTGCATTTTTGAGTTCGTCTATTTCGCCCGTACCGACAGCGTCATCGACGGCATCAGCGTCTACCAGGCCCGGGAGAACGCCGGCCGCCTGCTGGCCCGCCGCTTCCCGGTGGAGGCTGATCTTGTGAGCGGCGTGCCGGATTCCGCCATCACATCGGCCATCGGCTTTGCCAAGGAAGCGGGCATTCCCTTCGGCGAGAGCCTGGCAAAGAACCGCTACGTGGGCCGCACGTTCATTCAACCCAGCCAGACCCGCCGTGAGGAGGGCGTCAAGATCAAGCTGAACGCGCTGCGCCGCAATGTGCAGGGCAAACGCGTGGTGCTGCTGGACGATTCCATTGTGCGCGGCACCACCAGCCGCAAGATCGTGGAAATGCTGCGCATGGCCGGCGCCCGCGAGGTGCACATGCGCATTTCCTCGCCGCCGGTCAAGTTCCCGTGCTATTTCGGCATCGATACGCCCAGCGCCAGCCAGTTGATCGGCGCCAGTCACACGACCGAGGAAATCCGCCGCATCATCGGCGCCGACAGCCTGGAGTTCATGCCCATGGCAGACCTGCTCAAGACTGTGGAGGGCTCCGGCTGCGGCTTCTGCCGCGGCTGTTTCGATGGGAACTACCCCATGCCGGTACCTGAATGCAGGGAACGCGGGATAGCGACGACGCAGGCGGCGCTATAAGAGCGTTCCCGATCGTTTCCGCAGGAAACGAGCATCGCCCGCGAGAGCGGGCGAAGGATGTCACACAAGAGCCTGTGCCCCCAGTCCTGCGCCGCGGTGAAGTAGAGAATCCCCACCGCTGCGATGGTGAACCCTCAGTCGCTGCGCGACAGCCCCCTTGATAGGGGGCCAAGGCTAAGAGGCCAAGGCACTTTCTCTTGCCTCCCTTGAAAAGGGAGGTGGCAGCCCGAGGGGCTGACGGAGGGTTGGTCCGGCTGGATCGCTCCTATAAAACATGTGTGAGGTAAATCTATGGATTATAAGCAGGCGGGCGTGGACGTGGAGGCCGGTTACGAGGCCGTTCACCGCTACAAGCCCCACATCGCCCGCACGCTGACCGAGGGCGTCGTGGGCGGCGTGGGCTCCTTCGGCGGGTTCTTCTCGCTGAAGGCCTTCGCCGGTATGGAGGAGCCTGTGCTGGTCAGCGGCACTGACGGCGTGGGCACCAAGCTCAAGATCGCCTTCGCCACCGGCCGGCACAACACCGTGGGCATCGACGCCGTGGCCATGTGCGTGAACGACATCGTGTGCCAGGGCGCCAAGCCCCTGTTCTTCCTGGATTACCTTGCCACCGGCAAGCTGGACCCGGCGCGGGCCGCCGAAGTGATCGCCGGCGTGGCCGAGGGCTGCGTGCAGAGCGGCTGCGCCCTGGTGGGCGGTGAAACCGCCGAAATGCCCGGCTTCTATCCCGACGGCGAATATGACCTGGCGGGCTTCTCCGTGGGCATTGTGGACCGCAAGAAATCCATCACCGGCGCGGGCATCCGCCCCGGCGACGCCCTCATCGGCATTGCCAGCTCCGGCGTACACAGCAACGGCTTCTCGCTGACCCGCAAGCTGCTGGGCGACACGCCGGAAGCCATGGCCCGCTTTGAGCCGGCTTTTGGCCGTACCGTGGGCGAGGAGCTGCTGGCGCCCACGCGCATCTATGTGAAGACCATACTCTCGCTGCTGGAGCGCTTCGAGCTCAAGGGCATCGCCCACATCACCGGCGGCGGGTTCATAGAGAACATACCGCGCATCCTGCCCCAGGGTATCCAGGCCGTCATAGAGGGCGGCAGCTGGCCGGTGCCCGCGGTGTTCGGCCACCTGCAGGCGCTGGGCTCCATGGCCGACCGCGCCATGTACAACACCTATAACATGGGCATCGGCATGGTGCTGGCCGTGGACGCGGGCCAGGCCCAGGCCGTGGCCGACGCCTGCACGGCGCTGGGGGACCCGGCCTGGGTCATCGGGCGGTGCGAGCAGGGTTCGGAGGGCATCCGGCTGTGCCTGTGACGCGCATCGCCGTGCTGGCCAGCGGCGGCGGCACCAATTTTCAGGCCATCATAGACGCCGTGGCTGCCGGCCGCGTTGCCGGAGAAATCGTCTGCCTGATCTACAACCGAAAGGCCGCTTATGCCGCCGAGCGCGCCCGCGCCGCGGGCATCCCGGCGGTGTATGTCAACCGCATCGCTTGCGGCGGTGTGGAGGCCTTCCAGCAGCGCGTGCATGAGGAGTTGGTGCGTTGCGGCGCCGATGTCGTCGTGCTGGCTGGCTGGCTGGAGATTCTGAGCGCTGACACCGTGCGCCGATTCCATGGTAAAATGATCAATACCCACCCGGCGCTGCTGCCGGCCTTCGGCGGCCGGGGCATGTACGGCCACCATGTGCACGAGGCGGTGTTGGCCGCCGGCTGCAAGGTATCCGGCTGCACCGTGCATTTTGTGGAAGAGGGCGTGGACACCGGCGCCATCATCGCGCAGCACGCGGTGGATGTGCAGCCCGGTGACACGGCGGATACGCTGGCAGCGCGCATACTGCCCCACGAGCATCGGCTGCTGGCGCAGGCGGTTGCGTACCTGTGCGCCGGGCGGCTGCGGCTGGTGGATGGCCGCGCGGTTCAGGTTCAGGCGTAACCAACCGCCAGCAAAAGGAGGACTGTCATGAACGTGATAGAAAGCGGTTGCCTCCGCGTTCGTCCTGTTCTGGTCCGCCCCAGTTGCTACGAAGAGGGCCGGGAGCAGGACTGCCTGCGCTGCGGCCATGGCAGCGATGGGGAATGCCTGTCCACGATGCGGTTATGTACGGCACAATATCCTGGCCATAGGAAGGGCTGCCCCAACTATGGGCGCAAGGATGATTGCCCGCCTAACATGCCGATGCTGGATGAAGTTTTTGACCTGACCAAACCGGTGTATTGTATCTACACAAAGTTCGATATGGAAGAGCACACGCGGCGCATGCGCCTGAAACATCCACATTGGTCGGACCGGCAGTGCCGCTGCTGCCTGTATTGGCAAAACGACGCGAGGAAAAAGCAGAAAGCCCATGCGTTTGCCGTTTACCAAACCATCAAGACCGACGGCCTGTTTTTGACGGATACTCCCGAGGCCATGGGCGTGGATGTAACAAAAACGCTGCAGGCGGAGGGTGTGTTTCTGGAATGGCCTTGTGTGCATCATGTATACAAGATCTCTTTTGCCGGAGTCGTAAGGGAGTCCATTGTTGAGGGGAAGCAGATTCGGGGCCGTCAGGTCGCGTTTCTGGAGAATGGGTTCCTGGTGATCAAAAAGCCATGAAGTATGGCTTTTGGTCTTGAATACCTGTAAATCAATTTTTGGAGGATATAGTCATGCGAGCCATCCTTTCCGTTTTCGACAAGACCGGCGTTGTGGATTTCGCCCGCGCGCTGCACGGGCAGGGCGTGGAACTGATTTCCACCGGCGGCACCGCCAAGGCGCTGCAGGCTGCCGGCCTGCCGGTCACCGAGGTCAGCGACCTGACCGGCTTCCCCGAATGCCTGGACGGCCGGGTCAAGACGCTGCACCCGCTGATCCATGCGGGCATACTGGCCATGCGGGCCAACCCCGAGCACATGGAGCAGCTGGAGCGCCTGCACGTGCAGCCCATCGACATCGTGGCCATCAACCTGTATCCCTTCAAGCAGACCATCGCCAAACCCGGCGTTTCCTTTGAGGAATGTGTGGAGAACATCGACATTGGCGGCCCCACGATGCTGCGCGCCGCCGCCAAGAATTGGCAGGACGTGGCTGTGGCCGTGGACCCGGCGGATTACGCCGTGATCGCCGCGGAGCTCTCTGCCGGCGGCGTGAGCCAGGAGACCAAGAAGAGGCTCATGTACAAGGTGTTCCAGCACACCGCCCACTATGACGCGCTGATCTTCAACTATCTGCGCGGCCAGCAGGGCATCGCCTTCCCGGACACGCTGACGATGACCTACGAGAAACAGCAGGACCTGCGCTACGGCGAGAACCCCCACCAGAGCGCCGTGTTCTACCGCGAGGTAGGAGCGCCGGTATGCTCGCTGGCCGCCGCGGAGCAGCTGCACGGCAAGGAGCTCAGCTACAACAACATCGCCGACGCCAACGGCGCGTTGGAGCTTCTGCGGGAGTTTGACGAGACCGCCGTGGTGGCCGTGAAGCACGCCAACCCCTGCGGCGTGGGCAGCGCGGCCACGGTGTACGAGGCGTGGAAGAAGGCTTACGAGGCCGACCCGATGTCCATCTTCGGCGGCATCGTCGTGACCAACGCCACCGTGGACGAGGCCACCGCCGCCGAGATGAGCCAGATCTTCCTGGAGATCGTCGTTGCCCCGGATTACACGCCCGAGGCGCTGGGCTTGCTCACGAAGAAGAAGAACATCCGCCTGCTCAAACTCCCTGGTATTTCCACCCACCCGGCCAAGGGCACCTGGGACATGAAGAAAGTGCTGGGCGGCGTGCTGGTGCAGGAGCTGGACCTGGACCTACTGCCCGAAGGTGAGTGCAAGGTCGTCACCAAGCGCGCGCCGACCGAGGCCGAGTGGGCGGACCTGCTGTTCGCGTGGAAGGTCGTCAAGCATACCAAGTCCAACGGCATCGCCGTGGCCAAGGCCGGCCAGTCGCTGGGCATCGGCCCCGGCCAGGTCAACCGCATCTGGGCCACCCAGCAGGCGCTGGAGCGCTCCGGGGACAAGGTGTGCGGTGCTGTGCTGGCCTCCGACGCGTTCTTCCCCTTCGACGACTGCGTGAAGGAAGCGGCCAGGTATGGCATCACCGCCATCATACAGCCCGGCGGCGCCGGCCGCGATGAAGACAGCATAAAGGCGGCCGATGAGGCGGGCATCGCGATGGTTTTCACGGGGATGAGGCATTTCAAGCACTCGTAAAGAGAAGGGATTTCGCGCCACCGGGCGCGACCAAAGGGCTTTCCGATCGCCCTTTGGAAACCTTCGGCCCCCAATCTCTGAGTTGTTGTACTGTCATGTGACTAACATGACAGCACCATTTACAATATAGTCCCTCCCCCCCCTTGGGGGAGGGTGCGGGAGAGGGTTTATAGGAGGCGGCAACAGATTGCCTGGAGTGAAGGAGAGGATTCTATGAAAATCCTGGTAGTAGGCGGCGGAGGTCGCGAGCACGCCATCGTCTGGAAGCTGGCCCAGAGCCCCAAGGTCACCGAGCTCTACTGCGCGCCGGGCAACGGCGGCATCGCCGGGCTTGCCACGTGTGTGCCCATTAAAGCCATGGACTTCGACGGCATCGTGGCGTTTGCCAAGGACAAGGCCATCGATCTGACCTTTGTGGCTCCCGATGACCCGCTGGCCGGTGGCCTGGTGGATGTGCTGGAGGCGGCGGGCTGCCCGGCCTTTGGCCCAAACCGTGCCGCTGCCCGCATCGAGGGCAGCAAGTCCTTCGCCAAGGATCTCATGATCAAATACGGCATCCCCACGGCCCAAGCCGTTGCCTTTGACGACATGGGCGCTGCGCTGGATTATGTCCGCGCCCAGGACGGCCCGCTGGTCGTGAAAGCCGACGGACTGGCGCTGGGCAAGGGCGTGTTCGTATGCGACACCGCGCAGCAGGCGCTGGACGCCGTGCGCGCCATCATGGAGCAGAGGGCCTTCGGCGAGGCCGGCAGCCGCGTGGTCATAGAGGAGCGCCTGAGCGGCCCCGAGGTGTCGCTGATGGCCTTTACCGATGGCGAGACCGTGCGCCTAATGCCCCCAGCCCAGGATCACAAGCGCGCCTTCGATGGAGACCGGGGCCCCAACACCGGCGGCATGGGGGCCTTTGCGCCCACGCCCACGCTGAGCGACGAGCAGATTCGGGAAGCCGGCGAGCAGGTGCTGCAGCGGGCGGTGGGGGCCATGGCGGCCGAGGGTTGCCCCTTTCGGGGCATACTGTACGCCGGGCTCATGCTGACGCCGCAGGGCGTGCGGGTGCTGGAATTCAACGCCCGCTTCGGCGACCCCGAGACCCAGGTCGTACTTCCCTTGCTCGAAACCGATTTGTTGGATATAATCATGGCAATCGGGCAACGTCGGCTGCGGGAGATGGACATCCGCTGGAAGAGCGGCGCGGCGGCGGCGGTGGTGCTGGCCAGCGGCGGCTATCCGGGGGCTTACCGCACCGGATATGCCATTGAAGGCCTGCGGGATGCCTGCGACGCCGGGGCTCTGCTGTTCCACAGCGGCACGGCTGTGCAGGAAGGCGTCGTTCGCACCGCCGGCGGGCGGGTGCTATCGGTGGCGGCCACAGCGGACAGCCTGGCCCAGGCCATCGAGCGCGCCTATGCGGCGGCACAGCGCATCCGCTTCGACGATTGCTATTATAGGAGAGACATCGGCAAAGCATGACCAAACGGTGCATCCTGATCTTCCCGGATTTTGAAAACCGGGGGCTCATAGACGACATCCGGGCCAGATATGACCCTGTGGCGCACAACGTGGCGCCGCACGTCACGTTGGTTTTCCCCTTCGAGAGCGCGTTTACGACCGAGCAGGTGCATGAGCATATGGTTGCGGCGCTTTCGGGCATCTCGCCGTTCAAGCTCAGCCTGCAGGGCATCGTGGAGCAGAAGGGCTTCGGCAACTATCTGCTGCTGGATGTGCACCGTGGCAAGCGGCGCGTCGTGGAGATGCACCGCCGGCTGTATACGGGCATCCTTGCGCCTTTCCTGCCCGAGTGGAGCCGCAGCTTCGTGCCCCACATGACGGTAGGGCGGCTGGAGGATGAGCGGGAGTTCCAGATCGCCGCCAAGGTCACACGGCACTTTTGCGAGGAATTCTCCTCGGTGATTCACAAAGTATCCTGCGAGATCATCGCCGAGAACAACGATTCCATTATCGAGTTCGAGGTGGAGCTGACCGGGGAATGAAGGCCCTGATCAACAACATCGCATAGTGGAATAAACCGACAAGTGCCCGGCGAAAGGAACTTTCTGCCGGGCATGTCTGTCTTTGCTGTATAACGTATATGCCCATAACCATTGGGTCATACTTGCACAGGCGTTGCGGGAGCGGAACTTGTCAATTTAATCGATCGTGCTATAATATTTCATATATCCCTATGACTTGATGTATTTCCACGGACCGGGAGGTGAACCAAAGATGAAACAAAAAGCAATGCTGCTGATGGCGGCGCTGCTGGCCGTGGCTTTGGCGGCGGCACCGCTGGCGCTGGCCGCTCCGGAGCAACCCGTTCTAAACGTGGGCGCGCCCATCGCGTGGCCCGAGCCCGCCACCAGCGCCGATACGACCGTGCTGCCCAACGACAGCATCGTGAAGATCCCCGATGCAAAGCTCAAGGCCGCATTGATCAGCGCCACAAAGCTGGCCGCGGGCAAGCAGCTGCGCATGAGCGACCTGGCCAAGCTGGCCGGCGGACTGGACCTTTCCAACAAGGGCATCGCCAACGCCGACGGCCTGCAATACTGCGTCAATGTAACGGCCATCAACCTGACCAACAACAAGCTGACGGGGCTGCCATCAAAGTTCAAGGACCTGACCAAGCTGGAAACCCTTTCGCTGGCCGATAACAGGATAGCCAAGTTCCCCGAGGTGCTGGGCTCACTGCCGGCGCTGGCCACGCTTTCGCTGCGGGGCAACCAGCTGGACAAGCTGCCCGCAACGCTCAACGTGCAGCTCTCGCAGGTCAAGTATCTGGATGTTTCGGACAACAAGCTGGCCACGATTCCCACCATCATAGGCAAGCTGTCGGCGCTGGAGACGCTCTATTGGGCGGACAACGGCGTAAAGACCGCTGCAGCCGACGTGTTCAAGATGCCCAAACTGGTGAATCTGGACCTGTCGGGCAATCTGCTGGAGGAGCTGCCCAAGGAGGCTGCCACCGCTCCTGCGCTGGCCAATCTGGATGTAAGCTCCAACCTGCTGGGCGAGCTGCCAGCGGGCATCGGCGCTGCGCCGGCACTGGCCAAGCTGTACTGCCGCAGCAACCGTTTGACCACCATCGAGCCGTCGCTGTGCACCGGCAAGGTCAAGACGCTGCTGCTGGGCATCAACCGCATCGCCAAGCTGCCCGAGGAGTTGAGCGGAAAGACCTTCGACCGCATCGACGTAGAGTGGAACTATCTGGACATGGCAGAAGGCTCCGCGGACCGCAAGATCATGGAATCTGTGACCGCCGCCGGGGGCAGCGCCTATCTGCACCAACTGGCGCTGCTGCAGGTGAAGGCCAGCGGCGTCACGCGCACGACGATTCACCTGCAATGGCAGCCCGTGCCCGATGGCAGTGAGGGTGAGAATTCCTGGACTGTCAGCAAGTATTATATCTACGACGCCAACAACCAGAACACATGGAAGAAATATGCCGAGCTGGACAGCATGGCCGGCCAGTACGTTGTGACCGGGCTGGACATGGGCAAGGACATGCGCCTGATGGTCGGCGTGGAATATGATCTGCAGCTGCCCGACTTCAAGGGTTCCTCGCGCAACTTCACCGAGGTGAATGTCACGACGCTGGAAAAGGACGACCCCACGCCTGCCGCAGAAGCCACGGCTACCGTGCGGCCCACCGATCCTGGGCCTGCTACGCCTGCGCCCACCGATCCCATCACCGTGGATAAGGGGGAGGATACCCAAGCCTCGGCCGGTTCTTCCGGCGCCATGATGGCCGCGCTTATCATCGTGAGCCTTGTAGCCATCGGCGCCATCGCTTCTCTGGTCTATCTGGTGTTAAAGCAGAAGCGGCGCAATCAGTATAAGTACTAAGAAACAGTCTCATACCAACAGATCGGCCCGCGGGTTTAACCCGTCGGGCCGTTTTTGGTGCATTCGGATTAAGATATGTTTTCCCTTTGGCTGTTCATCCCGGCGTGTTACACTATACCGCATCGGGCGTTGACCCGTCATGATCTTTCCGGAGGCTCTATGAGTGAAAAAGTCCGCAAGTTCTTGTCCTATTACAAACCCCATCTGGGCCTGCTGGCGGCGGACCTGCTGTGCGCCGTCGTCGTGGCCGCGGTAGCGGTTGCTCTGCCGCTGTGCGTGCGCGCCATCACCAAGGACGCGCTAGCCTGGGGTGCAACCAGCGCGCCGAGCCGCATCTACGGCGTGGGTATGCTCATGGTGGCGTTGATCGCCGTGCAGAGCTTCTGCGGCTTTTTCGTGGACGCCAGGGGACATGCTCTGGGCGCGGCCATGGAGGCGGACATGCGCCGCGATCTGTTCGCGCACCTGCTGCGCCAGGAGTTCGGGTTCTTTGACCGGCGCAGCGTTGGTGAGCTCATGGGCCGCATCTCCAACGACCTGCTGCAGTTGACCGAGCTTTATCACCATGGCCCGCAGGATTACCTGATTTATTTAATCAAGTTTGTCGGCGCTCTGGTCGTGCTCTGGGGAATCGATTGGCGGCTGACACTGGTTATTTTTACCTTTTTGCCGGTGCTGGCGGTGTGGACGCTGTTCTTCGGCCGGCGCATGAACCGGGCGCTCAAGCGCACGATGGAGCGCGTGGGCGGCGTCAACGCCCAGGTGGAGGATGCGCTGTCCGGCGTGCGCACGGTGCAGTCCTTTGCCAATGAGGCGGCGGAGCAGGAGCGGTTTGACCGGGAGAATGGCCGTTTCCTGCGCAGCCGCGTGGAGGGCTATCGCAGCGAAGCCTGGCTTTCTCAGGGGGTGGACACGTTCTCGGCGCTCATTACCGTGGCTGTCGTCGTGTTCGGCGCCATGGCCGTCACGCGCTCAGCGCTGGACTTGGCGGACCTGCTGACCTTCCTGCTCTATGCCGGCAACCTGATTGAGCCCATCCGCAGCCTGGCTCACATGACCGAGCAATTCCAGCAGGGTGTGGCGGGGTTTGGGCGGTTCTGGGAGCTCATGCAGCGCCAGCCGGAGATCGACGACAGGCCGGGCGCGTTGTCTCCAGCCGCGGTCCGCGGGGATATTTTGCTGCGGGATGTGGGCTTTCGTTATCATGAGGATCGCGACTATGTGCTCAGGGATTTGTCGCTGGACATCCGCGCCGGCGAGCGCGTGGCGCTGGTGGGGCCCAGCGGCGTGGGCAAGACCACGCTGTGCGCGCTGATTCCGCGGTTCTATGAGCCTCAGCAGGGCAGCGTGCTGCTGGATGGCGTGGACGTGCGCGCATGGTCACTGCAGGCGCTGCGCCGCAGCGTGGGCGTCGTGCAGCAGGATGCCTATCTCTTCGATGGCACAGTGCTGGACAACATCCTCTACGGCCGACCCGACGCCGGCCGCGAGCAGGCTGTGGCGGCGGCGCAGGCGGCAGGCGCCCATGACTTCATCGAGGCTTTGCCCCAAGGATATGACACGGAAATTGGCCAACGGGGCGTGCGTCTGTCCGGCGGGCAGCGCCAGCGGCTGAGCATCGCCCGCGTGTTTTTGAAAGACCCGGCGGTACTGATATTTGACGAAGCCACCAGCGCTCTGGACGAATACAGCGAGAGATCCGTGCAGCAATCCTTGGAACGTCTGTCCCAGGGTCGCACGACCATCGTAATCGCCCATCGGCTGTCCTCTGTGCGCCGGGCGCAGCGCATCGTCGTGCTGGGGGAGCAGGGCATCGAGGAGCAGGGCAGCCACGAGGAACTGCTGCACCGCGGCGGCGCCTACGCGGCGCTGTTCCGCGAGCAACTGGGGCTGGAAGGCGCCAATAAAGAAACGGCAAAATAGGTTGTTACGCTAAAAAGACAAGATTGAACCCCGTGTAGTCGCAGGACACCATGTGATAGCGCACGCCGCCAAAGGTACCCTCGATGGCGTGCCCTTCAGCCACGCCGTGCAGATGGCCATATACGGCGATGTCCACGCCGTGGCTTTCCAGCAGCGTGGTGAAATCCGAGGGCTCCCGGCGTTCGTTGAAGGGTGGGAAGTGCAGCATTGCCACGATCTTTTGCCCCGGCGCGCGCAGCCGGTCCGCCGCGTCCAGCGTCAGCCCCAGGCGGATGACCTCGCGGCGGTAGATCTTTTCGTCCTGGGAACCCTCCCAGGAGGAGCTGCCCGGGCAGGTCCAGCCGCGGGTGCCGCACACGATGAAGTCACCCAGGCGCAAAGCGTCGTTCTGCACGGCCAACATGCCCTGGGGCAGGTGGCTGCGTACACGGTTGACGCTGGACCACCAGTAGTCGTGATTGCCGCGCAGCAGCACCTTGCAACCGGGCAGAGCCGCAATGGACTCCAGGTCCACAGCGGCTTCCTCCAGCGTCATCGCCCAGGAAAGGTCGCCAGGCAACAAGACGGTGTCCTCTGGTGACACCGTCCTGATCCAAGCATCTTTAATTCGTTCCCAGTGGTTCTCCCAGCGCTTTCCGAATACGTCCATCGGCTTGGGGGTGTGCCCCGAAAGGTGCAGATCCGATATGGCGTATAACTTCATCCGATGCTCCTACTCGTCGTCATCTCCAAAGGGCTTCGCTTCGTCGCCGTCAAAGTCTTCATCCTCATCCAGCGCGTCGTCGGCCTCCGGGAATGCCTCGTCCTCGGTCAGCGCCTCGTTGATATGCTCCAGCTCGAAAGCTGGCACAGCTTCGGCCTCTTCATCCAGCGCGATCTCTTCCAGATCAGCGATGGCGTCAACCTCTTCTTCGTCTTCCTCGACGACTTCCTCGTCGGCATGCTGCTTGCTGTCCAGCTTCTTTAAATCAAGCAGGCATTCTGTGCAATATTCTTCGCCAAAGACGATATCACGCTCGCCGCACAGCGGGCAAAGCTCACCTTCGTCGTCATGGTGATCGATTCCCTTTGCTTCCTTCAAACACACGGTGCAATAGGGCTGTTCGTCCAATATATAATTCAGTTCGCACTTGGGGCATTTCCTCAGGGGCATACACTTCACCTCGGCCAAAAATGGGGGTGGAAAATCCACACTCACTATAATATAAGCTGGCGGCATTCTGTCAATAACCTATTTTGGCAGGAAAAGCCTTTCTGCTTTTCCAACCTCTGCCATGATGCCGCCGCGATTTGCACGACTATATTCTATATGTTGTTTTTATCATGCCGATAACAGCCGCCAAGGGCTTTTTGTTATTTTGCCTATGTACTGAATGTGATAAACAGAACCAAGGGAGAAATCGGTCATTTTATATGGTTGGGCCAATGCTTTTTTAGATTTCGTTTGTTGTGGAATCCATGGCATGGTGTATTTGCTTTTTGACTGCTTGATGTGCTTTTAAAGTTCCAAAAACCAGCCAATGGAAAATATTGTCTTGTAAACAACTTGCCAATTTCCTCGTATTCGTTGTTTTGATGCATTATCATATGCACATTCCATTTCGACGGCATGGCGTCATGCGACCCTAGACTGCGCGTAAGCGCAAGATCACCCAAACGGAAGGAAGGTATGATGAAGAACCGGACGAAGAAGATGATGTTCATGACACTTGTGGCGACAATGGCGGTGGCAACACTGCTCATGACCAAGGGGTTGGCTGCCCCTGCGGCGCCCAAGAGTTGTCCTGACAGCACGGCGCTCGTAAACATGCTCAAGAGCGCTTCCGACAACGCGAATTGCCCGACCAACAAGGCTGTCTATCAGCTGCTCAACGGCAGCCCCAGCTCCGCCGACCTGCAGAGCCTGCTCAACGGCAGCGTGAAGACCGACGTGTCCAGCCTGTTGAACAACGCCAAGTTCAAGGAAATGCTGGACAGGGTCAAGACCAAGGTGCCCACGGCTACCGCATGCCCCCAGAAGCCCACTGCGGCGCCCAGCGCCACAGCGAAGCCCACGGCTAAGCCCACAGCTAAGCCCACGGCCACGTCCAAGCCCACCGCTACGGTGAAGCCCGTCTCCACGCCGGCTCCCACCGCCACGGTGAAGCCCACGGCCACTCCCAAGCCCACAACGCCGTCCACCAGCGGTTCCATGAGCGCCCAAGAGCAGAAGATGATCAACCTCGTAAACGGCGAGCGCACCGCGGCTGGGCTGTCCGCGCTGACCTTTGACGCTGGCCTGCGCGCCGGTGCCATCAAGCACAGCGCAGACATGTCCACGAACAACTTCTTCTCTCACACTTCGCCCACCAACGGCGGCTTTTCCCAGAGAATTGCGGGTTCCGGCGTGAAGTACGCCTCCGCCGGGGAGAATCTCGCGATGTACGGAACCGTGGAAAAGGCCCATGAGGGTCTGATGAACTCCTCGGGCCACAGGGCTAACATCATGAACAGCAGCTACACGCGCATTGGCATCGGCATCGTGTACAACGCTGAACGCGGCTACTACTACATCACCCAGTGGTTCGCGCGGTAAAAAGACGTTAGCGAGTGTGACACCCGAAATGGAATTTATTCGCCGGCGACGCTTATAGCGTCGCCGGCGATCTTTACGGCTTGCGCAGGGCACCCTTTCGCCCTGGCGATAGCCGTCGCCAGGGCTGCTCCGGCTGAGATTGCCCCATGCTGATTTTCGAGGAACGATGGGCCGCAGCGGCGGGGGAGTTTGTGAGCGATCCTCGCTGGTCGCGCGTTTGCCTCCGCCGGGTGAACCGTCGTCGGCGTCGAGGTTGGTGGTTCTTGTTTAACAAGAAAGAGGTATGGCATCCATGAACATGAATATTTCTACAAAAAGCCTTGCCAAGAGCCTTGCCAAGTGGTAAAATAACTTTTGCTTTGCATGTGAAATGTGAGCTCCCATCAAAGGAGGTGTGATACATGGCGTATAAATGTGAAGTCTGCGGCAAGAAGGCCGACCACGGTAACTCGGTCAGCCATTCCCACATTGCTACCAAG
>JAEZSC010000073.1 GCA_023422005.1 Bacillota bacterium | reverse complement strand
TGCCATGGAACTGCCCCAGGGACTGTGTCGGCGCGGAGTCGGGGTTCGCGCTGCCTGCGGCGGAGGCCGGCAGGCCACCGGACAACAGCAATACCACGAGGAGAAGAGTCGCTACAAGACGTTTCATCGGATTCCTTCCTTTCTGTATATGCACTCCATTGCAGTCAAAAGACGGTTTTATTGCGTGATCGGGGCAACCACGGCACGAATGGAAACGACCTCCTGCCGCGCAGCCAACTCCTTCAAACGATCCACCTCGACATAGGCGGCGATCAGACGGCTGTTTTCGTCCTTGTTGCGCAGCTCAAACAGGTAAGGCGTGACGGCATCCATGGCAGCGTCTTTCGCAAGCTGCACATAGACATAGGCACACAGCGCGCTGGTGCCGTTTGCCGTAGCTTCCAGAACGGTGCCCAGCTCCTGCTGCTGCTCAAGATAGGAATCTCTGGAGGTGTTCGCCGGTAGGAATTGGTCGTTCACCAGCGCCAGCAGATCGGTGGACAGCTTTTTCTCGGCGTCATCCATGGATTCTTTTGGGGGTTGGCTTGAGTCCTGCTTGCCAGCAACTTGTTTTTTGCCGCCCGGCGCGCAGCCACCGAGGAAATTCAGTGTCAGCAGCAACGACAGGAAAAACGAGATCATCCGCCTCATGGATATCCTCCTTGTAACGGTATGTATACCACAAAATGGTAATATCTTCGTTTATTATATTAGTATATTGGGTTCAAAATCACAATAACGAGTTTCCGTTATTTTTATGGTTGTTTTGAATACATCAGAAGGAAGGAACCCGCATAAGCCGGTACAGCCAACTTTGCCACCTGCGAAGTAGCCGTGCTATACTGAGAAAAAAGCAAGCAAGGAGGACGCATGTTCACCAACGACTATGTGATGCGCATGATCGAGCAGTTCGTGCGAGCCATACAGAAGATCATGGGCTTAAAGGAATCCGGCGAGCAGGCCGAGGCCAAAGCCCTGCTGGAGGATACCCTGAACGGCTTGCTTGGCATCAACGCCGACACCGTGGACGCGCTGGATTATGATGGTTTCATCGGCGTGATGAACGCCGGCGGGGCGCTCTCATCGGACCGGTATATCCTGCTGTCGGAGCTGCTGCGGCTGAAGGCCGAGTTTGCGCGGGAGGAGGGCAAAGATGCCGCGGTGGATCTTTATGACAAGGCACTATGCCTCTATCTGGCGGCGCTGGCCGACGAGCCTGGGCTGGATGGGCCTCGGCACACAGAGCGCGTGGAAAGCCTACTGGCAGCGCTGCAGGGCTTCCGCCTGAGCGAACGGGCCTATGCCGGGCTGGCTTTGTGGCATGAGCGCGCCGGGCGCTATAGCCGTGCCGAGGATACCCTTTACGCGCGCATGGATGCCCGAGGCCGCGATGAAACGTCCATCCGCGATACGCTGGACTTCTATGACCGCCTGCTGGGTCAAAGCCCGGAGAGGCTGGAGCAGGGAAACCTGCCGCGGGATGAGGTACAGGCGGCCAGAGAAGAGCTGCTGCGGCGACTGCCCGGCGCATAGCCTGGCCCCTTTGTCCCCATAGCCCGACCAACTCCATCACCTGATGGAGTTTTTTTGTCATGATATTTGCTAGTTGACAATAGTGTGTGATGTACAGTACTATGAAAATGAAAACAGGAGGTGATGATCGTGCCACCATCAGAGGACAGGATGGACAGCCTGATTTCCGAACTTCGCAGAGGCACAGTGGTGCTGGGCGTGCTCAGCTTGCTGCGGGACAGGCAATACGGTTATTCGTTGACTCAAAGGCTGGCCGATTTGGGTTTGGAGGTGGACCAGAGCACGCTATACCCGCTGTTGCGGCGGCTGGAGAAGCAGAACCTGCTGGATAGCGACTGGGCTCTGGAGGAGGCGCGGCCCCGGCGCTACTATGTGCTCAGCGCCCAGGGCCGGAGGATGTTGGAGCAGCTGATACAGGAATGGGATGCAATCGTGCGCGCTATGGACCGGGCGCTGCACAGGGAGGGGAAGGATTGACAATGAACGATCTTCTGGAGAGATATCTATATGACATTGGCCGGCGGCTGCCGGCCAATCAGCGGGATGACATTTTGAAGGAACTGCGTTCGGCGCTGCTGGACGCGCTGGAAGAATGTGGAGGCCAGCCTGCTGCCAAGGACATGGTCGAGGTGATCAGGCAATACGGCCACCCGGCGGATGTGGCGGCCAAATACACCGGCGAGCGTTCGCTTGTTGGGCCGGCGCTGCTGCCCACCTATTGGCTGGTGCTCAAAATCGCACTGGCAGCCACGGCGCTGGCCACAGGCATCGGCGCGGCCTTCGACTTGTCCGCGCTGCAGCCAACAACGTCGGTTGTGGCCCAATGGTTGGGTCGTGTAATCGGAGATCTGTTTGCCTCCGGTCTCTCGGCTGTGGGCTCGGTGACACTGATTTTCGCCATTGTGGAGCGGGTGAACTCCGCAAAGAGCATCGCTTCTTTGAGAGGCGAGTGGGATCCTTCCGAGCTGCCTCCGGTGCCTGCGCATCACGAAGAGCGCAAGACCGGCGGGGCCATCGCCACAATCGTGTTTAGTGTTCTGGCACTGATCGTGTTTCATCAATACCCCGAAGCTGTAGGTTTCTACCAGACAGGCAGCAACGGCCTGCAGGCATACCCGCTGTTTTCATCGGACGCGCTGGCAGCTTATTTACCGCTGTGGACCGTGGGCTGGGCGCTTACGATCGTGCTGTGCGCGGTGGAATTGGCACAAAGGGGAGCGACGCTCCTTACCCGCATTGCCGATATCGTGCTGCAGGCCTACTGGGCGTGTGTGCTGGTGTTCATGCTCATAGGCCCCACGCTGCTCAGCGATGAGGTCACGGCTGTGTTCAAAGAGGTTGCGGGGGAGGCCGGCTTCATGCAGATTTTTCTGACGCTGCAGTTTCGGTGGGCTTTGGGCATTGCGCTGTTGGGTACGGTTTATGGCATAGTGCGCAACATTGTGCGCATGGTCCGCCAGAGGAACTAAAAGACCGCAGCTTTGTGGTGTGTAATATGATATAATTATCATAGCACCATAAAAAGTGAAGGGGTAATCATTATGGATCAAAAGCAGACCGCCGTCCAGGCGGATACGCTGTGGAAGGGTCGCAAGCGCACGCTGTTCGGGCTGCCCTGGTCCTTCACCCGTTACCGGCTCACGGCCAAGAAGCTCATCTTGAAGAAAGGCTTTTTTACAATTACTGAGGATGAAATCCTGCTTTATCGCGTGCTGGATATGCGCTTGGTGCGTACCTTTGGCCAGCGGCTGTGGGGGCTGGGCACCATCATCCTTTTATCCGGAGATGCGACGTCGCCGGAGTTCCGCATCCTCAACATCAAGAAGTCCGAGCGAGTGCGGGACAGGATATCCGAACTCGTTGAGCAGGAACGCTCCCGGCTGCGCCTGCAGGGCCGTGAGCTTGTGGGCATCGCCGATGAGACCGGGGATGTGGCAGCCCAGTCGGGGCTGGGCGGTTAGCAAAAATATTGCCTTTATTCTGCCGGAGCGGTTTCGCTCCGGTTTTTTGCTGCCATTTATGAATATCTCTATGGAGAACAGGCAATAACTTTATGGAAAATCATTGAAATATTACGCTTTATGGTACTTCGGACATGCTATAATATGTTTAGAAAGCGAACAAACGTACTCATATTTCGGTCAATCAATCGCTGGAGGTCCTATGAAAAAGAGGGTTGGGTTTTGGATGCTGATGGCGGCTGCCGGTGTGGCAGCGGTGGCCGTTGTATCGGGCGTGGATGGTGTTGTGGAGCTGGCGCTGGCGGCGCTCAGTTGTGAATTCGTGGCGGCGGTGGCTCGCGAGCTGCGGGGTGACGCCACACGGGCCAGGAGAGGTGTGCCTCAGGTTTTGCCGTTGGTGGCGCTGCTGGGCGCCGCAGGCGTGGCGGATGCTCTCGTGGGGCCGGGGTTCCTGTTCCGTGTATCGTTGTGTATGGCCAGCATGGGACTGAGCGCGTTTCATCGTGTCCTGCGACCTTGGGGAAAGCGCAGAGCTTTTGTCGCTTCTCCATTTACGGTGGCGCCCCGCGCGCCTATAATGGTGGCAAGGGCGGCGCTGCCGTCACACCATGGGAGAGCGAGGATGCGGCCATGTATGAGCTCATACCGGCGGGGGAGAGGACGTATGTTGTCAACTGCCCTGCAAAGATAGGCATCTTTCTGGGTGAGGACGGCGCCACGCTGATCGACAGCGGAAACGACAAGGAGGCAGCCAAAAAAGTGCTGCGCATCCTGGAGACCAACGGGTGGACACTCAGGCGCGTTGTGAACACCCACTCCAACGCCGACCACATCGGCGGAAACGCGGCGCTGCAGCAGCGCACCGGCTGCGAGATCCTTGGTACAGCGCTGGAGAACGCCTTCACGCGCTTCCCCCAAGTGGAGCCGTCTTTCCTCTATGGGGGATATCCTCCCAGGGAGCTGCGCAACAAATTCCTGCAGGCGGCGCCTTCGCAGCCCACCGGCGACGTGGACGGAATGGCGGTGCCGGGGCTGACCTTCTTCCGGCTGGGCGGCCACTTCTTCGATATGATCGGCGTGCGCACCGCCGACGATGTATGCTTTCTGGCCGACAGCCTGTTCGGCGATAACATCCTGCAGAAGTACCATATCAACTTCATCTATGACGTACAGGAATACTTGAACACGTTGGAGATGCTGCGAGGCATGAAGGCCCGGCTGTTCGTGCCGGCCCATGCGGACATCACAGATAACCTTGCGGCCCTCATAGACGCCAACCGCGCCAAGGTGCTGGAGATCCGCGACCTGCTGCTGAACATCTGTACGGTGGGGCTGGTGTTTGAGGATATCCTGCACCGGGTGTTCGAGCACTACGGCCTCACGATGGACTTCAACCAATATGTGCTGGTGGGCAGCACCATCCGCAGCTATTTGGCGTGGCTGCACGATGGCGGGCAGCTGGCCTGCGGCTTCGAGGAGAACTATCTGCGCTGGAAGACCGTTTGAGAGGGGTGGCCTTCCGGATGCAGTGCGATCACGGTATTCAGGAGGACGACCCATGAAACTGGAATTTCAGACGAAACCCGAGACCTTCAAAGAACATTGGCCCGGCGAGTTCTCGAGCTTCTCCTGGCAGGATTTCCTGACTTGCATTCCGTCGCCGCTGTTTCTGGTGACCAGCTACAAGGCCAACGGATTGCCCAACGCCAGCCTGCAGTCGTGGTCCACCTTTGTGGGCGAGGGCGGCGAATTCATCTGCCTGCTGGGCGCGGTAAACAAGGGCAGCCACCTGTACCGGACACTCAGGGAGACAGGCTGCTGTGTTTTGAACTTCCCGTCACGGGATGTGTATGACCGCTGCGTCGCTACCGTAAAGCACAACGGCTATGATGAAGACGAGCTGGCAGCCAGCGGCCTGACTGCCGAGCCGGCCAAGACGGTGAACGCGCCCCGGGTGCTCGAGTGCTTCCTGAACATCGAATGCCACATGTTGTGGGAGCGGGAGTATTTTGAGGGTGGAAACGGTGTCGTGATCGCCTTGAAGGCCACGAACATCTGCATGGACGAGGAGCACATGGACGAGGCCAAGCTGGGCCGCTTCGGAAGAACCGGCTACATGTACAACGTCCATTCACCCCGCAACCCGCTGACCGGCGAGGCGCTGCCCGATTGCTTTGGCGCGCTGGAGATGTATAGCTGATCAAACCCTCACGGAACGATGTGATTAATGACGGTGAAAAGAGTTAGCAAAATGTCCTACTAGGCTTCCCCTGGAGGGGAAGCTGTCGCCAAAGGCGACTGATGAGGTGGTCTCCCCGTTTCAAGCTGGACACCTCATCCGGCGCTACGCGCCACCTTCCCCTCGAGGGGAAGGCTAGTTATTGAACGATATAGTATTTTTGGACAGCGAAAAGGCGGGCGCAACAGCACCCGCCTTTGGTGTGTTTGCTTTTGCTATTGGAACAAATGATCCCGCACGATGGTCTGCTCGCGGTTGGCGCCCACGCCGATGAGCGCCACGGGCACGCCGGTCAGCTCCTCGATGTGGCGGATGTAAGCCTGGGCTTCCGCCGGCAGGTCTTCGAAACGGCGCACATCGCTGATGTCGTCAGTCCAACCGGGCATCTCCTCATAGATGGGCTCGCAGCCCTCCAGGTCCTTTAGCCTGGCAGGGAAATCGGTGATGATGCGGTCACCCTTGCGGTAACCGGTGCAGATTTTTACCGGCCCCAGGCCGCCCAGCGTGTCCATGCGGGTCACGGCGATGTGGGTGATGCCGTTGACGCCCACGGCGTAGTTGAGGATGACCGTGTCCAGCCAGCCGCAGCGCCGGGGCCTGCCGGTGCTCACGCCATATTCCTGGCCTTTGTCGCGGATGGCGTCACCGGTGGCGTCGCACAGCTCGGTCAGGAAAGGTCCCTTGCCCACGCGGGTTGTATAGGCTTTTACGACGCCCAGCGCGCCCTGGATCATCGTGGGGCCCACGCCGGCGCCGGTGGTCACGCCGCCGGCGGTGGGGTGGGAGCTGGTCACATAGGGATAGGTTCCCAGGTCGATGTCCAGCAGCGTGCCCTGGGCGCCCTCGAAGAGCACCTTGGCGCCGGCGCGGATGCGCTGGTGCAGCAGGGCGATGGTGTCGGTGACATAGGGCCGCAGACGCTCCGCGGCTTCGCGGCAGATGCGCAGCGTCTCGTCATAGTCAATGGGGTCCGCATTGTAGAGGCAGCGGAACTGGGCGTTCTTGCGCTCCACGTTGCGCTTGAGCAGCGCCGGGAACACTTCGTCGTCCAGCAGGTCGCAGAAACGGATGCCGCTGCGCTCGGCCTTATCGGTGTAGGCTGGGCCGATACCGCGGCGAGTGGTGCCGATGTCGCCTTCGCCGCGAGCCTGCTCGGAGAGGCCGTCCTCGGTGATGTGATAGGGCAGCACCACATGGGCGCGGTCGCTGATTCGCAGGCTGGAGATGTCGATGCCCCGGCCGGCCAGGTGATCCATCTCCTGCAGCAGGGCCAAGGGGTTCACGACCACGCCGTTGCCGATGATGTTGAGCTTCTCCCGGTTGAAGATGCCCGCGGGCACCAGATGCAGCTTGTATTGCTCGGCGCCGATTTCCACCGTGTGGCCGGCGTTGTTGCCGCCCTGAAACCGCACGACGACATCGGCCTGGGCGGCCAGAAAGTCGACAAACCGGCCCTTTCCCTCATCGCCCCATTGCATGCCCACTAGAACAACCGTTTTCATGGAATCCATCCTTCCTGCCTTGCCGGCGGGTGCTATATTTCCACGCCGAGAATATCCCGCGCGACCACGATCCCCGTGACCGAGGCCTGCATGAGCCCGCGGGTCATCCCTGCGCCGTCACCGATGGCGTAC
>JAEZSC010000038.1 GCA_023422005.1 Bacillota bacterium | reverse complement strand
CACACTGCCAGAACTGCGGCTGCGAGATCGCCTTCGAAGAGTTCCAGGTGGCCGCCACTTGCCCCATGTGTGCTTCCTCCCAGGTGGCCACGGTCAAGCAGGCCGCGGGCATACCGCCTGACGGCATAATCCCCTTCAAGGTCGACAAGGAAGAGGCCAGGCAGAAGTTCCGCAAATGGGTCAAGTCCCGCTGGTTCGCGCCCAACGATTTCAAAAAGAAGTTCGGCGAAGGGGAGCTGCTGGGCATGTATCTGCCCTTTTGGACCTATGACGCGCAGGCCGTTGCGGCTTATCATGGCCGGGGTGGCAAAAACCGTACCGTTAAGGACAATGAGGGCAAAACCCGCACCGTAACCGATTGGTTCAATGTCTCCGGCGTTGTGGACACGGCCTTTGATGACGTGTTGGTGTGCGCCACGGACCGGGAAGCACAACTGCAGGGCATATTGCCGTTTCACACCGTAGAGAATACAAAGCCCTACGCCCCTACTTATCTGTCCGGCTTTTCCGCGGAACTCTATCAGATCAAGGCGGATAAAGGGTTTGAGACTGCAAAGCGCATGATGGAACAGAAGCTGAGGGAATTGGCCGAGCAGGACATCCTGCGGAGGTTCGACCGTGCGGATGTCAATTCGTTGCAGCCCAGGTATTCCGGCGTCACCTACAAACACCTGTTGCTGCCGCTCTGGGCGTCATCCTACGGCTATAAAGGGAAAACCTTTCAGTATTTCGTCAATGGCGAAACTGGCGCGGTAGACGGCAAGCGGCCCTACAGTGCGCCCAAGGTCATCGCGGCCGTGCTCGCGGTGCTGGCGGTGCTGGTTTTGTTGTTCATCTACCTATAATTTATTAAATGAGCGGAGGAAGCCAATATGCCATGGTTTGGACAAGGGAAAGACACCATTGAATGGGAAGAGTTTCGCCAGGACGTGCTCTTTTACAAGTGGCCGGCCACCGAGATCAAGAAGGGCGCAAAGCTGATCATCCGCGCCGGGCAAAAGGCTGTCTTCTACGCCAACGGCGTCGTGGAGGGCGTGTTCGAGCAGGCGGGCAGCTATGACATCGCATCGCAGATCGTGCCCTTCCTGTCCACGTTAAAGGGCGTTTTTTCCCTGCGCGGGGACACCGGCATGCGGGCGGAGGTCTACTTCGTCAACAGCAAAGAACTGCTGATGCCCTGGGGCACCCGCCAGCGCATCATGATACCCACGCCGGAAGTTCCCTCCGGCATCCCCGTGGGCTGCAACGGCAACCTGATCGTGGAGTTCCGGGATTACCAGAAGTTCATCGAAAAGGTGGCCGGAGTCAAGGACAGCTATTCTCTGCAGGACATCTCCGAACGGGTCATGGGCGAATTGAATCCTGTGGTGGCCGAGGCGATCCTGGATGGCCAGCAGAGCATCGGCGTAAACGCGCTGGTGGCGCTGCAGCAGAACAGCCGCAAATTGGGCAAGAAAATACTGGCCGAGCTGGATCAAGAGCTGCAAGCCTTTGGCCTGGGCGTCGCCGATGTGAACATCCTTAGCATCAACTACCCGCCGGAAGTGCAGCAGATGGCGGAGAAGGTCGCCGGGCAGTCTTTTGTGAACAACGTGTCCAAGTATGCCGCGATCAATCTGGCCGATAGCTTTGATGCCCCCGGCGGCGGCGGCATTGCCGCCATGGGCGCCCAGGTGGCCATGGGCGCCCAGCTGGCGCAGCAGATGTCCGGCGCCATGGGTGGCGCCGCAGCGCAGCCTGCCCAAGCGGCTGCCGCCCGGTATGCCTGCTCCTCCTGTACCTTCGCCAGCGCCACGGAGATGAAGTTCTGTCCCCAGTGCGGCAAACCCATGAGGGACACGGCCGCTGCGCCGGCTGGCGCAGATAACTTCTGCCCCAAGTGCCGTAAAATGGTTTCGGGAAAATTCTGCGCGGACTGCGGCACCCAGACGGTATAACCTGGCAAGCCCAGAGAGGAAGGCAAAAGTCGATACCGACTGACGATTCACTCGGCAGGAGGAAACGTAAAGAAAGGGAAACGTCGTTAAAAGACCCGCCCACAGGCGAAATCGTCTCTTTAAAACCATATGAGTTTATAAGTAAAGATATCGCCCGACGACGGTTATCGTCGGGCGATAAACCAGCAACGAGTACAAGTCGTCTGAACGCCAAGGCGCAACAGCGCCGAAGGCGAAGCTGGGGCGCTTATGAGCGCCCCTCCACGATCAGGAACAGCTCGTTGGATAGCGCGAAGCTGTGAATAAGCTTGCCCGGATAGCCCAGAGTCTGAAACCACTGGGCATAGTTTTCCTCCATACCCACGTTGCGCCCGCCCAGCGTGCGGGTCGGGAAGCTCACGACCAGGTGCCGGGCGTCCACGGCGTCCAGCAGGCGGCGGGCGCCGCCGCGGGCCATGCGCTCGCACAGCGGCAGGAATTTCATGATCAGCGCCACGTCGAAGCGCCCCTGCGGCGGGCGGGCCAGCGCGTCGCCGGCTTGGGCGCAAAAGCGCGGCAGATGGGCTGCGGCGAAGAAGCGGTTCAATAGCGCCGCGATGTCCTGCCCGGCGTCCATGGCCACAAGCTCAAAATCCGTGCGGCCCAGCGCGCAAAAGCTCAAGGGGTTCAAGCCGCAGGCGATGTCGGCCACGCGAGCCGGCGAGCCGCAGGCCGCCCAGATGGCGTCATAACACGCGGCCAGGCTGTGCTGGCGCTCGCGGGTGGAGCTGTGCAGCGGCAGCATGGCCGCTGCGGCGTCGGTGGCGCAGAGCTCGCCGCGCTCCAGATCTGCCACGATGGCGGCGGCCCGAGCCAGCTCCCCATCCTCCACATAGCTGCCATACAGCTGGTGCAGGCGGGTCTTGGCGGCCTTCTCGGCGTCCTTGGGGCGGTAGCGCGCCAGCGCCCAGGCGGCGGCCTCGGCCACCACGTCCGGGCTTACCTGCCTGCCGGCCTTGCTCTGCAGCAGCCGCGCCGCCAATGCCTCAGCGTTCATCGGCCAGGCGCTCCATCAGCCGCGCGTAAAAGGCCAGGTTGTGCCCGGTGGCCAGCCGCAGCCCCAGCGGGTCTCCCTGGGCGAAGAGGTGATGCAGGAATGCCCGGCTGTGGTGCCGGCACGCCTCGCAGCGGCAGTGCTCGTCCATGGGGCGGAAGTCGCGGGCGTAGGCTTCTTTGTTGATGTACAGCGGGTCATAGAACCCCGGCTGCGAAAGTGGCTTGCCGTTGAACACATAGAGCTTGGCGTGGCGGGCCTCCCGCGTGGGGATCACGCAGTCAAAAAGGTCATACCCGGCGCGGTGCAGCCGCACGATCTCCTCGGGCCGGCCCAGGCCCATGGCGTAGCGCAGGCCCCCCTCGCCCATGATCGCGGCGGTGTCCTCCAGCAGGTCATAAAGCAGGTTACCCTCGCGGTCCAGCGGCCAGCCGCCAAAGCCATAGCCGGCGAAGCCCAGCGGGCGCAGGCCATCGGCACACTCGGCTCGCAAGCCCCGGTCCAGCCCGCCCTGCACGATGCCCAGCAGCAGCGGCTTGCGCTCTCTGCCCTTGGTTCGCCGGTCAAATTCCGCCCGGCAGGCCTGGGCCCAGCGGATGGTCAGCTCCACGGCCTCGCGCTGCTGGCGCTCCGGGGCCGCCGGGTCTGTGCAGCAATCCAGGCACATGACGATGTCGCTGCCCATGTCCAGCTGGGCGGCGATGCACTTCTCCGGCGTCAGCAGTATCTTCTTGCCCCGCTTCTCATCTTGAAACGTGATGCCGTGGCGGTCGATGCGGCCTTTGGAAGGGTCTTTGGTGATCAGCGACAGGGCCTGGAAGCCGCCGCTGTCGGTCAAAATCGGCCCGTCCCAGCCACTGAAGCGGTGCAGCCCGCCGGAAGCCTTCACCAGGGACGGTCCCGGTGAGGCCAGCAAATGGTATGTATTCATGACCAGCCCCTGCACGCCGACACTCTTGGCGTCCTGCGCCGAGGCGCAGCGCAAAAAGCCCCTCGTGCCGTCGGGGAAAAAGGCGGGCAGGGATAATGTTGTATGGCCCAGGTCCAGTTGTTTCATCGGTGCTCCTGAGGGGACATCTGCCTGTTTGGCAGTGTTTTATAGTATACCACAAAATTCGGAGCGCTCTTTGCTTAGGTCTGCTTTGCGGCTTGGCTTTCCGCGACAATAATAGAATGGCGCCGAAGGATTCCAAAGGGCGATCGGAGACCTTTGGCCGCGCCCTAGGGCGCGAAATCCTCCCTCCCCGCATGGGTTCATGCCCATGGAGAATGTGCTATACTAACGAAAAACAAAAAAGGATGACTTCCCTTTGCCCTACGAAGAAACCACAATCGCCGCCCTGGCCTCCGCTCCCGGCGCCGCCGGTGTGGCCGTCGTTCGTGTGAGCGGCCCCCAGGCGCTGCCCGTGCTGCGGCGCTGCTTCTCCCGCCAGGAGTTTGCACCCAGACATCTATATTACGGTACGGTGAGAAACGGCGGCCACGTGGCCGACCACGGCCTGGCCGTTTATTTTCCCGCGCCCCACAGCTACACCGGCGAGGATTGCGCCGAGGTGCACTGCCACGGCGGCGCTCAGCCGGTGCGGGCGGTGCTGGAGGCGCTGTTTGCCGCCGGGGCTGTGCCGGCGCAGCCAGGGGAGTTCACCAAGCGGGCCTTTTTGAACGGCCGGCTGGACCTCTCCCAGGCCGAGGCGGTCATGGATGTGATCGGCGCGCAGGCCGAAGGCGCGCGCCGGCTGGCGCTGCACCAGCTGGAGGGCCGCCTGGGTCGCCGGGTTACGGCGCTGCAGGATGAGCTGCTGGCGCTGCTGGCCGAGATCGAGGTCACCGTGGATTACCCCGAGGAGGACCTGGAAGTACCCACCGCCACAGCAGCCTTGCGCAAACTGGAGGGCATCGCCGGCAGCCTCGGAGAGCTGCTGGCCACCGCCCACACCGGGCAGACGCTGCGCGAGGGCGTGCGGTGCGCCATCGTGGGCCGGCCCAACGCCGGCAAATCCTCGCTGCTCAACGCGCTGCTGGGCGCGGAGCGCGCCATCGTGACCGCCCAGCCCGGCACCACCCGCGACACGCTGGACGCGTCGGCCAGCATCGGCGGCCTGGCCGTGACCTTTGTGGATACCGCCGGCATCCGCGAGGCCGGTGACGAGGTGGAGCGCCTGGGCGTGGAGCGGGCCCGTTCGGCCATGGCCAGCGCCGCGCTGTGCCTGCTGGTCGTGGATGGCAGCGCCGGCGTCACCGGGGAGGATCGGGACATCCGCGCCGCCCTGGGCGAGGTGCCGGCCATCCTTGTGTGGAACAAGGCCGACCTGCCCCAGGCGATGTCGCCGGAGCAGGCGCAGGATGCGCTGTGCTGCGCCGAAGCCGTAGCGGTGTCCGCGCGCACCGGCGAGGGTATTGCCGTGCTGGAGGCTGCCATTCTGCGCCTGTGCGGCGCGGACCAGGCCGCCAACGAGAGCGCGGTGCTCAGCAACCAGCGCCACATCCACTGCGCCCGCCAGGCGCTCACGGCGCTGCAGGATGCCATCGCCGCGCTGCGGATGGGCTTTCCGCCGGACACCGCCGCCGTGGACATCCGCGCCGGCTGGCACGCGCTGGGGCAGATCACCGGGCGTACCGCCGATGAGGATGTCATAGATTTGATTTTTTCGAGGTTTTGTTTGGGGAAGTAGGAACACAGGGTTTCGCGCCTTTGAGGCGCGACCAAAGGGCTTTCCGATCGCCCTTTGGAAACCTTCGGACCCCATCTATAGATGCAAGGAGAGGGAAAGGGTTGATTAGCTGCTTCTCGGTTCCGCTGGCGCGTTCGTAGGGCCGTATTGCATACGGCCGTCCTCAAGCGCTTCTAGCGCAACGGCCTGGGGTTCTCATACCGCACAAAAACAAAGCCCAGGCCTTCGTGCTCACCCCGGCCCAGCTCTTCGGCCCGCTGCCAGCCCAAGGCGTTCAGATCCGGGAAGAAGGCGTCGGCGGGAAAGGCCGCGTTCCACTCGGTCAGTATGGCCCCGGCACAGTAGGGCGCCAGCTGCTTATAAACGCTGGCCCCGCCGATGACATACACACGCTGCCCGGCGGCCTCATGCCGCCGCGCGGCCCTCAGGGCATCCTCCACGCTGTGGCACACCGCCGCGCCCTCGATCTGAAGCGCTGGGTCGCGGGACAATATGATGTTGGCCCGATCCTTGAGCGGCCGGCCGCCGGGGAACGTGCGCAGCGTGCTGTGGCCCAGAATCACAACGCCGCCCTGGGTTGTGCTGCGGAAATGGCGCATGTCCTCGGGCACCCGCGCCAGCAGAGCGCCGCCGCGGCCGATGCCCCAATTGCGGTCCACCGAAGCGATCATATCCATGACGCGCCCTCCTTTAGACTGCCAGCGGCGGGTTGAGCTTGCTGGAGGCGTAGCGATAGTTGGAAAAGCGGAAGCTTTCCACCCGGAAGGCGTAAAAATCCGTAATGTCCGGGTCGATGTCCAGCGTGGGCGCGTCGAACCCTTCCAGCGCCAACAGCTTCTCTACCAGCGGGATGTGGCGGTCGTAGATGTGGGCGTCGGCGATGACGTGCACGAGCTCGCCGACCCGCAGGCCGCTGGCCCGGGCGAACATGTGCACCAGCACAGCGTATTGGCACACGTTCCAGTTGTTGGCCACCAGCATGTCCTGGGAGCGCTGGTTCAGCAGCGCGTTCAGCATGCCGCCGGACACATTCAGCGTCAGGCTGTAGGCGCACGGATACAGGCGCATCTCGTGCAGGTCCTGGTGCACATAAAGGTTGGAGAGGATGCGCCGGCTCTGGGGGTTGTGCTTGAGGTCGTAGAGCATGCGATCCACCTGGTCAAACTCGCCCTCGGGGTATTGGTGTTTTACGCCCAGCTGATAGCCGTACGCCTTGCCGATGGATCCGTTCTCGTCGGCCCACGGGTCCCAGATGCGGCTGTTGAGGTCATGGGTGTTGCTGGACTTGCGCTGCCAGATCCACAGAATTTCGTCGATGGCGGCCCGCAGGTTGGTCTTGCGCAGCGTCAGCGCCGGGAATTCCGCGCTCAGATCATAGCGGTTGACGATGCAGAAGCGCTTGACGGCGTGGGCGGGCGTGCCGTCCTCCCAGCGGGCGCGCACGGGCAGCTCGTCGTCGCGGCAGCCGTTTTGCAGGATGTCCCTGCAGTTTTCTATAAATAGCCTGTCGGCGTGGCTCACGGTGCACCTCGAACTTTTTGCACATTATACCATGTCATACCCGCCGTTATCAAAAACCACTTGACCTGTCTATAGCTTTATACTTTACACTATGGTCATCCCCACTGGAGGAGGCCCGACATGGCGCTGACGACCGGCAAAGCTGCCGCCAAATTCGGCATATCGCGCACGGCGCTGCTCTACTATGACAAGCTGGGCCTGGTGTCCCCCACGGCGCGGGGCGCCAACGGCTACCGCCTTTACACAGAGGAGGATCAGGAGCGCCTGCGCCAGGTGCTGCTGTACCGGGACGCCGGCGTGCCGCTGGAACAGATGCCCGGCCTGCTGGCCGGCCGGGGCGACGCCGTGCACGGCATGCTGCTGCGGCGGCTGTGCGAACTGGGTGAAGAGCTGGCCGCCATCAAGGCCAGGCAGATGGCGCTGATCGGCATCATTGGCGACTGTCTTGGCCGCAGCCAGGCGCCGGATGAGGAAGCGCTGGGCCGCCTGCTGCACAGCGCAGGGCTGGACCGGGACCGGGCGCGTTCGCTCCACCGGGGCCTGGAGCAATCCTCACCCCAGGCCCATGTGCGCTTTTTGCAGGCGCTGGGTTTTAGCGGTGAGGAGATCTCACAAATCCGCGCCCGCTTCTTAAGCGGAAAGGATCCGGGTCAAGATGAAAAGAACTGACCGCAACCTTGCCCTGCTGTTCACCGGGCAGTTCTGCTCGCAGATTGGCGACAGGTTCTACGCGCTGGCGCTGGCCTTCTGGGTGCTCAAGGCCACCGGCTCCCCGGCCCGCATGGGCATCGTGCTGTTCGCCTCCATGGCGCCGGCCATCCTGCTGGGTTTCGTTCTGGGCGGCGTGCTGGATCGGTGGGACCGCAAGCGCATTCTGATTGCCGCCGACATCGTGCGGGGTGTGGCCATCGTGGGCATCACCGTCATCTATTATGCCGGGATGCTGAACCTGACCGCGATACTCATCGTACAGGTGATACTGTCGGCGGCGGCGGCCTTCTTCAACCCCACGGCCAGCGCCATCCTGCCGCAGATCGTGGCAAAGGACCGCTTGGCGCGAACCAACGCGCTCAGCCAGCTGCTGAGCGGCTCGGCCAACATACTAGGCCCCATATTGGGCGGTCTGGCGGTCGCCTGGTGCGGGTACGCCTTTGTGTTCCTGGTCAACGCGGCGTCCTTCCTCCTCTCGGCGGCGCTTGCCGCCGGGATGCGCCTGCCCGGCGCCGTTGCGGCGGACCGGTCTGCCTCCGCGGGCCCGGCCCTGGCCGCGGCATACCGGTTTCTATGGAAGGACCGGCGGCTGCTGGCGATACTGGGCGTCGTGGCTGTCATCCATTTCTTCGTAGGGTCCATAAGCGTGCTGCTGCCGGTGCTGGCCGGCGCCTTGGCCGGCGACGGCGCGCGCAACCTCGGGTATTTGGAAACCGGGGTGGGCATCGGCAGCGTGCTGTGTGCCGCGGCGCTGCACCGCGTAAAACTCAATGGCCGTGAAGTGCGCGTCATGTTTGGCGGCATCGGCGGCATCGGAGCGGCCATGGCGGCCACCGGCGCTCTGTCGCTGGCCGGCGTCGCCAGCCTGCCGCCCTATCTGATGGCCCTTCCGGCCCTAAGCGCCGCGATCCTCGCGGTGGCCACCTGCTACGCGGCGCTGGTGCAGAAGGCCGTGGAGCCTGCCGTGGCCGGCGGCGTGTTCAGCATACTGGGCTCTGTGGGAAACCTTTCCATCCCGCTGGCCACGCTGGCGTTCGGTTTCCTCCTGGAGCGGATGGCGCTGGGCGTCGTGGCGCTGGGCTGCGGCGGGGCCATCGCTCTGATCGGCTGTGTGCTGTTTTTTGTCTATTCGCCCCTGGGACGCAGCCAAATAAAGGAAGAAAATTACTGAATCTTACAACCTGATTACAACTCCGTTGCATATTGGATAAAACTTCATAGTAGCATGGCAAGAAGGCCATAACCATGGCCGCAGTAAGGGGGGAACTTATGGCCAGAGGGAGATCGCACGCCCGCCGCTACCGCCTGCACCGCCGGGGGCGCCTGGCGCTGGTGCTGAGCGTGCTGGGAGGGGTGCTGGTGTTTGGCGTATACTATCTGTCCGGGCCCGGTGCGCTGGGCAGCTCCGCCGGGCGGGCGGCCAGGCCGGCCGACTGGCCGCTGACGCTGGTCAACGAAGCCCACCCGCTGCCCGAGGGTTTCACCGCGGACGTGGAGGAGATCGAGAACCGGGTCAGCTTCGACCGGCAGGCCGCCGATTCCCTGCGGCGCATGCTGTCCGACGCCCGCGCCCAGGGGCTGCGGCCGCTGGTGTGCTCGGGCTACCGCTCGGTCACGCGCCAGCAGCAGCTTTATGACGAGCAGGTGGGTGTGGAGCGCGACGCGGGGCACGACGAGGTGCAGGCCATGGCCGTGGCCAAGACAAAGGTGGCGCTGCCCGGCACCAGCGAGCACAACCTTGGCCTGGCCGCCGACATCGTCGCTGTGGATTATCAGGAGCTCAAGGCGGATTTTGAGAACACGCCGGAGTGCCAGTGGCTGATGGCCCATGCCGCGGAATACGGCTTCATCCTGCGCTACCCAAAGGACAAGACCGAAATCACCGGCATACAGTATGAGCCTTGGCATTACCGATATGTGGGTAAGAACGCTGCAAAGGAGATTGCTCTGATGGGGGTGTGCTTGGAGGAGTATTTGCAGAACAAATAGTGTTTGAGATGCGGCTGCCGCCGCACCGGGAACCCTTTCCCCAACCCATCCCCGTAACCGTGGGAGGGAATTCAGGTCAGATTGCCGCATCGTTCCATTGCGGCAAGGATGGGACGCATACCAACACCTTGCTGCACTGAAACGTGCAGCAATTCTTATCTATATTCCCCTCGCCCCGTGAGGGGAGAGGGGCCCGGAAGAGAGGGCACCTGCGGCCCGCAGGACGCAGTATAACGTCTGCCGAGAACAGGGAGATTCCTCACCGCGTTCGGAATGACAGAACTGAGTGTTATGTGAAACCCGGTTCTGTCATTCAGAGGGTGCGCAGCACCCGAAGAATCTCCCAATGGATTCGCCGGCGTTCGCTTGGTGACAACAATCCGTCAGTTCCCCTGTTTCAGAAACTCTTCCGTAGAAACCACCCTGGCAAAGCTCCCATCCAACGCAGCCATATAAGCCCCGTGGACGGTGGCCGCCGGAATCACCTGACCCTGCCAGGTCAGATCCCTGGTCGCGCAGGCGTCCGCCAGCAGCGTTACGCTCAGGCCGTGGTCTCTGGCCGCGCGCACGGTGGTGTCCACGCACATGTGGCTCATCATGCCGCACACGGTCAGGCGGTCGATGCTCTTCTCCTTAAGCACCTGTGCCAGCCCCGTTTCAAAAAAGGCGTTGGGCGCGTGCTTGATGAGCACCGGCTCGCCGGCCAGCGGGGCCACGCTCCCGTGGATGCCCGCGCCGTCGGTGTCCGGCACAAAGAACGTCGCCCCCGGAGCCAGGCTGATGTGCTGCACGTGGAACACCGGCTGGCCCAAGGCGCGGAAGCGATCCAGGGCCAACCGCGCCCGCCGCGCCGCCTTTTCGCTCTGATAAAGCTCATATTTGCCGCCGGGGAAGTAGTCGTTCTGGATGTCGATGATCAACAGCGCCTGCCCCATGTTGTCCTCCTATTCAAGAAAAAGTGCCGCAGCCTTGGCACACATCTGCGGGTCGCACAGCAGGTTCGTCTGGTCCAGAAACTGGTTGACCGAACCCAGCGGATACCGAAGGCCCTTTAGCCAAGGTTCCCGGATGGCCCCCAACAACGCCTCGCAGAAACGGTCGGCATCCACGACCCGATAGGGCCGGGTGTAGTATGGCCCGATGACGTCTTCCAGCGGCTCTGTGACGCCCAGGCTGTTGTGTAGCCGCGCCACAGCCTCATAGGCCGCGTTCATCGTGGCCTCGCGCTGCTGCCAGTGGGCCGCGCCCAGCGCCTCCCCCAGCGCCGGCTGCACCGCCGGCGCGCAGGCCAGGCGTGCAAAAGCCGTGCCGAACCACTTGGCGTAGGGGGCATAGGCGCGCTCTATCAAGAAGCACAGGCCCATGAGTTCTTTGGCCAGCCGCGCCGCCACGACGCGGGAGCCCAGATCGTCACCCACATCGCCGCACCGGCTCAGGAAGGCCCGTTCCTGCCCGATCCTGGCCCATCTCGCCGCCATCAGGTACAGCCATACGTCTTTTGGATATTGCCGCAGCGCCTGCCGCGCCGCCGCCAGCTCCCCCGTCGCGTCATGGAACACCCTGCCGGCGGTGACGCCCAGCAGGCGGTGTTCCGGCATCGTGAGCCAGTCCCGGCTGTGAAGCTCCGCCAGTGGGTCGGCGCCCAGCATGCGCCGGCAGAAGAGGCGCACCGAAGTCACCGCGACACCCCGCGGGTGCACCGGAATACCGGCGGCTTCAAAGGGAGCGCAGTGGAAGTCCGTGGGCAGGCCGGCATATTCCGCCGGGAGTTCCCGGGCCATGCTGGCGCGAACTGTCTCGGCCAGGCCCATGTCCTCCTCCCGGAGAAACAGAAACAGCCGCGGCCCCCAGCTGTGGTCGGCGGACAGAGCGGTGTCATATCCCAGCACCTCGGAGCCGTCGCCGATCAGGGCAGCGCCATAGGCCAGGCCGGGGAAGCGCAGCGCCATGGCCGGCGCCACGCAGTCGCGCCAATAGTGCTCCGAAAGGTCCAGCCCGCCGCAGAACGCCGGCTCATCCCGGTTCATATTCATTCTCCAGCACCGCGTACAGCAAGCTGTCTCGCCAGGTTCCGTCCTTGAGCAGCCGGTGGGCGCGCAGATGGCCTTCGCGGGTCATGCCGCACTTCTGCAGCACGCGGGCGCTGCCCAGGTTGGCCGGAGAGCACGTGGCCCATATGCGGTGCAGCCCCAGTTGATCAAATCCAAAGACTGTTATGGCGCGGGCGGCTTCGGTGGCATAGCCCCGGCCCCAGTGGGCGCGGGCCAGCAGATAGCCGATCTCGCCCTCCCGATGGGCTGCGTTGGAAATCTCCAGCTCCACGGAACCGATGACCTCGCCGGTGGCGCGCAGCGTCACGGCCAGCTCCCAGGTGCGCCGGGGCTGTGCGTTTTGGCAGGCGATGGCCCAGTTCAGATAGTTGGCGGCGTCCTCCGGGGTGTTCACAGGGCCCCACACCATGTGGGCTGTTACCTCGGGGTCGCAGTAATAGGAGATCACAGCGGGGAGATCGCCGGCGGCAAGCTCCCGCAGGATCAGCCTAGGTGTTTCTATCAACATACAATCTCCTGCAAACCGGGGCTTTCGTGCCTGCAGGCACGACCAAAGGGCTTTCCGGTCGCCCTTTGGAAACCTTGGGACCCCAAACAGTATAAAGTTATGACAGGCTAATTACCTGATGTACGCGGCAACACCTATATATTACTCAACAGAAGGCAGACCAGCCACATTGTTGACCGGCAGCGAGAACACGATGGTCTTGGCGTCGGTGTGCAGGCCGTTCTTCTCGGAGATGGCGTCCATGATGCGGGCGCGGTCTTCGCGCTTGACCAGTATGAAAAGCATCTCCTTCTCCGGGTGGATGGGCACGCCGAAGAACTTCTCCGCCTGCTTGGTGCCCACGCGCCGGGCGTGCAACACGGTGCCGGGCACGCCCACGGCCCGGGCGGCGTCCATGACGTCGTCCACATAGCCTAGGTTTGTCACAGCGATGATCAGGTCATGGTGGAAATCCTGTTCCATGGAGGCTCCTCCTTGCTCGTGCAGCGATCCGCGCAGGCAGCGCTCGGCCCTTTCGGTCACGATGGCGCTCAAAGGAATGGAAAAAGCGATGCCCTTGTCCAGCGGTCCGGGGTAGAGATGCCTGCCGACCATGAGCAGCAGCTCCTTGGACAGGCTCAGCGGCATGGTGCTAAAGATGAAATCCTTGGCGGATTCGTCCAGGCCAAGATAGGCCAGCGCCTTGCCCTTGGCCGTGCCGCGGCCCAGAGCCACCAGGTTGAAGGTGACGCCGCTCTGGGCAAACCATTCTGTAACACGGGCAGCCTTGCCCCGCTTGACCGCCACGATGGTCAAGACGAGGGGTTCCCCGGTGTGTTCGTGTGCCATTGCATTTCCTTTCGCCCGCGAGAATGCATCGGGCGGCATTGGTTGGTACCGATTATCCTATGACGAATGCCCCGGCTGTGCCGAAGCCTCGGTGATGGCGGCGTTGGTTGAGGGCTCTGGGAGCACCTGCTCTGGCTCGGGCACCGGCGTTTCGGGCGCATCCGCCGGTTCTTCCGGCGGCTCTTCGGGCCGCTCCTGCTGCTCTTGCGAGTTCTGTGGCGGCGCCAGTTCGTCGGGGCCGGCTATCGGCGGCGGCGGCTGGGGCATGGCCGGGGGCTGTTCCTCTGCCGCGGCTTGGGCGGGGTGCGGCAGTTCCTCGGGCAGCTCCGCGGGCCCCTGTGGCGGCTGGGCGGGCAGCTCCGCCGGGAGTTCTTCTTCTTCTTCTTCTTCTTCTTCTTCTTCTTCTTCTTCCTCGAATTCCGGCGGCGTCTCGTCCAGGGCGGTGCGGTTGCGACGGGATTTTATGCCATACATAATACCCAGAATCTGCAAAGTAATCAATGGCATCATGGCAACCATCGCGATGATGCCAAAGGCGTCGGTCATGATGTTGCCGCCCACGGCCTTGCAAATGCCCACGGCGAAGGGCAGCAGAAAGGCCGCCGTCATCGTGCCGCTGGCCACGCCGCCGGCATCGAAGGCGATGGATGTGAACAGCTTTGGGGAGAAAAGCGTGAGCACCAGCGCCAGGATGTATCCTGGGGTGAGCATCAGCCAGATGTTGATGCTCAACAGAACCCGCAGCACCGAGAGCACCAGCGCCAGGCTGACTCCCACGGCCAGGCCCAGCATCATCATGCGCCGGGAGATGGCGCCTGCGGTGATTTCCTCGATCTGTTGGGTCAGCAGGTGCACCGCCGGCTCGGCGTATACCACCGAAAAGCCCAGCACGGCGCTCAAAGGCAGCAGCACCCAGTTGTAGGGCAGTGCCGCCAGCGTGGAGCCCAGCATCTGCCCGGCGGGCATGAACCCGATGTTGACGCCGGTCAGGAAGATCGACAGGCCCACCAGCGTGTAGCCGATGCCGATGCCGATGCGGATAAGCGCCGTGCGGCTGAGCTTCAGCCGCACGACCTGGAACAGGCCGAAGATCACGATGATGGGCAGCAGCACCGCGAGCACCTCGGCAAAGAACTGCCCAAAGCCCCGGGCAAAAACCTGAATGAGCTCGCCCAGGCTGCTCACCGTGCCCGCGGTGGTGAAGGCATACCCCGAACCCGTGGCGCTGTAGGACATGCCCATGATGAGCACCGCCAGGATGGGGCCGATGGAGCACAGCGCACAGATGCCGAAGCTGTCCTCCTCGGCGCTGGAGCCGCCGCGCACGGTGGAAATACCCGCGCCCAGAGCCAGGATGAAGGGAACCGTGATGGGCCCGGTGGTCACACCGCCGGAATCGAAGGCCACGGCCAGAAAGTCCGGCGCGAAAATGGCCGCCGCGGCGAACACCAGCGTGTAGCTCGTGATAAACAGAAAGGAGATGGAGAAATGGAACAGGATGCGCAGCAGCGCCAGCACGAAAAAGACGCCTACGCCGATGGCCACCGCCGTCACCAGCACCATGTCCGGCACCGCGGGCACCTGTTTGGTGAGCACTTGCAGGTCTGGCTCGGCGATGGTCACCACGACGCCCAGTATGAAGCCGCTCAGGATGATCAGCCAAAGCTTGCGCGATTTGGTAAGCTCAGAGCCGATGGCCTCGCCGATGGGCATCATGGCCAGGTCCGCACCCAACGTGAAGATGCTCATGCCAACGATGAGCATGGCCGTGCCAACCAAAAACAGCGCCAGCGTGCCCAAAGGCAGCGGCGCCAGCGTCAGGTGCACCAGCAGAACGATGGCGCTTACGGGCAATACGGACTGCGCCGATTCGCGAAACTTGCCTGATAATTTACTCCACATCCCCGGCATCCCCTCCTGTCTTCGGATTACCGCCACCGGCGTTGATGGTCGTGGTTTCCTGCTTATTTGAGTGTTTTGCGTCGGCCGTGCCCCACCCAAGCGGCTTCGTATTGCCTCGGTATTCTCGTGTTCAACTGCAATTTAACGAACTTGGAAGCTCTGGCTTACACTGCCCAATTACGGGTAAAAAAGAACGGCTCCTCGATGCGCTTCTTCGCGCCGATTCGCCGACCTTGCCGCTCGCACACCGATTTGTCCTTACCAGTATACAGGATAAGGGAAACCCCTGTAAAGGAAGAGGCGGGCACTATGGCAATGTCGTCAGGTTTGCGTTCACACCGCGAAAAAAAGCCTCCCGGCGACGGTTGCCGCCGGGAGGCTGATGTGGTTTCTAGTCGTCTGAGTAACCGTCGATCCTGTGTTTAGCACTCCGCTTCCCGGTCATCCCACACGCCCTTCACATAGAAGCTGACAATTTGCATGTTTTTGTCCACCGTCACGACGATGACCCTGCCGTCGCTGAGCGTTACGGAAACCTCGGGGCCGTTTTGATTATTTTCCACCTTGGCGATGGCTGCCTGGCCCAGAATCCCCTTGTCTTCCACGAACGTGCGGGCCGCTGCGGCCATCTTCTTCAGGGTGTCCTCGGAGGTTGTCCCGCCTTGCGGCATGTCTTTGACCAGCCCGCCGGAGATCACCTCGCCGGATTCGGCCTTGAGTGACAGCCCCGCAACGATGTCGCCGTCATCGGCGCCGTCGCCAATCAGCTGGAAGGACCACACCGGAATGCTGCCGGGCTGCGCCGGCTCGCCGTAATCCGATTCCGCGGTGTGCAGCAGCACCAGCAGCATCTTTTTGCCCGCGAAGGCCTTGCTCAGAAGCAGGGGCTCATAAAGCTCGCCGCTGCCGTACACCGTGGCCAGGTCGTTGCTGAAGGTATCGATGACCACGCTGTCCTGTATGTCCAGACCGAAATAGTCCTGAAATTCCTTTTTGGCCAGGGCGATTGCCTGGTCCGCCGTTATGATCCCCGCGGGGATCGTCTTGGGCGTCAGCCCCTTGCCGGCTGTGGCAGTGGCGGCGGGAGAGCCTGCATTCGTGGGCTTCTGCGTCGCCGTGGGGTCCGCGTTGTTCTTGTTTGCCGGCTGCCCGGTGGCAACCGCACCGAGTTCCATCGGCTTGTTCTTTTCGCTGTTCTTTGAGAATGCCAGCGCCGTTTGCGCCAGCGTGAAACTTCCGCCAAGCACCAGCGCAACCATGATGACCAAAAGCGTCTGCTTGGCAATGATTCTGAGTTTTTCTTTGATTCCCATCTGTATAACCTCGCTTTCTTGAGCTTGGGCTCTGCATCAAGAATAGCAACCAGATTTCATGAAAGTTTCTCGCGGATGTCATGGAGTTGTCAAATCGTCGGCGGCTGCGGCATGCGCCGGGAAGCGGACGCTGACGGTGGTGCCCACGCTCTTCTCGCTGGCAAAGCGCAGGTCGGCCCCATGCACCTGGGCGATCACCTTGCAGATGGCCAGGCCCAACCCCATGCCGCCCGCCTCTCGGGAGCGCGACTTGTCCACCCGGTAGAATGGTTCGGTGATCCGCTGGAGCTCTTCCTGCTCCATGCCTACGCCGTGGTCGGCCACGGTGATGACCGCCTGGTCGCCCTCCCGCGATGCGGACAGCTCTATGCTGCCGCCTGGCTGCGACGCCAGTATGGCGTTGTCCAGCAAATTCGTGAGCAGCACGATCATCAGATCCATATCGCAGACGAAGGCGACCTCCGCCGGCGCTACCGCCAACGTGAGATTTGCCTGTTCCAACCGCGGCTGCACCGCCAGGCAAACGGCCTCCAAAATATCCTGGGCGGCAAAGGGCCGAAGCTTCAACTCTGCCTGGTCCAGCAGCACGAGGTCCACCATCTTTTTGGAAAGCCTGTTCAGACGCAGGCCTTCGGTGTAGATGTACTCCACGGCCTGCTCCCGGGCCTCGGCGCCTCCGGCGCCTGTTCTGAGCGCGTTGGCATAACCGATGATGGACGTAAGCGGCGTCTTGACCTCGTGGGTGAAGCTTTGTATAAACCGCTGCTGGCGGGCGTTGCGCTCGTTGAGCTCGCTGATCCTGTTTTCCACAGCGTCTGCCATGCAGTTGAAGTTGTGCGCCAGAGCGCCGGTTTCATCCGTGGAGGAGAGCTCCGCCCTGCTGTGATAGTCTCCCTCGGCGATGCGCTGAGCGCTGAGGGAAAGGGTGCGCAGGGACCGGGTGATCAGCCTGGACACAAAATACATGGAGACCCCGGCCAACACGGTCATCAGCAGCCCCAAAACCAGAAACAGCCGGGTCAGCGTGTCTCTGAGGCGATAGACGGGGCTGATGTCGCGGGTCAGCACAAAGCGGTAATCCGTGTCCTGAAAGCGGAACCACTTCATGAGCGCCAACTGCTCCGAGCCGTCGGCGCCGAATATGGCGTAATAGCTCCGCTGAGGATCATCGCCGGCGGCCAGGAGAGCCGCCAGCCCTTCCTCGGGCGGTTGGTCGCTGTAGACGACGGCCTGCCGGGTCTCGACCAACCCATGGGTATTGGCAGACCGGTAATAGCTCATCGTATTGGCGACGGTCTGGGCGATGATGTCCTGTGTCATATAATCCCGGTTGCCCAGCCGCAGCGCCACCGTGCTCAGGTCCGACTGCACGGCCAGCGTGATCAGGTCATATTCCCTCAGGGAGCTTTCGATCTCCCGCTGCAGGTTGAGCTTATGGTTGTTGATGACCTGTATGGTTCCGCCCACGTTATAGAGCACGGTGAACACGACCAGCCCCGAGGCCATGATCTTCTGCCATATCTTCATGTCAATGCTCCAGCCGGTAGCCGACTTTGTATACGGTGACGATCTTGTCGTGCCAATCCAGTTTCTGGCGGAGCTTCTGTATGTGGGTGTCCACGGTGCGGGAGCCGCCGTAGTATTCATACTCCCATACCTGTGAAAGGATCTGCTCCCGTGTGAGCACGCGGCCCGGATGGCGCACCAGCAGCTTCAGCAGGTCGTATTCCTTGGCGCTCATCTCCACGGGGCAGCCCTTCTGCTCCACGACGTGCCGGGTCGGGTCGATGGTCACATCCTCAAAGTGCAGCACATCCTCCCGCTTGCCGTATCTGCGAAGAACTGCCTCCACCCGGGCCAGAAGCTCCAGGTCGTCGAAGGGCTTGGTGATATAGTCGTCGGCGCCCAGCCTCAGCCCGCGTATCTTTTCGGCGGTGTCGGCAACCGCCGTGAGGAAGATAACCGGCACATCCTCGGTGCGCAGCTTCTGCATCAGCTCAAAACCGCTCATCTCCGGCAGCATGATATCCAGCAGGATCAAATCGACGGTCGTGGCTTGCATGATCGCCAGGGCTGCCGAGGGGTTGGGCGCTTCCAGCGCGCGATAGCCTGCCGCCTCCAGATGCAGCCGGATCAAATTCGATATGGCTTTTTCATCGTCAACGATCAGGATCGTCGTCATGGTTTCCTCGCTGAAGTAAGGTCTCTCCTGAATATCTTATCATGAACATATAAAAAGAGACACAGGATAGATGTCAAGCTTTTGTCAAATGTCCCAACGATGGAAAAGGTGTGTCGTGCGGGTGGTTCTTCGCTCACAATGGCAGCGCGAAATGCAGCGTGGCAGCCACTTCTGCCACGCGGTACCCGCCCTGCCATACAATACCGTTATTTATGGGGTTGCGAACGCATCCCTTTGGGCCGCTTCCTGCGGAAGATGCTTTTGAGGAACATAAAAGCCTCGCTGTTGATGCTGGGCAATAGGGTATGGGGCGAGGTGGCGGAGCTTCCCATGTAGAATTTCTGAACGATTTCCAGCTTTTGGTCTTCCAGCGGCTCGGATTCCTTGTTGACGGGCTTCATCGCGCAAACCTCCTGTCAGCGTCTGTTCCACATTGCCTGGATGTATTCCGTTGTTACAGCACCTTTGTGTGCCTGTCCGCATAGCTGCTGGCGCACACGCTCTCGGGCTTTACCCGGGGGATGAATGCCAGACCCTTGGCCATGCCTACAAGCTCGGCCAGATAAGCCTTGGTGGGCCCCTTCTCGCCGGCGTCTATATGGAATTCCAGCTCGATGTCTCCGTGGCCGCCCAGCGTGCCGTAGATCGCGTCCAGCCTGTGCTCGTCGAAGAGGTAGGCCAACTGCAGCGAGCTCAAGGTCTCCATGGATAGCTTCTCCCGCAGGTTTTTGAGTGGCCGGTGCAAATGGCTGCGGGTGAAAAAGCCGATGGCTCCCTTGCCCCGGCGGTGCACCAGCACGCAGGAAACCAAGGCGGCGTCCTCGTTGTTGCTCTGGGAATCGCTGCCCACGGAAATGCAATAGCTCTCGTTGGGCTCTTCGCGCAGGAAGTCCAGAATGTGCGCGAAGACCTCGTGAAAGGGAATTACGCCGAAGCGCATGGAGTGGAACAAGGTGTCGTCATTGAGGATGACGGCGGTCGAGCGGTTTCTCATACAGCCTCCTTACCCCATAGTATGCCCGGATCAAGGCGCAATGCCCGTGGCCAGGCGCAACGGATGAAAAAAAAGACAACGCCCCGGCGCTGCGGCGCAGGAGCGTTGCATCGTCGTCATTTCCGGATATTTATTTGAAAAGGTTCATCAGGTTCTTTTCTGCGAAGTCTCCACAGAAGGGGATCTTCACATGTTCACCCTTGGCGGCCTTGAGGGCGATGAGGATGCTATAGACAAAAACGGCGATGCTCAGCAGCGGAGAAACCACCCATCCGAGAATCGGGATCAGCCCGATAATGAAAACAGCAAGCCATGCGACGACGCTGAACACCAACGCCTGCGCGCAGTGATAGCGAACCTCGATGTCGTCTTTCACGACGGCCAGACCGATGAGGCCAAACAGCCAACCGAGGATGTAGGACAGATAAATCCAGATCGTGTTGTTGCTGTTTGCAACAGGCTGCGGATTGGGCTGCGCCATAATGATACCTCCCTAATTATGAATAATTATATTATATCAGCCCAGCATATAGATTCAACATTATCTTATGATTAAATATATTCATTTTATTGCTGTAAAGCTTGGTTTTTAGTCGGCGCACCCGCAGCGCGGGCGGCTTACCGCCGCCGCGTCAACCCCTTTTCTTGGCCCGGCCCGCCAGCCGCACGATCAGTATGATGAGGAACACCATGACCGCCACAGCCAGCAGTGGTATGAGCATGTTGCTGACCACGATGAACACCCACGAGATGGCGTTGAGCGTGAAGTTGAGCCCGTTGGAAAAGCCCTTGCGGATGCTGCCCCATGTGTATTCCAGCCCGAGGAAGCGCACGACGCCCTCATCCTGCTGCACCACCGGCGCCTTGGGGGGCTCCTGTACGCTGATGGCCACCGTGGAATAGCCCACCTGGTTGTCCATCAGGCGCAATTGGCCCTTGAGCTGCTCGATCTCCTGCTGCACGCCGTTGAGCTCCTTGCGCACCTTGAGGATGTCGTCCACCTTCACCGCCTGCTTCATCACGGCCAGCAGCTGGGTCTCCTGGGCCTGGGCATTGCTCAACCGAGCCTGCACGTCCACATATTGATCGGTCACGTCCTGGGAGGCCAGGTCCGACTTCAGCGCCTTGTAACCCGCGCGCAGCTGCTCGGTGAATTCTCTTAATTTCTCCGGCGGTATGCGCACGGTGATGAAACCGTTCTGCACGCCGCTGTCGAAGCGCGTAAAGCTTGATTGGCTCACATAACCGCCAAGGGCGATGGCGCGGGAGGTGATGTCGTCTATGGCGCGGGCGGCGTCGGGGGCCTCCAGCCCCATCTGCACGGTGTAGATGATCTTTTTGCCGCTCTGAGCCGCGTTGCCGGGGTCCAATGTGGGCATGGCGGAGTCACCCTGCCCGGACTTGCCCTCCTCGGTGACCGGCGGCTCGTCCGCGAGGTCGGAACCAGGCGCGACCGCGGCCATGGTGGCCGCCGGCGCCGCGCTGGCCACCGGCGCTGCGGGGGCGGCGGCCTGGCAGCCGGCCAACAGAAGGGTGATGCACAGCATTGCCGCCACGAACACGGTCCAGCGCTTTTTCATATCCATATCCTCCCAGATTTGCTGCTTTCATTTTGAATCATAAATATGCGGATGTCAATCACAATAGCGGTCGAAGGCCGTCGTGCCGGCTGGGGGCGATCGTGCTACAATGAAATGACTGCTGACAAAGGAGAAAGTGCGATGAAATGGGTTGATCTGGTCCCTTCGGAATTTGAAAAGCTGGCCCGGGAGCAGCGCCTGTGCGTGGTGCCCATGGGCTCTCTGGAGCGCCACGGCGAACACATCCCCTTCGGGTGCGACCTGGTCGTGGCGGAAACCGTGGCGCAGCGCGCGGCGGCGCTGGAGCCCTGCGTCGTGTTCCCCGGCTACTTCCTGGCTCAGGTGCACGAGGCCGCGTGCTTCACAGGCACGGTGAACCTGCCTGCGGCGCTGGCTGTGGAGGTGCTCTCCAAGGTGCTGGACGGCATCGCCGCCAACGGCTTTGAGAAGATCGTGATCCTCAACGGCCACGGCGGCAACAACGCCTTTTTGGATTACTTCACCATGAGCCAGCTGGACCAGCCCAGGGATTATGTTCTCTACACGATGTTCGCCGGCGCGGCCATGACGCCCGAGGAGCAGCGGGAGATGGACGCCATTTGGCAGACCCAACCCCTGGGCCACGCCTGCGAGGAGGAAACCAGCCTGTACATGGCCTGCCGCCCGGGCCTTGTGCGCCTGGACCTGGCTGGCGACCAAACCGCTGAGCCGCTGGGCCGCTTCGGCCACCTGCGCCCCCAGGGCATCCACAACGCCCACTGGTGGTATGCGGACTTCCCGCAGAACGTCGTGGGCCAGCCCTGGGCGGCCACGCAGGAGAAGGGCGAGCGCGCGCTGGACCTCATGGTGCGCGCAACTGCCCGCGCGCTGCGCGTCATCAAGGACGACCAGACCGCCCCGGCGCTGCAGCGGGAATTCCTGCAAAGGGTGCACAGCAAAGGGAAGGGCCGGGCATAAACAGGCGGGCCCTCACACCGCCAGAATCACGAAGAACACGGCCCCCAGCAGCAGCAGGCAGCCAAAGTTGTACAGGCTGAATGCGCCCAGGAACGCCCGCCTTTTGTCCGGGTATTCGCTGGCAAACAGGCGATAGGTGATTACGCTGGCCAGAGAGGCGATCGGGGTGCCCAGGCCACCGATGTTGACGCCGTGGAACAGCGCCAGGCTGCTGCTGGCAAAGGGCGCCAGCAGGATCGTTGCGGGCACATTGCTGATGAGCTGGCTGGTGAGCAGCGCGGTTCCATAGGTGGCGGCGGGCGTGCCTGTCAGGGCGGCCAGCCAGCCTTTGAGCGCCGGCCAGTGGGTTATGTTGCCGATGGCGATGAAGATGCACACAAAGGTCAGCAGCAGCTTGTAATCCGCCCGCAGCAGGATGCGGGGGTTCATGACCGCCGTGGCCGCCGCCACCACGAAGAAGGTGGGCAGCCACGGCAGC
>JAEZSC010000060.1 GCA_023422005.1 Bacillota bacterium | reverse complement strand
CATCAGCGCTGGTTTGTGTGTCATCTGTGTCCGCCTGCTGTACGCTGGTCTGCACATCAGCATCCTTGGGCTTGCTGCTGCACCCGGCGACAAGGAAAACCACCATCAGGAGTACCAACGCCCATCCCATCACTCGGCGCGCCATACCTACACAACCTCCTCATTGTTGCTTCTGCTTATACCTATGAGGTCGTCTACGCTGGTATGTGCGGCATCGTATAAGTTTTGTGTACCGCTTCTGCTTCGTGTATAATTATCTCTTGTTTGAAGGTATTCCAAGGACGGAGGAAACTTGTATGCCCTTTGACGGCATTGCGCTGCGGGCGGTGGCGGCGGAGCTGCGCGAGAAGCTGACCGGCGGCCGCGTGGAGAAAGTCAGCCAGCCCGAGCGGGACGAACTGCACCTGATCATCCGCAACCAATATCAGAATTACCGGCTGCTGCTGAGCGCCACGGCCAACTATCCGCGGGCCCACCTGAGCCGTATCAACAAGCCCAACCCGGACAAAGCGCCTATGTTCTGCATGCTGCTGCGCAAACACCTGATCGGCGGCAAGGTGTTATCCGTAAGCCAGCCGGGCATGGAGCGCGTGCTGGACATCACCTTCGGTGTGCTGGACGAGCTGGGCCGGCCCGGCGAGCTCACGCTGCACGCCGAGATCATGGGCCGCCACAGCAACCTGGTGCTCACCGACGAGCGGAATGTCATCCTGGACAGCATCAAGCGCGTGACCGAGGAGAAGAGCCGTGTGCGCGAGGTGCTGCCCGGCCTGGCCTACGTGAGCCCGCCTTCCCAGGGCAAGCGCGACCTGCTGGTCATGGAGCGGGAGGAGCTTGCGACCATACTGGCCGTGGAGAAACCCATGTTCCAGGCTCTGTGCGACGGCCTGGCCGGCCTGGCCCAACCCACGGCCCGGGAAATGCTGCGTCTGTGCGGCTGCGATCCGGCGGTGGCCTTCGGAGAGCTCAGCGAGCAGGCCCGGCAAGCAGCGCTGGACGGGCTGTGGCAGCAGGTGCAGCGCGTCCGCGCCAACGACTTCCGCCCCGTCGTGTTGTTGATGGGGGGCGAAGCATCCGATTTCCTGCCCTTCGCCGACAGCGCCGGCACCGGCGTGCCCAACGACAGCATGTCCGAAGCCGTGGAGGCCTTCTATGCCGCCCGCGACGCCAGGGAACGCCTGCGCCAGAATTCCGCCAACATGGTGGCCGTGCTGACGACGGCGCTCAACCGCGCCCGCAAGAAGCTGGAAAAGCAAGCAGAGGGCTTTGCCCAGTCCGAAGGTCTGGAGACCTACCGCCTCAAAGGCGAGCTGCTGATGGCCAGCCTGCACCTGGCGGCCCGCGGCGCCGCGGCTGTGGAAGTGCCCAATTATTATGACGAGAACGGCGGCACGCTGACCGTGGAGCTGGACCCGGCCTTGAGCGCCGCGGACAACGCCCAGCGCTACTATAAGCGCTACAACAAGGCCAAGTCGGCGCTGGACAACCTGAAGGTGCAGATGGAGGCCACCCGAGAGGAGATCGCCTATCTGGAAAGCCAGCTGACCAACATCGAGCTCAGCGCCGCCGAGGCCGAGCTGGACGAGATCCGCGCGGAGCTGGTACGCGAAGGCTTCCTGCGGGATGCCGCCGCCCGCTCCCGCAAGAAGAGCGCGCCGGGTCAGCCCCATCACTATGTCAGCGGTGACGGCTATGACATCTATGTAGGCCGCAACAACACCCAGAACGACGCGCTGACGATGAAGTTCGCCCGCAACGACGACATCTGGCTGCACACCAAGGAGATTCCGGGGTCCCACGTGATTATCCGCGCTGTGGGCGGCGCGGTGAGCGACACAGCCCTCAATGACGGCGCGCTGCTGGCAGCGTGGTACAGCAAGGCCCGGGCCTCCTCCGGCGTGCCGGTGGATTATACCCAGCGCCGAAACGTAAAAAAGCCCAATGGGTCGCGTCCCGGTTTCGTGATCTATCTGACCAACCGCACCATCGTCGTGACGCCCGATGAGGAACGCGTCAAAGCGCTGAAGCAGATCGCGGAAAAGAAATAAGTGCAATTGATATGAGGGTGATGCTATGCTGTTTAGAGACCTTGAAACCCCTAGACTGATGCTGAAAACCATATCTTCGCAGGACAGAGAGTTTATGCTGCGCCAATTCTCCAACAATGGTGTAAATCAGTATCTATTCGACACCGAGCCTCTCGGCAGCTTGGAGGAGGCGGACGAGTTGATCGCTTTCTACATGCAGCCTGAGCCAAGGAGCCAGCAGCGCTGGATTTTGATCCGGAAACAGGACGGAGCCAAAATTGGTACCTGCGGATTCCATTGCTGGAACACAGAAGCGGGACACTGCGAAGCCGGTTATGATCTCGACCCTGACTATTGGGGTCAGGGTTATATGAGGGAAGCCATGGAAGCAATCCTTGCGTTCGCTCGAAACGATATGAAGGTAAAGCGGGTCCATGCCTGCATCTATCCGCGCAACGAGCGCTCCGTTGCTCTGGCAGAAAAGCTTGGTTTTCATTTCAGCGGGGAGACAAAGGATGAGATTTTTAGAGGCAAGGCGTACGAGCACAGGGTCTACGTTCTGGATTTCCCGGCGTAAAGGCTGTCAGATATACATAAAGGGAGCGACCGCTGAGTCGCTCCCTTTCTTTGCAAGCCGGACAGACGGATTATTCGTCTTCCTCTTCCTCATCCTCTTCTTCACACATCTTCGTGTACTTCTCAAAGATCGTGTCGGCCAGGGCGTCGTCTTCCACGCTGACCAGATCGATGTCGTCGCTGTCCTCGGTCGTGAGCAGCTCCAGGATCACGATGGCCTCTTCTTCCTCGTTCTCCGGCTCCTCGGGAGTCAGGATCGCGAATTGCCTGTCCTCGTGGTCGATGGTGGCCAGATAGAGAAAACGCTCCTTGGCACCGTCCTCATCTTCCAGCTCTATGATGCGATCGTCTTCCATGTTCATGTCGCCCATGGTAATGTCCTCCTTTTTAGATATGCTTTAGCGTCCAGATATCCCTGCAAGAGGACCACTGCCGCCATTTTGTCTATGACCTTTCGCCGCTTTTCGCGGCTCATGTCCGCATCCATGAGGATACGCTCTGCCGTTATCGTTGTCAACCGCTCGTCACAAATATCCATCGGGCATGTGAGAACTTTTTCCAGCTCCCGCCCGAATGCCGCTGTGGCCTCGCAGCGGGGGCCTTCGGTGCCATTCATGTTGCGAGGCCAGCCCAGCACCACCAGATCTACACCGTGCTGCTTGCACAGCGCGGCAATGTGGTTCAGATCAGCCTCCAGCGTCGTACGGTTGTAGGTCTCCACCGGGTTGGCCCCGATGCACAGCAGGTCACTCATGGCGACGCCGATGCGTTTTTCGCCGTAGTCCAATGCCATTATTCTCAGTATGTCCACCTTCCTTTCGCATCCGATGCTGTGGCATCGTATGCGATTTAGACGACTTGTCATTGACTTTCTTTAATCGACCGCCGATAACCGTCGCCGGTCGGTGCCTTAAGTTTCAACTCATGCAATATACTCAAGGAATGATTCTCGCCTGTTGGCGGGTTCTTTTGCCTACCCCGCTATTGTCTTTTGTTTCCCTCCGTCGGATGAACCGCCGTCGGGGCCAGCATATCTTCACATTTTAGGGGTTCCAGACCTGTTTGCTCATAAAACCTTGATGCAGAAATCCGGGCACACGGCGGCGCAGTATCCGCAGCGCGTGCATTTGCTTCCATCCACCACGGCGCGGCCTTCGTGCAACCGCAGCGCCTGGGAGCGGCACCGCTGCACACACCGGCCGCAGCCTTGGCACCAGTCGTGTATCATCAGCGCCCTGGGGGTCCGGCCTACCGCCTGCTCCAGCTCCTCGCCGGGCGCGCGGCCCTCAAACAGCGCCACGTTGTAGTCGATCTCCTGCTGGCTCTGCATGCCCACGGCCACGGCGTCCACGGTATCCAGGCTCAGAATGTAGCGCAGAGCCGCCTGCCGCTCGGGGATCAGGTGGCCGCCACCCAACGCTTTCATCGCATAGATGCCCCGGCCGGCGCCGTGCAGCGCGGCCACGGCGGCCTCCATGTCCTCCCGCGTACCGCCCTGTATGCCCACGCCCCGCAGGTTGAGCATCGGGTGCACAACCTGCACTTCCGGGTATTTGAGCGCGGCCTTGGCCGCCGCCACCGCGTGGGTGCTTAGTCCCACCGCCCCGATGAGCCCTTGCTCCTTGCGGCGCAGGAAGTATTCCAACGCCTCGTGGTGGCCGCGGATCGTGTGCTCGCTCTCCTGCTCGTGCAGCAGGAAAACGTCCACATATTCCCGCCCAAGCTCCGCCGTTGCCTTGGCAAAGCTGGCCTCCGCCGTGGCGGTGTCATAGGCGTAGCATTTGGTTGCGATCACACACTCGGGGTATTGGCGCAGCAGCAGGTTCAGGTGCGCGTAGGTGCCGTAGAGCTCTGCTGTGTCAAAAAAAAGAATGCCCTTTTCCCGGGCATGGATGAGCAGTTTCGCGCCCTGCTGGGCTGTCATGGCCCGCTGCAGTGGGCTAATGGTCAACGTGCCGTAGCACAGCCTGCTGACGTTCAGGCCAGTGCGGCCCAGGCTGACAACGTCCAAAGGCCTACTTCCCCACTCGCTTCTCGTCCAGCGCCTTCAGGTAGAAGCTCACCAGCTCCTCCAGAATTTCGTCACGTTCCAGCCGGCGGATCAGGTAGCGGGCGTTGTTATGGCTGGTGATATAGGTAGGGTCACCGGACAGGATGTAACCCACGAGCTGATTGATCGGGTCATAGCCCCGCTCCTTGAGCGCGGCATATACACTGGTGAGTATGTCCTGAACGGTCTCTTCATCTCGCTCGGCTTTGAATTGCATGGTCTTGTCAAAATCGGAACCCACAAAAGCCACCCCACTCTCATCGCCTGCCTATATTATACAAATCATTCCTCTTCCATGCAATGGATTCATAGCAATTGTTGGTTGTTTTGGCAGTTCACGACAAACATCCACAACAGCTTGTGAATAATTACAAACTTTTGGCGAATATCGGAATAATAGCATAGGGCCGCCTGCTTCAGAAAAGCCCGGTGACTTCCCCGCTTTCGTCGATGTCGATGGCCTCCGCCGCCGGGACCTTGGGCAAACCGGGCATCGTCAGTATGCTGCCGCTTTGAGCCACCACGAAGCCCGCGCCGGCCAGCAGCCGAACGCTGCGAATTTTCACGCGGAACCCATCCGGCGCGCCGAATGCTTTGGCGTCGTCGGTGAAGGAATATTGCGTCTTGGCCATGCACACCGGACGATCACCGTACCCGTTGGCTTCCAGCACGGCGATCTCCTCCAGCGCCGCCGCAGAGAAATCCACGCCCTCGCCGTGATACCAGCGGCGTACCAGTGCCTCGATCTTGTCGCGCAACGGCAGGTTCACGTCGTAGACGAACTGCGGCTGAGAATCCGCCGCGGCAGCCATGACGGCGCGGGCCAGCGCCTCAGCGCCTTTGCCGCCGTCGGCCCAGGCGGTGTACAGCGGCGCGGCCACGCCCAACTGCGCGCAGGCATCCTGTATTACGCGGTGTTCCTCGGCGGTGTCGCTGGAGAAGACGTTCAGCGACACAACGACCGGGAGCCCCAGCGACTGCAGGTTGTCGATGTGGCGCTTGAGGTTGCACAGGCCCCGCTGCACCGCTTGCGCGTCCGGCGCGGCCAGCTGCTCCTTGGGCACGCCGCCGTGGAATTTCAGTGCCCGCACCGTGGCCACCAGCACCACCGCCGAAGGCCACAAGCCGGCTTGGCGGCACTTGATATCCAGAAACTTTTCCGCCCCCAGGTCCGCGCCGAAGCCTGCCTCGGTGACCGCCCAATCGCAGGCGGCCAGCGCCGTTTTGGTGGCGATTACACTGTTGCAGCCATGGGCAATGTTGGCAAAGGGGCCGCCATGCACGAATACCGGCGTACCTTCCAGCGTCTGCACCAGGTTGGGCTGCAGCGCTTCGCGCAGCAGCACTGCCATGGCGCCGTGGGCTTTTAGCATGGCCGCCGTCACCGGCCGGCCCTGGCGGTCGCGGCCCACAACGATGTCCCCCAACCGGCGCTTGAGGTCGGTAAGCGACTGCGCCAGGCACAGGATGGCCATGACTTCCGAAGCGGCGGTGATGTCAAAACCGTCTTTACGAGGCACACCGTTGCCCTTGCCCAGACCGCTTTCGATTTGGCGCAGCTGCCGGTCGTTCATGTCCAGAGCCCGCCGCCAGGAGATCGTGTCCGGATCGATGTCCAGCGCGTTGCCCTGGAACAGATGATTGTCCAGCATGGCGGCCAACAGATTGTTGGCCGCGGTCACGGCGTGGATGTCGCCGGTGAAATGCAAGTTCAAGTCCTCCATGGGCACCACCTGTGCATAGCCGCCGCCGGCGGCGCCACCCTTCATGCCGAACACCGGCCCAAGGGAAGGCTCCCGCAGCGCCAGCGCCACGCTCTGCCCCAGCCTCGCCAGCCCGTCACCAAGCCCCACCGACGTCGTCGTCTTGCCCTCACCGGCCGGCGTGGGGTTAATGGCACTCACCAGCACCAGCCGGCCCTGCCTGCCGCCTGCCGCCAGCCGGTTCACCGCGTCCAAGGGTATCTTGGCCTTATAAACGCCGTAGGGAATCAGCTCGTCGGTGTTCAGACCCAATCTTGAGGCGATGTCGGCGATGGGCTGCGGTCTGGCGGCGCGGGCGATTTCGATGTCGGACTTCATTTGGATGCTCCCTTGCGAATAAAAATAGGCGGCTCTGCCGCCCAGATAAAGTTTCTGTAAGAGGTTGATCAAATATCCAGACTCTGCACGTGCTCCGGTTCCTTGAGCCACTCCTCCAGCCCTTCGGTAAAGAATTCCGGAATCTCGCCGGAGTTATACTCGGTCAGCAGCTCGATCTCGTCAAAGATGGAAACCGACGCCTCGCACAGAGTGGCGACGGCGTTGCGCACCTGGGAGAAATCCCTGAGCTTGAGGTGGTTGAGCACCTCGATGAGCTTGCGGCTGTCATCCTGGGTCACGGCCATGAAAAAGTTCGAAGGGATGCTGACGGTGTAATCCGCCTGGTCGAAGTCGTCGCCTTCGTCCAGGTTTTCCTTGAATGCCAGCAGTTCCTCTTCGGACAACTTGACATAGTCGGAGTCATACAAGCTTGGGTGCAGCTTCTGGAAAACGCACAGCTCCTGCTTGCCCAACAGGCGCTTAAAAAAGCCGCTTTGCAGCTCCACGACGCCCAACACGTCTTCCATCTCTTCGGCTGCCTTGTATCCTATAACGCTGGAGTATTCGAAAAGAAAAAAGCGCTTTTCAAGATTGGCTACGAAGGCGCGTATCATCCTGCCGGGTAGGATATCCCTATTCTCAGGCGCAATGACCAGGCAGGCGCCGTTCTCCATTTTGAAGTCGCACTTAGTCAACATTGGTCTCTCCTGGGTGTGGCTTCCTATTCTGACAGTAAAAAACTATTCTATAAAAATAATAATACGTGCCACGCGCAAGCGGTGTCAAGAGTTTTCATGGAATAGGTCGGAACCACGGGTAACTTGATGAATCGCCGCAGCGCTGACGCGCCTTGGCGTTTCCGATGTCATATTCCATGCCTTACTGCTTGGCGGGCGGTCGCGGGCCGCCGTGCCAGCCGGAGCGGCGGCGGCCGCCGCGGCGACGGCGGCGGTTGGGGTTTGGCGCCTGGCCGGGAGCGCCCTGGTCCGATGTCGCGGCGGCCGTGTCCGGGGCTTCGTCCTCGTCACCCTCGTCGTCATCCCCCTTCGGCGGCTGCTGCGGCAGTGGGCGCTGCTGGGGCTGGGGACGTTGGGACTGCTGCGGGCGCTGGGAGCCGCTGCTGCGCGGGGCCTGGGCCGGCCGGGGCGCTGCGGGCGCGGGGCGCGCAGCTTGACCGTCCTCGGGCTCCGAGGGGCCATTCTCATCGCGAGCTTGGTCTGGGAACACCGCCAGAGCGGGCTGGTCGGGCTTGACCAGGCGCATGGGGCCTTCGCCACCGGTGGCATCGTCGTCCAAATCCTCACCGGGCCTGGGCTTGGGCTTGTTGAGCGCCTGCTTGTATGCGGCCTTGGCCGTGGCGGCGCGGGCGCGCCCGCCGCTGGCTTCCCACGCGGCAATGTCCTTGGGGCTGGCTTCGCTGATATCATCAAATGGATACTCGCGAATCTCCACTTCCTCGCCCGTCAGGCGCACCTTTACTTTTTCCTTGATGATGAGCACATCGTCCACGGTGGCCGGCCCTTCGGGCGTGAGCACGGTGCTGCCTTTGCGCGGGCAGCGCTGCAGCGTGCTCGCATAAGTCTCCTGCTCATAATTCAGGCAGCACATAAGCCGGCCGCACAGGCCGGATATCTTCGTGGGGTTCAAGGAAAGGTTCTGATCCTTGGCCATGCGGATGCTGACCGGCGAGAAATCCGAAAGGAACGACTTGCAGCACGCCTCGCGGCCGCAGGGGCCCAGGCCGCCCAGCATCTTCACCTCGTCGCGCACGCCGATCTGGCGCAGCTCGATACGCGTGCGAAACACGGAAGCCAGGTCGCGCACCAGCGCACGGAAGTCCACGCGGCCGTCGGCGGTGAAGTAGAACACGATCTTGCTGCCGTCGAAGGCCATCTCCACGTTGACCAGCTTCATGTCCAGCTTGTGAGCGTTCACCTTTTCCTGGCACACGTCCAGCGCATGCTTCTCCTTGGCGGCGCGCTCCTGCACAATGCGAATGTCGTCCGGCGTAGCGCGGCGAACCACGCGCTTAAGCGGCGCTACAATCTGCTCTTCGGAAGCCTCCCGGGGAGCGAACATCACTTCGCCGCATTCGCGGCCCTGGGCGGTGTCCACCACGGCCCAATCGCCGGCGGCCAGCTCGATGTCTGCCGGGTCAAAGGAATATATCTTGCCGGCATCCTTGAAGCGGATGCCTACGATGGTTGCCATTTTATTTTATTCCTCCTGAGAGTTCTATGAGAAGGTGGTCCATGACCACGGTATAAATGCCGTTGCCGTCCATAGCTTTATGGGCCGCCGACAACGACAGCAGCATGTCTTCCAGCTTGTGTTCATCCAGCGCGCGCAATGCAGCCGGCGTTTGGCCGCCCAGCGGTGGCGTGCGAGCGCCGCTGCGGGCTACCAGCGCGTCGCGCAGGGCGCGCTCCCAGATGTCCAGCACCCGGGGCCAGCCGGCGCGGTCCTGCAGAAAGCGCATGGCCTCGGCCAGACGGCCGGTGGTTGTCAGCGTCTGCAGCGTTTGCAGCGCGCGCTCCCGCAGCGCCCAGAAGCCCTCATCGGCCAGCAGCTCCAGCGCCCGGCCAGGCAGCCCGTCGGCCATGGCGGCGGCTTCGGCGGTTCGTTCCGTGTCGGTGTACCCCCTGGAAGAAAGCACCCGGCGCACGTCGGCGCCATTTAGTCGGGCCAGCTTAACCATAGCACAGCGGGAGAGCACCGTGGGCAGCAGCGCCGCGGTAGATTCCGCCAGCAGCAGGAAAACCACATGCGCCGGCGGTTCCTCCAGCGTCTTGAGCAATGCGTTCTGGGCAGCGGGCGTGAGCTCCTGGGCGCTGTCGATCACGACCACGGCGTGGCCACCCTCATAGGGCCGCACGTCGATGATCCGCGCAATGGCCCGAGCCTCTTCCACGCCCAGCGACTTGCGCTTGAGCCTGGGTGTGCCGGGCGAAAGCGCGCGTTCTGGGCCACCCTTGGCCCCTTCTTCCTTGGGTATGATGACATGCAGGTCGGCATGGTTGCCCGACAGGGCCTTCCTGCACGGAGAACAATGGTTACAGGGTTTTTCATCAGACTCGCACAGCAGCGCCCGGGCAAAAAGGTTGGCCAACGTGCGCTTGCCGCTGCCGTCCGGCCCGCAGAGCAAAATGGCATGGGCAACCCGGCCTCGGGTCAGCGCCGATTGCAGGCGCGCCACCGCGGCGGATTGCCCGATAACCTGATCGAATGTCTGCGGACTTTCGCGAGAATCCAAAGGAGCTATTACACTTTCTTGAATTGCTCGACGTCCATTACGAACACGGTAGCGCCGCCTACGACGACCTCAACCGGGTAGGGCACATACATGCCCGAAGAGCCGGCCACCGGAGACGGAGACGTGGCAATCTGCTTGCGGCTCTTGCAAATCTTCTCGATGACCGCCATGGCTCCGCTCAGCTTTTCGTCGCTTACGCCCACCAGCAGCGTCGTGTTGCCGGCGCGCAGAAAGCCGCCGGTCGTTGCCAACTTGGTGACGCCGTAGCCGTCGCTCATCAAAGCGCTGACCAGCCTGCCGGCATCCTCATCCTGTACGATGGCGATGATCAGTTTCATGGTCAAACCTCCTCATCGTTTATGGTCATTCCATTTGGAACCTATGAACGAATATACAACAAAACACTGTTGTTTCTGATTATTATAACCGATTCCCGATCTGTTGGCAAATGCCAAAGATCACAGAACAACGGCACTTATGCTCGATTTCCAGCCCTTTGAGCCCTGCAGGGCCACACCGGCCAAATCGAACACTTCGCCGGATGCGTCCAGATGCTCCAGCACCGCCCGGCGCAGCGACGTATCCCGTGGGGCGTTTTCTCGGGTATAGGCCTCGCCAAATACGAACTTCCACAGATAGTTCACGGAGCCCGCCACGGGCAGACGGTGGAACTCATCGCGGAAGGCCAGTATGTGGCTGCCGGGCTTCAGAAATTGATCCAGCTGCGCGGTGAACATCCATGTGTGACAGAACAACCCCTTGAAGGTTATCTCCGGAAAGTGCCGTGCAAAGAAAGCCTCGGCCATGGCCACCGATTCCCGGCAGGTGTCGGGCGTGAAGTCTCCATCCTTGGGGATGTGCATGTCCAGCACCGTGTCGCCGGGGAACAGCGCCGGTTCCCAAAGTGTGTCCGGCAGTTCTACGAGCTCTCCGAGCACGCGGCCCTCCCGGCTGACCGGGTTGCCTCGCCAGCCTTCGGCGGTTCGTTCGCAGACGCCATGCCACGGGTGCTCCTCATGGCGGCCACCGGCCCCGTCGGCCCAGCCGTCGGCCCGCAGCGCCATCGCCGGGTTGCACAGCACGGCCAGCGTGCCGTCCCCGCGGTTGCGGAACACGCGTTCGCCGCGCGCATAAGGTATGGCCATAAATTGCATCCGCCCCAGGCGGAACAGCTGTGCCGCCAGGTGCCGCCAGATCCACCCGAAGCCCGCGTACTCCCACCGGCCGGTGTCATCGTGTTTTTCCAGAAACAAGAAGGGCAGCTGCCGTATGGTGTCGTCAAAAACAACCTCCGGAATACCCATCTGCCGGTAGCGCTCCAGCGTCCAGGGCAGCGCCGCGAGATAGCTCAGGTAATAAAACTGCGACGGCTCCTCCATAACGGCGGTCACCGCTTCGTCCATAGGCAGGTCGTCCCAGCTTTGTTGCCAAAGGTTCTGCGGGCCGTGCTTGTGTTGCTCGGCCAGGAAAAGGGAACGCAACCCCTCATCGGCGGCGATGCGCCGGGCAGCCGCGCACAGCACGGCAATCATGTCATCCCTCGCCTGTATGCGCTTAAGCCAGTATCGCAGGGTTTCTTCCTTCAAAAAATCGGCGTTTTCCATCGTCAGCACCTCTATTACCTTTGTGTCCATTGTAACAGAATCACCTCTGGTGTGATATACTAAGGCTATTCGTCATTATTCATTTTTTTTCGCACGGAGGCCGCCATGGTGACACTGCAGCAGGTCACGTCCTCTGCGCTGCTCAAGCGCTTTCTGGACTTTCCCAATCAGCTCTACAAGGGCAATCCATATTTCGTGCCCGAGCTGCGCTCCGACGAGCTTAACAACCTGAACCCCGCCAAGAACCCAGCCTATGAGCACAGCGAGGCCGCCCAATGGCTGGCGCTGCGCGACGGCCGCGTTGTGGGCCGCGTTATGGCTCTGATCAACCGCAACGTGAACGCCACATGGAAAAAGCGCCAAGCCCGCTTCTCACGGCTGGATTTCATAGACGACGCCGAGGTTTCGGCGGCGCTGCTGGGTCAGGCTGAGGCCTGGGCCAAAGAGCGCGGCATGGATGAGATCGTGGGGCCTATGGGCTTTTGCGATTTCGACAAGGAGGGCATGCTCGTGGAGGGCTTCGAGGAGCTGTCCACCTTCGTGACCTATTACAACCATGCTTATTACAAAGACCATCTGGAGCGCCTGGGCTATGCCAAGGAAGTGGACTGGCTGGAGTATCAGCTGACCGTGCCGGAAAAACCCGACGAGAAACTGGCCCGCATCTGCAAGATGATCACCGACCGCACGGGCTTTCGCCTGCTGGAGTTTCACAAGCGAAAGGAGATCCTCCCCTGGGCGCAGGAAGTATTCGAGCTGCTGATGGAGGCCTACAAGGAACTCTACGGCTTCGTGCCGCTGACGCCAAAACAGGTGCAGCTGTATATCGATCAGTTCTTTGGATTCGTGAACCCCTCATTCATCAAGGCCGTCGTGGATAAGAATGGAAAGCTGGCAGCCGCTGCCATCACGATGCCGTCGCTCTCAAGGGCTTTGCAAAAAAGCGGGGGGCGGCTTTTCCCGATGGGTTTTCTGCATCTGCTGCGGGCCATCAAAAAGAACGATGTGCTGGACATGTACCTGGTGGCGGTGAAGCCCGAATACCAGAACCTGGGTATCAACGCTCTGCTGATGGACGCAATCCTGAGGGAGGCCATCGCCCAGGGATACCGCATGGGTGAATCCAACCCAGAACTTGAGAACAACGAAAAGGTGCAGGCGCTGTGGAAGCACTTCCAGCGCCGCCAGCACCGCCGCAGAAGGGTGTTTATCAAGCATTTAACCTGATCTTCAGGAAAAGCAAGCAGGCCGTCATCCTCTGATCAATCGGATGTACGGCCTTCATTTTACTCGTTGCATATATGGGCGGAGAGGCGTTCTCCCCCGTCCGTTTTAGCGTTTTCCGGTGCATCCTTTTCTTCCGATGATATAACGGGAGGGTCCTGTCCGAGCTCCAGCACCATCAGAGCGGCCTTTTGCCCCTGCGGAACCGCGGTCGCATACAGGCTCAACAGTTTCCTTTCTTCCGCTGTATATGTGTCTCCCTCATTGCATGTGTTGCGCCCGAGCAGATAATCCAATGAGACATTAAAAAAGTCGGCCAGCTGAAAGAGCACTTCTTTGTTGGGAAGCACATCGTACTTTTCGTATTTGCTTACGGAAGTGCGCTCCAAATTGATCACATTTGCCAATTCCTGCTGCGTCATCTTCCGCATGAGTCGCAATTTTCTTATGTTGTTCATGCTGACCTCAATAAAATTATACGTGAACGAAATTCACATTTCAATTACGTGATTATAAATCACATATACTCTTGACTTAGTGACTTTATTTCACTATACTGTGCGACGGACCATTTGTATTTTTATGAACATTCTTGACGATTCACGCGAAAAAGGACGATTGAATGAGTAGCATTGCAAATCTGCGAAAAGCCGCCGGGTATACCCAGCGGTCACTCGCGGATCAGTTACAAGTCGACAGGACGACCGTAACGAAGTGGGAGCTGGGAATATCATTCCCGAAAACTCGAATGCTCTCGAAATTAGCCGAAGCTTTGCATACGACAGTCGGACACCTTTTGGATGACAGCGAAACAGACACCCGAAAGGCGCTTGGAACAGTTCATTCATATCAAAATCGGCATCATGCCAAGCACCTTCTTTGATGGTCCACCACGTACCTTTCATCAGGTGTATACATTGCAGGCCTTTGCGCTGCCGATGGTTTCTCGACAGCGTTCACTTGGATAAACTCTAAAGATTTTGTGGAGGTGAATTCCGTTGGAGAGCAATGTGGTGTTGACAGAAGACACCCAGCATGGGCGGTATCTGATATTCGCATTGGGCGAGGAATCCTTTGGAATGGAAATCGCTTGCGTAACAGAAATCGTCGGCATGCAGACAGTTACCTGGCTGCCCGACACGCCTGACTATATCAAAGGCGTCATCAACCTGCGTGGAAGAGTCATTCCGGTTGTCGACATGCGCTTGCGCTTTTGCAAGGAGAGCTCGGCCTATACCGATCGTACCTGTATCATCATCGCCGAGATTCAAGATGCTTCGATCGGCCTGATCGTGGACAACGTTTCTGAAGTGCTGACAATTGAGGATGAAGAAATTGTCCCCCCGCCCGCGGCAATGATGGGCGAGCAAAACAGATACGTGAAGGCCATCGGCAAGGCCGGCGGCGGCGTGAAGCTGCTGCTGGACTGCAATAAGCTTCTGGACAGGGACGAGTTCAACACTATAAAGCTGGAGGGTGTACTGTAATATGAAGATTTCCGCAAAACTGCTTATTTCCTTTCTCGCAGTAGCGGTGCTGACACTGATCGTAGGCATCGTAGGCATCATGAACCTGACAAGCGTCAACTCGCAGCACAAAGATCTTTTTATTCGGTATGGCAATACCCAGGGCATTGTTGGCAAGGCAAACGCTGAATACCTGCGCTCCAGAATGTTCCTGAGGGATATCATCATCAATGCCGGCAGCGCCGAAACGGTTCGGACCGCCTCCGATAATGTCGGCGCCGCCCTGGACAACCTTGGAAAAAGGCTTTCCGAATACGAGGTGTCGGCAAGCACCAAGGAACAGCGAGACAATCTCAACGTGCTGAAGGCCACAGTCGCCAATTACGAACAAGTTCTGAATCCGATCTTGCAGCTGGCCTTGGAGGGTAAAACCGACGAAGCAATCGCAGGGATACGCTCATCCGCCGCCGTCGACGTAACAGCCGCCATGGATAAGACGATGGCGGACTTGGTGGACTTCAACCAGAATGAAGGAGAAAAGGCCGCCGCCACTCTGGAGAACAATGTCAACAGCACGGTTATTCTGCTCATCGGCGTCGTGATCGTCGCCGTGATCGTGGCCGCGGCGCTGGGTATCATCATAGCCCGGTCCATCAGCAAGCCCATTACCACGGTTGTCAAAGCCGCCAACAAGCTGGCCGCCGGCGACACCGACATCAAGCTGGACATCAAGGGCAAGGACGAAACCGCCCAGTTGGGCAATGCTTTCAGCGAGGTCGTGGCGTCGCTCAGGCGCCTGATCGCCGATGTGAACATGCTATCGCAGTCCGCCGTGGATGGACGGCTGGCAACGCGCGCCGACGCCTCGGCGCATCAGGGGGACTATAGGCGAATTGTCGAAGGTGTGAACCAGACGCTGGACGCCATTATAGAGCCGATCAACGAGTCGTCTGCCGTGCTCAATGAGATGTCGCAGGGCAACCTGAGCGTGAACGTAACAGGCAACTACAAAGGGGATCACGCTGTCATCAAGAATGCACTCAACGACACGATTAACACGATCAAGGGTTATATCACGGAGATCTCCGAGGTTTTGAGCAAAGTTGCCGACGGAAACCTGAACGTGGGTATCACAAACGATTACCGAGGTGAATTTATCGTCATAAAGGATTCGATCAACCACATCGTGGATTCGCTCAACGATGTCTTGAGTGAGATCAACAGCGCCGCCGAGCAGGTGGCTTCAGGTACGCATCAGGTATCCTCCGGCAGCCAGGCCCTAAGCCAGGGCGCCACCGAGCAGGCCAGCGCTATCGAGGAGCTTTCCGCCTCTGTCACCGAGATCGCCAGCCAGACCAAGCAGAACGCCATGGACGCCGGCCGTGCCAACACGATTTCCACCGAGACCCGCGAGCATGCGCTGACCGGCAACAGCCAGATGAGCGCCATGCTCTCCTCCATGAACGAGATCAATCAGGCGTCGGCCAACATTTCCCGCATCATCAAGGTTATCGACGACATCGCCTTCCAAACCAACCTGCTGGCCTTGAACGCGGCGGTGGAAGCCGCCCGGGCCGGGCAGCACGGAAAGGGCTTCGCAGTGGTGGCCGAAGAAGTGCGCAACCTGGCCGCCCGCAGCGCCAACGCCGCCAAGGAGACAACGGCGATGATCGAGGGATCCATGCAGAAGGCCGCCGAAGGTACCCGCATCGCCAACGAGACAGCGCAAGCGCTCAACAAGATTGTCGAAGGAGTGGAGCGAGCCAGCGATCTGGTTAACGCCATCGCCACAGCCAGCAATGAGCAGGCAACCGGCGTGGCCCAGATCAATCGGGGCATCGAGCAGGTGAGCCAGGTTGTGCAGACCAATAGCGCCACGGCGGAAGAAAGCGCCGCCGCCAGCGAGGAGCTTTCCGGCCAGGCGACACTGCTCAAGGACATGGTCGGCCGGTTCACGCTGAAAAAGGCTGCTGCCTTCACCCCGTACAAGGCAGGCACGATCGCCCACGATTCATCTTCATCCCTTGCGCTTCCCAAGCCCAAGATCTCGCTTAACAGCACAGACTTCGGCAAGTATTAACCGGCGCATCATACACCGTCAACGAGGGCCAGACCGCAGATGATGTGGTCTGGCTTTTCATTTTCATGTACAATGGAACGGAGATGCAGTGGTACTACCCCGGACTTCTTGAGGAGAACCGAACCATGAAAAATGTTCTGCTGAAGCCGCGCACACTGGAGAACGTGAAAATCTTTTGGGAAGAATCCCAGGATGAAGAGCTGGGCAGGCTGTTTCCGTTTAGCAGGTGCACGCTGGACGAGGCGATTCAGCTCTATGAGGAGTCCCTAAAGCCAGATGCGCGAAGTTATGGGAAAACAATCTGTGTTGATGGCAAATATATAGGAGACATCTGGTGCTATGGGATTGATGAGATTCAAGAGAAGCAGGCCTTTGTAAGCATCGTTATTTTCGATAAGTCCTACTGGGGAATGGGAATCGGCAAACAGGTGTTGTCACAATTTGTTCGCCTTGTATTCGAAGAATATCGCATTGATAAGTTGTGCGCGTTTACCTACCGTGCCAATACAAGGTCCATGGGCGCGCTAGAAAGCGTGGGGTTCAGAAGAATTGAGGAGTTTGAGGAAGACGGTGTACCTTCCTGCTACTACGAACTGCATGCTTGCGCGAAAGAATCCGTGTAAACAACAGCGCGGGCCATTGCCAAATCATCACTCACACAATACAGCCAGCTCCCGGGCGATATCGTCCAGCGCCATGCGGCGCACACCGCCTACCGCGCTCTCGGGGCTGTCGCGCAGGCCGGCGTGCTCGTCTCTGGCATAGGCCAGCGCGCCGTTTCGCCGCAGCGATTGCAGGCCATCCCGGCCGTCACGGCCGCCTTCGCACAGCAGCACGCCCGCCGCGCCGGCGCAGCCGCTTCGCACCGTGGATCGGAACAGCACATCCGCCGAGGGCAGCCGGCCGCATCTGGGCGGGCTGCGCCGCGCCACGGCGAAACGCTGGCCGTCAATGCTCTCTACGGCGATGTGGCGGCCCGGTGCGGCCAGGTGGATGCACCCGGGGCAAAGTGGTGTGGCGTCGGCCACGACGACGACCTCGCGGCCGGTCATAACCCGCAGCTGCGCAGGCACGTCTCCAAAGAGCGCCGAGCCGTGCAGCGCCGCCACCACTGGCGGGCACGGCCTTCCAAGCCGGGCCAGCAGCGCTGCCAACGGCGCCGGCCCCCCGCTGGAGCCCGCCGCCACGATGAGCTCCAGCGGCGCCCCTCCCGGAGGGGCGAACGCCCGGCGGCCAGCCGTAGCCACCTTGATGCGGTTCACCGTGTCGTGCAAGAACGTGCTGTTGTCGCTGTCACTGCCGCCCAACGGCACCGGCAGAAAGTCGTCTGCGCCGCTGTCCAGCGCGTCCAGCGCGGGGCTGGCCGAACCCATGGCCACAACGGCGCTCTCCGCCGCGCCCTTGAGCCGGCGGATCAGCTCGCCCGGTTGTTCACCGCCCAGGCTTAGGTCCAACGCCACGACATCCGGGCGCAGGCAAGCCGCCAGCGCCACGGCCTGTTCGCCGCTTTCGGCGGTGCCCACCAGCTCCAGCGCCGGGTCGTGAGCGATGCTGCGGCGCAGCAGCGCCTGCACCCGCGGGTCTTCGGCCGCGCCCAGCACGGCGATGCGCATGCCTCCCCCCTTATCCATGCTCATCTCCCCTTGCGGTATTTCATCGGCGAAATGCCCAACGTCTTGGTGAACAGCTCGTTCATGCGCCGCTGATCGCTGAAGCCCGATCGGATGGCAATGTCGCGGATGGAGAGGTCCGTACTGGTGAGCAGCTCCTGGGCCTTTTGCAGGCGTACCTGCTGCAGGTAGTGCATGGGCGACTCACCCCAGGCATCCTTGAAAGCGCGTACAAAATAACTGGGGCTTAGATAGACAAAGCTGGCAATCTGCCGCAGCGTCAGATCCTGGTCGTAGTTCTCGTCGATGTAGCGGCGGGCGGAACGCATATACTCGCTGGCACGCCCGCGGGATTGCACATCCACCTCCCACTGGGAACGCAGCGCCCGCGACAGCAGCACGAACAACTCCAGAACCAGCAGGCGGCACATGAACTCCGTGCCCTCCCGCGCCTGGCGTTGCTCCGCCAGGATGCGGTTGATCTGGCGGCTGACATCGCTCCACAGCCCCGCGCTGATGGGCAGATACTCGGTATCCCCCGGCCCTTCCAAAAAGGCCAGGAAATCCCGCAGCGAGGGCTCGTCGATGGGCTGGCCGGCGGGTCCTGCAAAGGTGAAGCGCAGCACCACGATGTCGCAGTCGCCCTCGGGCAGCTCCACCCGGTGGCTCATACCCGGGCGAATGATCAGGATGTCGCCGGGGTTCAGCGAGGCGGTACGCCCGCCGGTGAATGCAAACACCAGCTTGCCTTTGCGCAGAGCCGCCAGTTCAAAGCTGTCATGGGAGCTGAAGCCCTCGGCGATGCGGCTGCTGTCGTGCACGCGCTCCACGAGCTCCACCATAACGGGCACCCACCCGCCGGTATTCATCGATTGTTCCCACAGAATGGGGTTGTTTTCCTTCACGTCGTCGCACCGTCCCCAATATTGGTAATTTTTCTGCCAGTGGCCAGCAGCCTGGCCAGCCGCTGGGCCGCGGCCTCCAGCAGCGGCTCCGCCTGCTCCATGGCCTGCTGCAGCGCCAGCGGCCCCGGCACAATGCTCATGGCACAATCAATGCCCCGGCCATAGAGCGCCTCATGCCCATCGGCCAGCGTGCCGGCCAGCACGGCCACGGGCACGCCCGCGGCCTGCGCCCGGGCCGCCACACCCAGCACAGCCTTGCCCCCGGCGGTTTGGCCGTCCATCGCGCCTTCACCGGTCACGACCAGAGCCGCACCGCGCAGGTGTTCATCGAAACCCGCCGCGTCCAGCACCAGGCCGATACCCGGCGTTACGTCCGCATTGCAAAAGCGCAGCAGCGCCCAACCCAGGCCACCGGCAGCGCCGGAGCCCGGCATTTGCGCGCAGGCCTGGCCCCGCGAACCTGCGACAGCGGCCAGCGTACGCAGGCAGGCATCCATATGGGCTACGTCCTCGGCGGAGGCGCCCTTCTGGGGTCCGAATACCGCCGAAGCGCCATTGGGGCCGCACAAAGGGTTGGTCACATCGCTGGCCAGTGTGATGCGGCAGCCGTTCAGCCGGGGGTCCAGATCCCGCGTGTCGATGGCCCTCAGCCCGAGCAGCTCTCCGGGGCGCACAAGCTCACCGCCCTCGCCCAGGAAACGGGCGCCCAACGCCTGCAGCAGGCCCATCCCTCCATCGTTGGTGGCGCTGCCGCCCAACCCAAGGATGACGCGGGTGCAACCCTCGTCCAACACGGCGCGCAGCAGTTCGCCCACGCCGTGGGTCGTGGTGCGGCGCACATCCCCCCGCCGGCCGCCCAACAGGTGCAGGCCGCTGGCCTGCGCCATCTCGATCACCGCGCTGCCATCGGGCAGCAGAAGCCATTGCGCCTTCACGGCTTCCCCCAGCGGCCCTCGCACGGTGGTCACGCGCAGCCTGCCACCGCAGGCGGCGTGCATGGCAGCCACGGTTCCGTCTCCGCCGTCGGCCACCGGCAGCAGCACAGCCTCATCCGCCGGGAACACAGCCAACCAACCACGCGCCATGGCGGCGGCGGCGGCATCCGCCGGGCAGGAGCCCTTGAACTTGTCCGGTGCAAACAAAACCTTCATGAACGGAACCTCCCCAGTTGGCTCCAGTCATAGTGATACTCGCCGATCACTAAGCTGCCCTTGCCATCGGCGGGCACAGGGAACCACGGGCTGGCCTTGGCGGCGGCATTGGCCGGCACCGTAATCTGCCTGGCCGGCCTGCCGCCGCTCAGCAGCAGCGCCAACCGACTGCCATCGGCCGGGTTTACCACCATGTCGGCCACAATGGCCACCGAACCTTTGGGGTTCACAAGCATATCGCCGGGTCGCAGATTGGCAGCCGTCACCGGCGTCAGGTCATACTTCATAAGTGAATTGATGTTTGTATAGTTGTATTGCACCTGCAGATAATCGTAAAACGTCTGCGCGGAGCTGTCCGCCGTGGCTTCCGAGCGCCACACCGGCGGGTTGTCATAGGTGTGCACGCGGCCGCCGGCCCGCCAGGAATCCCACTTGAACAGAAATCCACTGGCAAAGTGATAGACAATGTTTTGGTGCTGGCCGCGTTCATACTGGTATTGTGCATGCAGGCGCACGGCGGTTTCGGTGTTCTGCTGCAGCAGCGAAGTGACTTCCATGGCCAGCACTGCCGCCACGCCGCCGCCGGAGGCCTCGCGGCCATCCCAACGCTTGGGTGCGGTTCCGTCGGCCAGCACGGCCTGGCCGCGCAGCCAAGCGCCGAAGCTGCCGCTCTCCAGAGCCACCCGCTGGTACCCCTTGGGCGGGTTGAAGCGCGTCTCGATGGTCATGCCTGCCGGGTTGAGCACCTGATCCGTGGTCTGGACAGGCCCGGGCGTGGCCGTGGCCTTGGGAGTCGCTGTGGGAGATGGCGACGGCGAATGAGTTGCAGATGGCGCCGCACTGGGCGTGGGCTTTGCCGTTACAGCCGCTTGCGCGGAACCAACAGCAGAAGCTGTGCTCCTCGGTGCTGCGGAAGCGGTACTCATAGGTGAAGCTGAGACGGCCAAAGGCGTGGAAGTCTGCATAGGCGAAGCGGAAGCGCCCGCCTCGGCTGTATTACCCATGGAGCGCCATAGGAAAAATCCTCCCGCTCCCAACGCGCACACCAGCAGCACGACCGCACCGACCGGCAGCAGCCGGTGCAACAGCCTGCGCCGCCGGTAGTGTTCGTATTTTTTTGGCCGATACCGCTTCTTGATCAATTTTGCCTCCGAACCACCATCCATAGTATAGCACCGGTGGAAAAACTTGAAAAGAAAGGAATTTCGACAGAAGCAGCCCGTGCGCAGAGCACGGGCTGCCAAAATTTTCCGTTTATCAGATGACTTCCAGATCGTCCCGTGTACCGAGTTTTGGGAAGGCCGCAGCGGGCAGCGTCTGATACCAGAAGGCTACCGAGGCGATGTCGTCCTGCAGCGGCAGATAGCGCCATTCGGAGCGCCAGCCCAGCGCCTGTATCGTCACGCGCAGGTCCTTCTCAAAGCGGATGGGGTCCATGATGTGCCAGCGGTACAGGCCGAAGCGCTGCTGTGACTGATAGACGCCGTTGGGGCGGATCACCTGGGGCATGCCGGCGTAGGGCGTTGTGAACTCCTGATACTGGTGGGTCTTCTGGTTCTCAAAATTATAGGAGCCGCAGAAGTAGTCCTCGGTGCCCGTGCCGCAGATGGTCGGGTATACGTCATCGCCGTCCATATAGAACTTGATTTCTCCCTCACCCCACCAGCCGGAGTTGTTGACGCCCCAGGCCATGTAGGTGCCCACGTAATGACCCTTACCCTGCACGCCGTCCAGTATCGTGTAGACCTGCTTGTAGGGCAGCGGGTTCACGCGGCGGAACTGGGCGTGGAAGTAGGCGCAATCCTCGGGCACATCGGTCAGCGTGTAATCGATCTGGTAGAACAGCGTCATCTGCTCGGGGCTGCGGTTCTCCGCCGTTACGCGGAAGCCCTTGCGGAAGGGCATCTCCCAGTAGCAGTTGAAGGCGCTGCCGGGATTCACGGTGACGGCCAGCGAGCTGACCTGGGCGTATTCCCCCCAGCCGCAGGCGAAGAAATCGCCGATGGGGCACTCCACCGAAGGGGTCTCCTGCCCGTCCCAGTAGAAGCGCAGGATGCAGTCGCGCCACTTGCCCGTGGGCGTCATCCAGATGTGCTGGATCGCGCCGGAGGCCTGCACGTCGGCCAGCACAAAAGTTTCCCCGGCCTCGATACGGATGCACGGGTTGATCTTCCAGCCCACGCCCAGGTCCCGAGCGCAGCTGGAGCTCACGCCCTCGGTAGCCATGCCGCCGCGGCCCTTCTCACCGGTGAAGTTCTCCGCGCAGATGGAGCGCGTTTGCGCGTTGGACAGCCTGCTCAGGTTGCCCAGGTTCATGCCCAGTCCGTTGAATGCCATGGTTATTCTCCTTCTCACACGATTTCAAGGTCGTCGCGGCTGCCCAGCTTAGGGAAGGCCGGCTTGGGGAAGGCCGCTGCGGGCAGCGTCTGATACCAGAAGGCCACCGAGGCGATGTCGTCCTGCAGCGGCAGATAGCGCCCCTCGGAGCGCCAGCCCAGCGCCTGTATCGTCACGCGCAGGTCCTTCTCAAAACGGATGGGGTCCATGATGTGCCAGCGGTACAGGCCGAAGCGCTGCTGGGATTGATAGACGCCGTTGGGGCGGACTACCTGGGGCATGCCGGCGTAAGGCGTTGTGAACTCCTGATACTGGTGGGTTTTCTGGTTCTCAAAGTTGTAGGAGCCGCAGAAGTAGTCCTCGGTGCCGGTGCCGCAGATGGTCGGGTATTCGCCGTCGCCGTCCATGTAGAACTTGATCTCTCCCTCGCCCCACCAGCCGGAGTTGTTGACACCCCAGGCCATGTAAGTGCCCACATAATGGCCCTTGCCCTGCACGCCGTCCAGTATCGTGTAGACCTGCTTGTAGGGCAGCGGGTTCACGCGGCGGAACTGGGCGTGGAAGTAGGCGCAATCCTCGGGCACATCGGTCAGCGTGTAGTCGATTTGATAATACAGCACCATGTCAACAGGGCTGCGGTTTTCCGCTGTGACGCGGAAGCCCTTGCGGAAGGGCATCTCCCAATAGCAGTTGAAGGCGCTGCCGGGGTTCACGGTGACGGCCAATGAGCTGACCTGGGCGTATTCCCCCCAGCCGCAGGCGAAGAAGTCTCCGACCGGGCATTCCACCGAAGGGGTCTCCTGACCATCCCAATAGAAGCGCAGGATGCAGTCGCGCCACCTGCCCGTGGGCGTCAGCCAGATGTGCTGTATCGCACCGCTGCCCGACACGTCGGCCAACACGAAGGTCTGCCCGGTTTCGATGCGAATGTACGGATTGATCTTCCAGCCCACGCCCAGATCGCGGGCACAGCCGGAGCTCACGCCCTCGGTGGCCATGCCGCCGCGGCCCTTCTCGCCGGTGAAGTTCTCCGCACTGATGGAGCGCGTTTGCGCATTGGACAGCCTGCTCAGGTTGCCCAGGTTCATGCCCAGTCCGTTGAATGCCATGGTCATTCTCCTTCTCGCACTTCGGCCGATCGCACCGGCCGTTATCTTTCGGTCTGTATGGTCAGCTCGCCGTCGATCACAGCAACGGTGACGGCGCCATTGCGGTCGGTGCGGTATACCTGGGCGCCGATGCCGTCCAGCCGGCGTAGCACATCGGCCTTGGGGTGGCCGTAGTCGTTGCCCGCGCCCACGCCGATCAGCGCGATGTCCGGTCGCGCCTCGTCGAGAAACTCCTGGCTGGAGCTGGAAGCGCCGCCGTGATGGGCCACCTTCAGGATGTCGCAGTCCAAGTATTCGCCGCTTTGCAACAGCGCCTTCTCGGCGCGTTTCTCGATGTCCCCGGTCAACAGCGCCGTGTACCCCGCTCCGGACACGCGCAGCACGATGGAATGGTTGTTGTCCTTGCTGTCCTCATGACCCCTGGGCGGCCACAGGAAGCGTACCACTGCGCTGCCCAGCCGGATCTCCTGCCCCGGCTTGGGCACGGTCACGGTCAACCCCCGGCGGTCGATGGCGTCCAGCAAGTCCTCATAAGTCCTTGTGTTGCTCTCCAACGCGCTCATGTAGACAGCGTCCACATCGATGCCATCGATCACGGTGTCCATCCCGCCGATGTGGTCGGAATCCGGGTGCGTGCCCACAACGGCAGCCAGGCGCTGCACGCCCATATCGGCCAGCGCCTGCAGCACGTCGTCACCGCGGGTGTTGTCGCCGGCATCCACCAGCAGATATTGCCCGTCGGAGCCTACCAATATGCTGTCCCCCTGCCCCACATCCAGCATCGCAATGAGCAGCTGCGGCTGCCCGGGCAGGCTGCTTCGGCCCGACGGCGCAGGTGTCGGCAAGTCCAGCGGCAGCAGCTCCACACAGCCGGCCAGCAGCAGCGCCATGGCGCATACCGCCGCGAGCACGCGCAGAAGCTTCCAGGGTCTCATAGGCTGTCGCGGGTTGGCTTCACGCATCGGCCTGTCTCATCAGGGAAGTTGGTTGCCGGCAGCCAGATACAGCGAATACCACTGTTCACGGCTCAAAGTGACCTGTGAAGCGCCGCAGATGGCCGCCAGGCGCGCAGGGTTCGTGGTGCCCACGATGGGCTGCATGCGGGCAGGGTGGCGCAGCAGCCACGCGATGGCGATGGCCTCGGGCTGCACGCCGAACTCCGATGCCAGCTCATCTATCCGGCTGTTGAGCGGCTGGAATTTGGGGCTGCCCAGGAAGGCGCCTTCGAAGAAGCCATACTGGAACGGCGACCAGGGCTGTATTGTGACGCCCTTAAGCCGGCAGTATTCCAGTATGGAGCCGTCACGGTCGATGGAATGGTCGATCTTCATGTTGACATTGAGGCCGGAATCGATCATTCCTGTGTTGGTCAGGCTCAGCTGCAGCTGGTTGATCAGCAGCTTCTGGGGCAAACCGCTTCCGATCAGCTCCATCTGCATGGGGTTGCAGTTGCTCACGCCGAAGGCGCGCACCTTGCCCTGGGCCTGCAGCGTCTGGAAGGCCTCGGCAATCTCATCGGGCTCCATCAGCGTGTCCGGCCGGTGCAGCAGCAGCGCGTCCAGATAATCGGTGCGCAGGCGCTTCAGGCTGCCTTCCACCGCTTCCAGGATGTGCTCGCGGGAGAAATCGAACATGCCATTGCGGATGCCGCACTTGCTCTGTATCAGCAGGCTTTCCCGGGGCAGGCCCATGTCCGCCACGGCCTGGGCGAACATCTCTTCCGAACGGCCGCCGCCGTAGATGTCCGCGTGGTCGAAGAAATTGACGCCCTCGCGCAGCGCGCATTCCAGCAGCGCGACGGCGTCCTTGCCCTCCAGGCCGCTGATGCGCATGCAGCCCAATGAAATCTCTGACGCCTTCATGCCGCCGATTGATATTGTCTTCATTGTGATCCTCCATGGATGATATAGACATGTCAGCAGAATTCTACCATCCTGACAGTCGGGTTGCAACCGATGAGAACGAAACGTTTTACGCCCTTAGCTGGAAAGAAGTATAAAAATCAACAGTACCCATCTTCATTTTGCTGTATAATGCTGGTACATACCATTGGATCAGGAGGCTGTACATGAAGAAGTGCATCAATCTATGGTCTTTCCCCGGCGATTTCACCCTGGAGCAATGCCTGGACACTGCCGTAAAGGCGGGCTTTTCCGCGGTGGAGCCTAACTTTTCGGCCAGCGGCAACTTGAGCATGGAAAGCCCCGACAGCGAATGGCTGGCCGCGCGGGCCATGGCGCAGGACAAGGGCGTGGAACTCTCGTCGCTTTCCGCCGGCGTGTATTGGGGCGCGCCGCCCACCCATGACGACCCCGCCGTACGCGCCCGGGCGCTGGACCTGGTGCGCCGCCAATTGGAGGCCGCGGCGCTGCTGGGCGTGGGGGCCATTCTCGTGGTGCCCGGCGTCGTGCAGGACGCATCCAACGGCCCGCAGGTGCGCTATGACGCCGCTTGGGACCGGGCCATGGAGTTTGTCACTAAGGCCGAGCCCCATGCCCGCGCCTGCGGTGTCGTGCTGGCCGTGGAGAATGTATGGAACAAGTTCTTGCTTTCCCCTCTCGAGATGCGCGCCTTTGTAGACGCGGCCAACTCTCCCTTCGTGCAGGCATATTTTGACGTGGGCAACGTGCTGCTCTTCGGCTATCCTGAGCAATGGATCGACATCCTGGGCAGCCGCATCGCCCGCGTGCACATCAAGGACTTCAAGCGCGACGTGGGCACGCTGGCAGGATTCTGCGACCTGCTGGCCGGCGATGTCAACTGGGCTGCCGTGATGGCTGCGCTGCGCGCCGCGGGCTACGACGGCTACCTGACCGCGGAGATGGGTGGCTACCGCCACGCGGCGGACCAGATCGTATACAACACCTCCGCGGCAATGGACCGCATACTCAAGCTGTAAAAATGATACCATTACAGGAGGAAACGCTATGATTCGGGTTGGTTTGATCGGATTGGGCGTCATGGGCCGCGGCCATTTGGCCGTATATGAGCGCCTGGCGCGGGAAGGCTCCGACGTGAAGCTCGTGGCTGTGTGTGACATCGTGCCCAGCAAGCTGGAGGGCCGCGACATTGTGACCGGCAACATGGACACCGGCACCGCCTGCAACACCGCCCCCTACGCGCGCTATCTGGACTACAACGAGATGCTGCAAAAGGAGCAGCTGGATTACGTGGACATCGCGCTGCCCACATTCCTGCACTCCCAAGCCGCCGTGGCCGCCATGGAAGCTGGCTGCCACGTGCTGTGCGAGAAACCCATGGCCCGCACGCTGGAGCAGTGCGAACAGATGATCGACACCGCCCGCGCCACCGGCAAGCGCCTGATGGTGGCCCAGTGCCTGCGCTTCTGGCCGGCCTACGAATACCTGAAGGAATGCGTGGACAGCGGCCGTTATGGCGCGGTCACATCGGCATATTTCTTCCGCGGCGGCGACACGCCCCGTTGGTCCTGGGAAAACTGGCTGCTCAACGACGAGCGCAGCGGCGGCTGCCTGCTGGATCAGCATGTGCACGATGTGGACATGATCAACCACCTCTTCGGCGTGCCGGATGCCGTGAGCACCCGCGCCGTCAACGTGATCGAGGGCTCCGGCTATGACGCTGTGTCCACCCAGTATCACTATGCAGACGGCAAGGTCGTGTGCGCCGAGGACGATTGGACCATCGGCGGCGAATGGGGCTTCGACATGCTGTTCCGCGTGAACTTCCGCCAGGGCAACGTGTTCTTCTCCCACGGCAAGCTGCGGGTGTGCCCGGCCGACGGCCCGGCCATTGAGCCGGAGCTGCCCCGCGACGACGGCTACTACCGCGAGATCGTGGCCTTCACCGACGCTCTGCGCACCGGCGGCGAGGTGCCGCGCTGCGCGCCCGAGAGCACCCGCGATACCATTGCCATTGCCCTGGCCGAGGTGGATTCGGCGGACCGGCACGGGGCAGTCATCAAGCTTTAAAAAGTACTTTAGCCGGTATAGTTCTCCCATTGCTTATCACACTATCACGGAGGTGATGCGTGTGGCCAAGGCAGGCATGAGAAGACCGGATCCCAAGGAACCCCACGGAACGGAGAGCAACAGGAAACTGCACATCCCCAAGAACGACCAGCCGCCGGTGCCGGAGATCCAGGGCAAGGCCAAGAGCGGCAAAGAAAAGGCCAAACCTTTGTGAGAAGCATTTGAAGAAGGCGTCTGCTCCCCGTGAGCGGACGCTTCTCTCTTTTCACTTCCACTGATCAATCAACTTCTGGATGTAGTTCTCATAGGGGTTCTTCCCCGCCGCCTCCGCCGCTGGCTGCTCCTCCTGTTGCCGCGCATTGGGCACCCGCAGCAGGCCGGAGGCCGTGGCGCCTCGCAGCGCCCGGCTGCCATCCACCAGGAAACCCGCGATCACCGCCACGGTGATGAGCCCCATGATGAACACGACGAAGCGCCGCGTGCCCCCTTCGGGCAGCACGGCCTCCACGATCACCTGGGCGAAGGCCAATATCATCAGCGTGCAGCATACGGCGCTCAAAAGCTCGGACATCTCTCACCTCATGGCCAGTATGGAGTTGCCGGCGTTGATCGTGATCGTCGTGAGGATGAAGAGCATCGCGAAGGCCATCAGCATAACCACGCACAGCAGCACCAACACCTTGGCGGATTCCTGGAACACGGCGCTCAACTGCTTGCTCTCCAACGCGCTGGCGGCAGCCCCAGCCAGCCTGAAGGCCAGCCAGGAGCTCAACACTGTGAAAAGCGGCGGCGCCAGCACCAGCAGCAGGCTTAAGAGCGCCGCCAGGCCCACGGCATTGCGCACCAGCAGCGAGCAGCCCACGAAGGTGTCCGCCAGGTCGGAGAACATGCCGCCCACATAGGGGATCATGCTGTCGATGGCGTATTTGGCAGCGCGGAAGGAGATGCCGTCGTAGCTCACGGCAGCAGAGCTCTGTATGGACGAGATGGCCACGAACACCGTCATGACCGCCCCGGCAATCCACACGCTGCCGTTGCGCATCAGGCTGCCGAAATCGCCCAACAGGCTTTTGCCGGTCATGTTGCCGGCGATGGCCAGCACGCTGCCGAACACCGCCGCCGGGATCAGCAGTTCCCGCGTCATCCACGCCGCCGATTCCACGGCGAAGGCATAGGCCGGCGTGAGCACGGCGGAGCTGGCCATGCCGCCGGTGGCCGTCAGCAGCACGCTCAGCACCGGGAAGGCCGCCTGCGACACGTTGAGCAGGCTGTTGATGGCGTTCTGAGCCAAGGCGATGGCGTCGCGCAGCGCGTGGAACACCAGCAGCGCGGCCGCCGCGTACACCGTCAGGTTGGCGATCTTGGCCGCGCCCTCGGAACTGAAGCTGGTCATCAGCTGCGAGAGCAGGCCGCTGACGACCAGCAGCAGCACGAGCTCCGCGAAGAGCACGGCTGCGTTTTTCAGCGGCTGGTTCAGGCTGTCGGCGGCAAACTGCAGGATGTCGGCGCCCATAAAGCGGAACTGCCCCGTGGCCAGCTGGCCCACGAGGTTCTTGACCGACGCGAAGGCCTCCGGCTGCACGCCCAGGCGGTCCAGCTCACCTTGAAGGGCGCTCACGTCCAGACCCTGCAGCAGGCGCTCAATTTCGCTGTCCATCTTCTCCTGCAGCTCGTCGCCGCCGGGCGGCGCGGCCTGGGCGCGCGGTGCGATCAGCGCCAGCAGGATTGCCAGCAGCACGGCCACTTTACGCACGCTCATTGTGCCATCTCCAGCAGTTGCTGCATCATCGTTGTGAGCACCGGCAGCGCCAGAAAAACGATCAGCACCTTGCCTGCGATCTCCATCTTCTGTGCGACTCCCCCCTCACCGGCATCGCGGCAGGTTTGCGCGGTAAACTCGGTCACAAAGGCAACGCCGGTGGCCTTGAGCAGGATCAGGAAATACTCCTGATGGATGCCGGCGCGGTTGAACATGGCCTGCAGCACTTGGGTGATGCCGCTCAACTGAGCGCTTAATAACAGGAACACCGCCACGCCCAGCGCGATTGAAATCTGCATCGCCAGCTCCGGGCGGTATTGCCGAATCAGCACGCACAGCGCCGCCGCCAGCAGGCCCAGCGCCACAATCCGCAGGATGTCCATGCTTCGCTCCCCGGTTCATTGGAATTGGAACACGTTGCGCACGTTTTGAAACAGCTTGTTGATCAGGTCTATGACCATGAACAGCACGATGACCAGACCGGTCAGCGTCGTCATCATGGCCATCTCTTCGCGGCCGGAGCGCATGAGCACCTGGTTGAGTATCGTCACGAGTATCCCGATTGCGGCGATCCTGAAGATCATGTTGATGTCCATGGCCTCTCCTCCGTTATGCGATGACGATGGCGCAGGCCAGTCCAGCCAACGAACCCACCGTGCGGTATAGTTTGCCTTTTGCTTTGCTCTCCTGCTCGGCTGCTTCGATGCGCGCGGCCAGCCGTTCGTGCAGATAGGTGAAGTTCTCTGCGATGGCCCGCAGGTCGTGGCCGGCCAGTTGGTCGCCAAACAGGCCAATCAAGGCTTTGTCCTCCCCGGCCAGCGATACCGGCTCGTCTCCATCCAGCGCTTCCAGCGCCCGCAGCCACAGGCCCCGGGCGCTTTCCTGGGCATGGTAGCGCCGCGCCAGCTCCCCGGCGTAGCGCTCCACCCAGCGGCCTTGGAAGCGTGCTGCGCACTCCCCCAGCGCGTCGGGCAGCGCGAAACCGCCCATTCGGATCTGCACCTCCAGGTGGCGTGTGAATTCCATGAGTTCCGCCAGCGACGCCGCCCGCCGCGCAAGCCTGGCAGCCTTCACCCGCCCGAACCACACACCCAGCGCCAGCGCCGCCGCCGCCAACGCCAGCCGCAGGCCATCCAGCGGGATCACCGGGCGCCTCCGGCCATCTGCGCATTCTCCCCTGTGCGCACCACAGCCGTTACGCCGCCCACACCCCGGCTGCCATCCAGGACGATGAACAGCCCGAAGAACCCGCCATCCAGCAACGCGCGCAGCGCCGGCCGGTTGTGCAGATCGTCCGACCCGGCGCCGTGGGCGCTGGCCAGCACGCCCACGCCGCAGTTGAGCGCCTCTTGCAGCGCTACGGCATCCTCGGCGCGTCCAATCTCGTCGGTCACGAGCAGCTGCGGCCCAAGGCTGCGCAGCGCCAGCAGGATGCCCTGGGCCTTGGGGCAGCCATCCAGTACATCGGTGCGGCAGCCTAGATCGAACCGGCGCTCCCCGCCGCCCAGTTCGCTGCGCTCATCCACGACGCAGGTGCGCAGGCCGCTGTGCCCGGCGTGGCCGCAGCTCAGCATGCGCGTAAGGTCCCGCAGCAGCGTGGTCTTGCCCATGCCCGGCGGGGACACGACCAGCGTGTTGCGGATGCCATATGCCGTACGCACAGCGCCGTAGAGGTCTGCGGCCACGCCGCGCAGCTCTCTGGGGATGCGGATGCAGAAGCTGGTGGCCGCCCCAAAACCGCTGAGCGCCCCGCCCCGCAGCACCGCACGGCCGGCCACACCAACACGGTAGCCGCCCCGCAGCGTCAAAAAGCCGTTGCGCAGCTCCTCCTCATAGGCATAGGCAGAATAGCGCGTCAGGCTTTGCAGCAGATCACGGCTTTCGTCGGCGGTCAAGGTAAGCGCGCCGGAAGGCGTGGTGCTCTTCCCGTCGCCGGCCAAGAACCAGTCTCTCTGGCAGTCGCACACGGTCAGCGGGTGCCCCGCGCCCATACGTACCTCTGTCAGCCGGTCAGCCAGCGCAGCGGGCAGCGCCCGCAGCGCCGCAGCAACCCGGCCGGGCATCAGTGGCAGGATGTCATCGCGCCAGTTAACCGCGAAGCTCGTGTACATGTTCATCACCCTGGAAGAAACTATGCGGTGCGATGGATGAATATGTCACAGTGGATATCCGGCATTGACACCGGCCTTCGGCTGTGATACAAACGGCGTGAACTTTTGAGAGGCAGAGGGCATGGATTTGACGGATTGCAATGAGAAATTTCTGAATGGGACCGACAATATGAATGCCATGACCGGCCTGCATGTGCTGTGCTCCACCGGAGCGCTGGGCTACCAGCCGAATCTATTGAACAGTGGCTGGCTGAGGTCGCTGGCACCGGCCATCGCCTGCGAAGGGTATGAGCTGATGATCTATTCCCAGTGGAAGGCCGAGGACGCCCGTGAAAGCCCTTTGCTCCGGGACGGCAATGTGCGCTTCCCCATCGTTCACCTTTCCAAACGGCTGGGCGAGCGCTACGGCGAAGGAACACCGGAGAGCATTTCCTCCGGCCACGCGCTGCTGCGGGACAACTGCGCGTTGGCGCAGGCCATGGGCGCGGCGCGGGCTGTTCTGCACCTGTGGGGCTTGCCCCACAGCGACGACAACTTCAGCGCTGCGCTGTACGCGCTGGGAGAAGCGCTGGATATCGCCCAGGAGTACGGCGTGGAGCTGCTCGTGGAAACCCTCCCGTGTCGCAGTGTGCCATTAATGGAACGGCTCAGGCAGATCGTACATGCCTATCCGCGCTGCCGATTCACCGCCGACACGCGCCTGCTGCACAGTGCCGGCGCTCTGTATGCTCTGCTGGAAGCCGACTGGTTGTGGGAAGGCGGGCACATCGCCCATGTGCATGTGAGTGACTGCGCTCTGGGTGAGGACGGAAGGCCGGCCTTCCACCCCATACTGCAGCCCGGCGAAGGTGTCATCGATTTCGCGGCATTCTTCGCCGGCTTGCGCCGCCGGGGCTACCGTGGCAGCGTGACACTGGAATCCCCGGTGCCCATACTGGCCGGCGGCGAACCCGACGACGTCGCACTCAACCGGTCGCTGGACGCCATTCGGGAGTGGCTCTCACCGACCTGATCCGGTTCGTCGAAAACGACAAGATATTGCTTCAAAAAGGCTCTGCGCAAATCCTGATTGGTCTCCTGATGGCGGCGCACCCGCGCGGCACAACGCTCCACATCGGCGCGGATGCTCTCCAGGCTGTTCCATTGTGTTTCATATTCGGCATGGATGCTGTCAAACAGCTCCAAAGTCCGCCGATACAGCAGCTTGTTCTCTTCCACGAGGCGGTGGCTTTCCTCTTCGGCTTCGCGTTTGGCGTCCTCTATGAGCGTGGTAGCCTGCTGCTGCGCCATCACCAGCGCGCCGCAGATATCCTGCTCTTTGGCGCGATAACGGGCCAACTCCTCTTTCATGGCCTGGTTTTCATCACGCAGCGTGTTGATGCGCTCCTGCCGGGCGGCCAACGCCTCGTCATATTGCATGGATTTATCCGAAAGCAGCATATTGACCTGCTTTTTATCATATCCACCGAATAGCTTGCCTCGCAGATGGTTCGCCATGCTCCCTCCGCATATGGATACATAGATGAACATAGGATAGCATTGCGGTGCTGTCGTATGTCGTCGCCTAGCGCCGCGAGGAAATGCAACCCATGGCGCTTCTGATACTCGGTATCATCTTTTTTGCCGCCTCATAACCCCGCTCCAGCAGTTCTGGGGTGCGCTTGAAATCGAACAGGTCCACGTCGGACACGAAGGGCGCGATGATGGCGTCGGCCTTTTGGCCGGAGAAATCGGCCAGCCGGCGTCCCATGATGTCCAAGGACCGCGAGGAGATCTCCAGGAAGTCATCGGGCGCCTTTGGCACGCCCGCCTCCTTGCCCAGATCCACGGCGATGACGAACTTGGCGCCCATGTCGCGCAGCACCTTCACCGGCACATATTCGGTCACGCCGCCATCCACCAGCAGCCAATCCTTGCACGGCCGGGGCACGAACACCGCTGGTATCGTGGAACTGGCGGCCACGGCGTCGGCGATTGAGACGTCGTTGTCAACGATATAGTCGCCTCGACGGGGTTTCAGCCTGGCGTTTGTGAAGAAGATGGTCTGGCCGCTGAGAAGATCCACCGCGCACAGCGCCAGGCCCAGCTGCGCGTCGCGGATGTTCTTGCCGCCGGTCAGTCGCCATGCCAGTTTCTGCACGCCGTCGCCTTTGATGAGCCCTTTGAAGCCCACCCGCCTGCCGCCGAACAGTGAAAGCACAGCCTTCGCCGCACCGCTGGCGTTGAAGTCCAGCAGTTTATCGTTGAGGGCCAGCGCCTCGGCCTCCAGGATGTGCACCGGCACGCCACAGGCGTATATGCCGCCCACCAGAGAGCCCGCCGATGTGCCGGAGATGCAGTGTATAGGGATGCGTGCTTCCTCCAGCGCCTTAATCACGCCGATGTGGGCAACGCCGCGTATCGCGCCGCCGGACAAAGCCAAACCGACCATAGCAAAAACCGCCGTTCATGCAGGATGGTACATCCTATGAACGGCGGTCTGAGAATGCCAGTTGATTATTCAGAGGTGTGGTTGGAAGTATCCTCGGGCTTCACATCCACGACCGGGGGCTCCTGGCGGAGCGGCTCGCTCGGGCGCGGCGGCTCTGTGTTGTGCGGCTGGCCGCGATGGCCCATGGCGTTGATCATCAGGCCGGCGCCCACTCCGATCAGCACGATGGCCAGCACAACCATGAAGGACACATCCAGGAACGTGTTGAGCAGGAAACCTCCGCCGATGGCCGTCAGGATGAACACCGGCACCATGGACCCCTTGGCTCCGCGGCTGAAGGCATACAGCTCGAACAGGCCCAATGCCGGGCCCAGTATCAACAGCGGCCACAGGCCACTGTGGAAGATGGTGCCCTTGTCGCCGTAAAGCTCTGAGATCAGGAACATCAACCCGTAGGTAAGCAGGATGCCGCCAGGAACCAGCAGACCCTCGTTGCCGCGGCCGGAGAAGAAGTAATACAGGTGGAACAGCACGGCCAGCGCCAAAAGGATAATCGGGAAGGCCATGCCGCGCTGAACGTCCAGCACATTAAGCTGGTTGAGCACCAGCACAACGCCCAGCAGAAGGAGCACCGTGCCCCAAACGAGCGAATTGACGCGTTTCATACCCTTTCCTCCTGTCTAAATTTACAGCGGTCGGTCCGGTGTGGCGTCTTCCGCCTCCGGAATCTTTGTTTTTTCCGGGGTCTCATCCGCCACCGGCGGCGCGCTCATCAGCGGCGTCACGGCGGGGGCATCCAGGGCAGCCTCTTTTACCGTAGGAGCGTCGCCGTCTTCCAGGCTTTCAGCCGCCAGAGGAGACGCCGCCTCAAGGTCGTGAACCTCATCCTTGGGCATCAGCCTCAGCGAATCATCCAGCTCCACAGGCTCCTTGGGCTCGCGCCGGCGCACGGAGTTCACGATGAGAACGATGGCCGCGGCCACCACCAATACGCCGCTTAGCACCTGGGATACGCGGAAGCTGCCCCAATACAGGCTGTCCAGGCGCAACCCTTCGATCACGGCGCGGCCGATGCCGTACAGCAGCAGGTACAGCCAGAACACGTTGCCGTCCACGCGCTTCTTTGAGCGGCGGAAATACAGCGTCAGCGCAAGGAAGACGATGAAGTTCCACAGGGACTCGTAGAAGAACGTCGCCATATGATACTGGCCGTCGGCGCGGATGAACACCGCCGCCGGGAACCACTGCCACGCCGGGTCGGTGATGACGGCGCCGTAGGCCTCCTGGTTCACGAAGTTGCCCCAGCGGCCGATGGCCTGGCCCAGGATCAGGCTGGGAGCCAGAATATCCAGCAGCTGCAGCAGCTTGATGGACTTGTTGAAGCGTGTGTAGATCAGCGCGCCAATGAGGCCGCCGATGACGCCGCCATAGATGGCCAGACCGCCCTCCCACACGGCGAACACTTTCCAGAACGGTCCGCCGGCATAGAGCTCGTCCCACATGGGGATGACATAATAGATGCGGGCGCCGATGACGGCCAGCGGTACCACGATGAGCGCCAGGTCCAGCACGATGTCGGGGTTGTGGCCGGCGCGCTTGGTGTGGCTCATGGCCAACAGGATGGCCAGCAGCAAACCCGCGGCAATGATGACACCATACCAGTGTATGGCGATGGTACGACCAAACAGCGGGAACTGTAACGCGATGGGATCGATATACAAGGCAGTCACCTCTTATGTTCGCTGCTTACGATTATAGAAGTGGTGCGGGTAGCTGTCAAGAAATGGGAAGCAAACTACAACGGGTTTGCTCAAACCCCGGTTATGATTGCGATGGATTTTCGTGCTTTTCCGCAAGATCGGCGCGGACGACGCGGGTTTTCTCCAGTGCCTTGGCCTGCCGCCACGCGGTGATGTGGGCGTGGTGGCCGCCCAGCAGCACTGGCGGCACATCCATGCCGCGGAAGCTGGCCGGGCGTGTATACTGTGGGTATTCCAGCAGGCCGTTCTCAAAGCTTTCGTCGGCGTGGGCGTCGTCGTTGCCCAGCACGCCGGGCACGAAACGGCTCATGGCGTCCAGCAGAACCAGCGCCGGCAGCTCGCCGCCGGTCAGCACATAGTCGCCGATGCTCACTTCCATGTCCACACATGCGTCCAGCACCCGCTGATCCACACCTTCATAGTGCCCGCACAGGATTACGATGTCGGTGTGTTGAGAGAGCTCCCGAGCCAGCCGGTTATCCAGCACGCGGCCCTGGGGGCTCATGTAGACGCGTAGGCAAGGCTGGCCGTGCCGCTGGAGAGCCGCCTCCATGCAGTCAAAAATGGGCTGCGGCGTCATAACCATGCCGGCGCCGCCGCCAAAAGGGTAATCGTCCACGCGGCGGTGCTTGTCCAGCGTGTAGTCTCGTATGTTGTACAGCCGCACATCCAGCAGGCCGGCCTGCTGAGCGCGGCCCAGTATGGAGCTGTCCAAATAGGGCTGCAGCGCTTCGGGGAACAGTGTCAGGATGCTAACGTTCAAAAACCGCCACCTCTTTGAGCCGTTTGGCGTCCACAATGATCTGCTTTGCGGCGATATCGGTGCTCAGGATCAGGTCCTTCAAAGACGGGAACATGACCTCTCCCCGGGGGCCGTCACGCAACACGTAGACGTCGGCCGCGCCGGGCTGCAGTACATCGGCCACACGGCCGATGAAAGCGCCCCGGTCGTCCACCACGCGGCAGCCCACCAGGTCTACGATGAAATAGCTGTCCGGCGGCAGCTCTACAGCGTCCTCGCGGGATATATAGATCTCTTTGCCGTTCAGCAGTTCCGCCGCTGTGCGGTCGGTCACGCCCTGGAAGAGCAGCACCACGGTGTCGCCTTCCACCTGGGCGTCGGCCAGCTCCAGCGGCGTGAAGCTGTCTCCATCCCGCAGATATACCCGCTCTAAATCAAAAAACCTGCCAGGGTCGTCCGTATAGGGGCGTACCCTGACATGTCCTTTGAGCCCGCGGGCCCGGCCGATAGTCCCGACAAGCAGGATGTCGGCAGGCGTAAGCGGTTTGCTTTTCATAGGATGTCGACCACGTACTTTTTGCGGCGGTTGCTGGTGGCGGACTTGACAACCGTGCGAATGGCGTTAGCGATGCGCCCCTGCTTGCCGATGACGCGGCCCATGTCCTCCGGGGCAACCTTGAGTTCCAGGATCACGGTGCGGCCCTTGTCATTCACATTGACGGTGACTTTCTCGGGCTCCTCCACCAGGGATTGAGCGATGTAGCTGACGAGTTCTTCAGGATTCATTTTCAGCCTCCTTCGTCGGCTGTTCGCCTTCGGCGCCTCGGCGCCTTGGCGATTTAGACGACTTGTCATAATTGCCGTTCATCACCTGCCGATAACAGTCGGCAGGTGATGGTTCTTTTTAGTCCTCATATTGACTGTTAAGAAACGACAGATCGCCTGCGGGCGGGTCTTTTGCTCGTTTCGAGACTGCTGTTTGTTTCCTCCGCCGTCTCGCCAGCGGGCGACCGGAAATCCACAAGTGGATTTCCTGACAGGAATGGATCGGCGGTCGTCGTCTCGTACGAACAGCCTATGCGAAGTAGACGCTATTCGATGACGCCGTTCTTCTTGAGCAGCGCGCGCACGGTGTCGGTGGGCTGGGCGCCGTTGTGGATCCACTGGCGGGCCTTCTCCGCGTCCACCTTAAAGCCCACGGGCTCGGTCAGCGGGTTGAAATAGCCGATCTCCTCGATGAAGCTGCCATCGCGGGGGCTGGTGGCCTCCGCCACGACGATGCGGTAAAACGGCGCCTTCTTCGCGCCCATTCTCTTGAGTCGGATCTTGACTGCCATGGTGATTCTCCTCCGATTTTTTGTGTATTGCAAGGCTTGTCAGCCAGTTTGCCGTACCCCGGCGGGTAAATCCCCGCCACCCCTTCCAAGGGGTGCAGCGACAAATCATGATTTGTCGCCGCTTTTATCTGCCGAAGGGCAGCTTGAAGCCGCCGCGGCGCTTCCCCATGCCGCCGAACTGTTTCATCATCTGCTGGGCAGCCTCGAATTGCTTGATCAGACGGTTTACATCCTGCACCTGGGTGCCGCTGCCCCGGGCGATGCGCCGGCGGCGGCTGGCGTTGAGCACATTGGGGTTGCGCCGCTCCTCCCGGGTCATGGATTTGATGATGGCTTCCATGCGCGCCATCTCGGCGGTGTCGATGTCCTCCTGCTTGATGTTGAGCTTGCTCATGCCGGGGATCATCTTCATGACATCGCCGATGTCGCCCATCTTCTTCATCTGCTCGAACTGCTCGAGGTAATCCTCCAGGTCGAACTTCTTTTCGCCGCGCAGCGTGCGCTCCATCTTCTCGGCCTTCTCGGCATCGAAGGACTTCTGCGCTTTCTCGATCAGCGTGAGCACATCGCCCATGCCCAGTATGCGCGAAGCCATGCGGTCCGGGTGGAAGGGCTCCAGGTCCTCCACCTTCTCGCCCACGCCGCAGAACTTAATGGGCTTGCCGGTGATGTGGCGCACCGAGAGCGCCGCGCCGCCGCGGGTGTCGCTGTCGAACTTGGTCAGAATCACACCGCTGATGTCCATGCGCTTGTTGAAGGAATCGGCGACATTGACGGCGTCCTGACCGGTCATGGCGTCCACGACCAGCAGCATTTCCTCAGGCATGGTCAGCGCCTTGATCTGGTCCAGCTCGGCCATCAGCGCGTCGTCGATGTGCAGGCGGCCTGCGGTGTCGAGGATTACAACGTCACAGCCGTGGGATATCGCGTATTGCACGCCCAGCGCGGCGGTCTGCACCGGGTCTTGCTGGCCGCGCTCGAACACCGGCACGCCCACCTGGGACCCGACGACCTGCAGCTGCTGCACGGCGGCGGGGCGATAGATGTCGCAGGCCACCAGCAGCGGGTGCTTGCTGTGGCGCTTGCGCAGATAGAGGGCCAGCTTGCCGGCCATGCTGGTTTTGCCCGCGCCCTGCAGGCCGCACAGCATGATGACCGCCGGCGTGCGCGAGCCGAACTTGAGCCCGGCGTGGGCGCTGCCCATGAGCTCGGTCAGCTCGTCGTTTACGATCTTGATGACCTGCTGGCCGGGCGTCAGGCTTTCATGCACCTCGTGGCCGTTGCAGCGCTCGGTCACCTTTTTGACAAAAGCGCGCACGACCATGAAGTTGACGTCGGCCTCCAGCAATGCCAGGCGCACCTCGCGCATAGCCTCGGAAATGTCGCTTTCGCTGAGCTTGCCGCGGCCGGTGACTTTCTTTAGTACGCTTTGCAGTTTTTCGGCCAGACCCTCAAAGGCCATCGTTGCCCTCCCATATCGCCATCACGGCGGCCAGCCCCTGGCGGAGCTCTTCGGTTTCTTCCTTGTTCAGCGCTTCCCTGCCCCGCAGCTTGGCCTGCAGCGCTTCCAACGCGTGCTGCACGGCCATGGTGCGCTTGAGCAGCCCCAGGCGCTCCTCGCAGCTTTCCAGTATCTCGGCCCCGCGGCGAAGCGCGTCGTGGGCCCCCTGGCGCGTGATGCCCGTTCGCTCGGCGATCTCGCCCAGCGAAAGGTCGTCGTAGTGGTGCAGTTCCAGTATGCCGCGCTGGCGTTCGGTCAAAAACTCGCCGTAATAATCCAGCAGCCAGCCGATCCGGATATTCTTTTCCAGTTGCATGATTGACAATGTAAAGTTGAATGGCTTTACAGCAAACAATCATAGCGGAAAGCTCATTGCCTGTCAAGGGAAAATGCTTGACATTGTCTTTCACACAATCTTGATCTGTCAACTTTCGTCTATACCGGTACTATCAATATGAGTCTTAAATAAAGAAGCCAAAGCCTGTAAAATAATACATTGTAAGATGGTATCACAAGTGTGAATGGTTGGAGGTAACGAGCATGATCCCGACAGTGGATTTCTTGGGGCACAAGGTAAGCCGACTGACGCTGGGTGACAACCCTTTCAACGGGCACTCCTACATCCGCGAGGTCCACAGCGGCGATGAGATGATGGACTACTACAGTGCCCAGAACTGTGTACGTACTTTGTTTGAAGCGCAGGAGCATGGCATCAACACCTATATCGCGCTGGCCGATCCCTTTGTGATGCGCGTTATCCGCCAATATCGCGTCGAAGGCGGACGCATGAACATCATCTTTCAGAGCTTCCCGCCCATTGAGTTCGATGTCAACGTGCAGATGATGTTGAAGTATGACCCAATTGCGATATACCACCAGGGCGGCACTGCCGATTTCATGGTGGAAACCGGGCAAGTTGATCAGCTTCGAGAGCGAATCCAAATGATCAAAGACGCAGGAATACCCGTGGGATTGGGCACCCATGAGCCTGATACCGTGTTGCGGGCCGAGACCGAAGGCTGGGGTGCGGACTTTTATATGACCTGTCTCTACAACGCCCGCAAAACCCAACGGGGGCAGCAGAGCGGATTCATTACCGGAAAGCCCAAGGACTTGGTGTTTTACCCCGACGATCGGTTTCTCATGTTTGACGTGATCCGTCAGGTAAAAAAGCCCTGCATCGCATTTAAGATCTTTGCCGGCGGGCAGATGTTCTGCGGCAAAACGCCGGAACAGATCCCTGCCCTAGCGGAAAACGCCCTCAGAGAGGCTTACGACAACATCAAGCCTTGCGACCTTGCGTGTATCGGCGTGTTTCAGAAGCACAAGGACGAACTCAGGGAGAACACAGATTTTGTGAAGAAGATCCTTTCACGGCCATAGCAAAAGGGCGCTTCCTAACCCTCGAACATCGCGTCCGCGAAGCTCTTGGCGTCAAAGGGCTGGATGTCTTCCACGGTTTCCCCTGTCGTCAGGTAGCGCACCGGCACATTCAATGTGGACGAGATGCCGATGACGATGCCGCCCTTGGCGGTGCCGTCCAGCTTGGTCAGAATCAGGCCGGTCACATCGGCCACGGCGCTGAAGGTCTGGGCCTGGCTGATGGCGTTCTGCCCGGTCGTGGCGTCAAGCACCAGATAGGTCTCCCGGTGGGCTTCGGGGAATTCCCGGGAGATGACGCGCTGCACTTTCTCCAGTTCGTTCATCAGGTTCTTTTTGTTGTGCAGGCGGCCGGCGGTGTCCACGATCAGCACGTCGGTATGACGGGCCTTGGCGGCCTGCACGGCGTCAAAGACCACGGCAGCAGGGTCGCTGCCGGTGCTCTGGGCGATCACATCCACGCCGATGCGGCCGGCCCACACCTTGAGCTGGTCGATGGCGGCGGCGCGGAAGGTGTCCGCCGCGGCGAACAGCACGCTCTTGCCCTCTCGCAGGAAAAGGTTGGCAAGTTTTGCCGACGTCGTGGTTTTGCCGGTGCCGTTTACGCCGACCATCAGTATGATGAGCGGCGTGCGCACTGCCGTGTCGCGCTGGGCTGCGATCAGACGGCTGGCAATCTCGTCCTTGAGCAGGTCCTTGATGCGCTCCGGGTCGCCGATGTGCTCGCGCTTGACGCGCTCCCTCAGGCTGCCCACGAGCTGGCCGGAGAGCGCCGCGCCCACGTCGGCGGACACCAGCACGTCCTCCAGGTCCTCAAAGAACGAATCGTTGATCTCGGTGTAATACTTGACCAGATCCTCCACCTTGGTGCGGATGGAGTCGCGGGTCTTGACCAGCGTCTGTTTGAGCCGGTCGAAAAGGCTGGGCTTGTCAGCCATGGCTGGCCTCCGGTTCTTCGATATAGTCCGCCATCTTCATGCTCACCAGGCGGGAAATGCCCTTCTCCTCCATGGTGACGCCGTAGATGGCGTTGCTGGCCTCCATAGTGCCCTTACGGTGGGTCACGACGACGAACTGCGTCTTGCGGGTGTAGTCGTTCAGGAAGTCGGCAAAGCGCTTGACGTTGACATCATCCAGAGCGGCTTCGATCTCGTCCAGCAAGCAGAAGGGCGACGGGTTGAGCCGGAGCATCGCGAACAGCAGCGAGATCGCCGTCAGCGATTTCTCTCCGCCGGATAGCAGGCTCAGCAGCACCAGCTGCTTGCCCGGCGGCTGGGCCACGATGTCGATGCCGGAGTTGAGCAGGTCGGCCTCGTCCTTGAGCACCAGGCGAGCCATGCCGCCGCCGAACATCTGCACGAAGGTCTCGCCAAAGTAGCGGTTTAACAACTCGAACTGCTCGCGGAAGCGCTTCTCCATCTTCTCGTTGAGCTCGTCTATGATGCGCACCAGATCCTGCTCGGCGCGCTGCAGATCGGCAGTCTGGCGTTCATAATCCTCGTGGCGGTCCTTGAGGGCGATGTAATCCTCTATGGCGTTCACGTTGACGGTTCCCATGGCACGAATGCGCTCGCGGATTTCCCCAATGCGCTTGGCCGCGCCGGCGGTCTCGAAATCGTCCCGCCGTAGCTTGAGCGCCATGGCGTAGGTCAACTCGTAATTGTCCCAGATGCGGTTCTGCAGTCCTTCCAGGTCTGCCTCGCCGCGGGCCTGCTGGGCTTGCAGCTTGGATTGCTGCTCACGGCGCTCGTCCTGGGTTGCCCTCAGGGCGGACAGGCGGCGCTCGGCGCTGTGGCGCACGGTGCGAAGCTCGGCACGGGCATCCTCGGTGGCCTGCAGGCGGCCTTCGGCCTCGGCGCGCCGGTCGGAGCGGTCGGCGTGGTGGGCAGCGCTCTGTTCAAGGGTTTGTACCTCCACCTGCAGCTGCTGCTCGGCCCGCGCGGCCTGGCCGGCGCAATCCTGCGCCTGGGCTTCGGCGCGCTCGGCCTCGCGCTCCAGGCGGTGGCGCTCACTGTGGGCGTTGGCCTGGCTGCGCTCAGCGCCGGCCAGCGAAACCCGCAGCGCGCCCAGCTCCTCCTGCAGGGCGGCATAAGCCTCCCGGCGGGCGTTGATGCTCATCTGTATCCGCAGAATCTCCTCGCGGGCGCTCTGGTTGCTCTGCTCTTCGCCACCCTGGCTGCTCTCAATCACGGCGCGCTCGGCGGTGATGTCCCGCAGGTTGTCCTCCAACTGCGTGCGTTCCTCAACGAGGGTCTGCAGCGAGGCAGCCACGCGCTCCTCGGTCTGGGCAGCCTTGTCGCGGCGCTCGCGTTCGCGTGTCAGCGTAAGCTCCAGTTCGTGCACGGCGCGAGAGCGTTGGGTTTGCTGCTCGGCGGCGGCGGCGCCCTGGCTGGCCACTTCGGCGGCCTGTTTCTGCAACTCCTCCAGCTCTGCGGCGATGCGCCCGCGCAGCGCGGTCATCTCTTCCAACTCGGCGGAGCGGCCCAGCAGGCTGGTGTAGCGCGAATGCACCGAGCCGCCGGTCATGGAGCCGCCGGGGTTCATGATGTCGCCCTGCAGTGTGGCGATGCGCACCGAGTGGTGGCAGGCCCGGGCCATGGCGATGGCACTGTCCATGCTGTCGGCAATGACGGTACGACCCAATAGATTTTCTACGATATCCCGGTAGCGGGCGTCAAACTTCACCAACTGGCTGGCCAGGCCCACACAACCGTTCATGCGCAGAATGGCCGTTTCCTGGCCATTGAGGCCCCTGCCCCGCACTGTCGTCACCGGCAGGAACGTGGCCCGGCCATAGTTCTGGCGGCGCAGGTGGTTGATCAGGGCTTTGGCGTCCTCCTCGGTGGGCGTCACGATGTTCTGCATGGCCGGGCCCAGCACCATTTCCACGGCGCGCACCAGCTGCGAAGGCACTTCAATCAGCTCGCCTACGACGCCTTCCACGCGATCCCGCAGCTCGGAATCGTTGCGGCAGTCCACCAGCAGGCGCTTGACCGATTCGTTGTAGCCCTCGTAGTCGCGCTTCATGGCGGTCAGCATGTTGATGCGCGTGGCGGTGGCCTGCAGGCGCTCGCGGCCGCGGCCAAAGCGCTCGTCAATGTCGCGCTTGCGGCCGGCCAGCTCCAGCACCAGCTGGTTGGTCTTCTCGCTTTCGGCGCGGTCGGCGGCCAGTTGGGCTTCTTGCGCGTGCAGTGTCTCGTCAATATCGGCGGCGGCGTCCCGCACCAAGGAGAGCTCGCGCTCCAGCTTTTCAGCGGAGCCTTCCATCTGGCCCAGGCGGTTGCGGATGCCCTCCTCCAGCGCGCTCAGGCGGGAAAGCGAGCTCTTGATGTCGCCGATGCGGTTCAGGGAGCGCATGACCTCGGTCTTGCGCTCCTCGGCCTGCTCCTCCTCCTGGCGCAGATGCGCGCCGGTGGCGGCCAGCTCCTGCTCCAGCGCGTCGGCCTGGGCACGGCGGGCCTGCAGATCGGCCTCCTGAGCGGCCAGCGACTCTCCCAAACGGGCATGTTCGGCGTGCAGATTCCCAACGCGCTCGCGGTGCCCTTCGGCCTCAGTTTTCAGGCGCTCCATGTCCCGGCGCAGGTTGGCGATGCGTTCGGCGGCCAGGTTGCGGGAGCCTTCTGCCTGGTGCTCTTCGGCGGTCAGCGCGGTGATCTCGGCGCGGATCGCCGCGCTGCGCTCGTCCAGCTCGTCCTGGGCGGCGGTGTGCCGGGCCAGCTCGGCCTCCAGCTCGGCCACCTCGGCGCTGCCGGCTTCCAACTCGGCGGCGGTCTGGGTAATCTGCTGCTGCAGGCCTTCCAGGCGGGCCTTGGCCTTATCGTATTGTATCAGGTACTGATTGATCTCCAGATCCTTGAGTTCTTCGCTCAGGGTCAGGTATTCGCGGGCGTTCTCGCTCTGCACACGCAGCGGTTCCAGCTGAGCGGTCACCTCGGCGGCGATGTCGCCGATGCGCTGCAGGTTGGCGCGGGTGTTTCCCAGGCGGCGCTCGGCTTCCTCCTTGCGCACGCGATACTTCATGATGCCCGCGGATTCATGGAAGGCGCCGCGGCGGTCCTCGGGCTTGCTGTTGATGATTTCGATGATCTCGCCCTGGCCCACGATGGAATAGCCTTCCTTGCCCACGCCGGTGTCGCGGAACAGGTCCACAACGTCCTTGAGGCGGCAGGTCTGCTTGTTGATGTAGTATTCGCTCTCGCCGGATCGGAAGACCCTTCGGGTCACCGTGACCTCTGTATAGGGTACGCTTAACAGACCCTCGGCGTTGTCGATGGTCAGGTTGACCTCGCAGAAGTTCAGGGCCTTGCGCTTGGCGGTGCCGTTGAAGATGATGTCTTCCATGCGCGCCCCGCGCAGCACGCGGGCGTTCTGCTCGCCCAGCACCCAGCGCACGGCGTCGCCTATGTTGCTCTTGCCGCTGCCATTGGGTCCTACGATGGCCGTGATGCCGGAGTCAAAAAGAATTTCTATTTTATCGGCAAAGGATTTAAAGCCGAAAATCTCAAGTTTCTTGAGGCGCACGTTGCTCCCCGCTTTCGTTGTTTGTGCTTTCCATAAGGGCCAGCGCAGCATGGGCGGCCTGCTGCTGGGCAGCCTTTTTGCGCGGGCCTGTGCCCTGGGCCAAAGGTTTGCCTTCCACAACCACGCTGACGGTGAATAGCCGGTCGTGGGCCGGGCCGGTCACATCGTCGACGACATATTCGATCCTGATGTCGCCGTTCCTTTGTAGAATTTCCTGTAATCTTGTCTTGCTGTCCCACTGGATGCCCTTGTTGGCCGCCTCGGCGATGGCGTCCTTCAGCCGGGGCAAAATGATAGCACGGGCATGGTCCAGATCGCTGTCCAGATAAACCGCCGCAAGAACGGCTTCCACGGCGTCGGCCAGTATGTTGGCGTTACCCCGTCCGCCGGTCAACTCCATGCCGCGGCCCAGCATCAGCAGATCTCCCAGGCCCAGGCCGTCGGCCACGCGCTTGAGCGAAGGAGCGCTCACGACGGCGGCGCGCACACGGGAAAGCTGCCCCTCGGCCATGGCCGGGAAGACATGGAACAGATGGTCGCTGACGAGAATCTGCAGCACCGCGTCGCCTAAGAACTCCAGGCGCTCGTTGCTGACCATATCCCCTCTATCATGAGAGTGGGAGGCATGTGTCAATGCCTCCCTCGCCAGTTCCTTGTTTGCAAAGGTATAACCGATGCTGCTTTCCAGCGCCGGGATCAGCCCGGCCAGGCCGTCGGCCATATTACTTCTTCTTCTCCTCGATGTAGGCCACGGCGTCTCCCACGGTCTTGATCTTCTCCAGATCCTCGTAGGGGAACTCCATGCCAAACTCGGCTTCCAGGCTCATGATGATGCCCACAACCTCCACGGAATCGGCCTTGAGGTCCTCGTTGAGTTTGGCCTCCATTGTGACCTTGGAGGGATCGACCTCCAGTTGCTGGGCGATGATCTCCTTCACCTTCTCAAAAACCATGCTGCTACCTCCCTATCGTATACCGCCTTCGGCACTGCCGTGGCGAATCAGGACTTGTTTTCGGTCAGCGCCGCTTCCAGCGACGTGCGGATGGATCCAACAACATCCCGGCGCACGGCGGTGTGCGCCTGTTTGAGTGCGCTTTCGAAAGCCCGGGCGTTGCAGGATCCGTGAGCCTTCACGATGATGCCCTCGATGCCCAGAAGCAGCGAGCCGCCCACCTCGGTATAATCCAGCTTGCGCTTGACCTGGCGCAGGCCTGGCTTGAGCATCGCTGCCGCCAGCTTGCGCGGCAGTGTGGCGGTTAGCTGCTCCTTGAGCAGGTCAAACAGGAACATCGCCACGCCCTCGGCGGTCTTGAGCAGTATGTTGCCGGCAAAGCCGTCGCTTACGATCACGTCCACGCCGCCCTCAAAGGCGTCGCGCCCCTCCACATTGCCGGTGAAGTTCACAGGAGCGTTCTTGAGAAGATGGTGTGCGTCCTTATAGAGCGTGCTGCCCTTCTCCTCCTCCGCTCCTATGTTGAGAAGACCCACCCGGGGGTTGGCCACTTCCATGACGCGGTTCATGTAGATGCTGCCCATCTGGGCGAACTGCACCAAAAACTCCGGCTTGCAGTCGGCGTTGGCGCCGCAGTCTATCAGCAGCGCGTGGCCGGTCTTGGTGGGCAGCAGCGGCGCCAGCGCCGGGCGCTGGATGCCCTTGATGCGGCCCACGTTGAACAGCGCTCCGCTCATGAAGGCGCCGGTGCTGCCGGCGGAAACGCAAGCGTCCACCTTCTTCTCCTTGAGCAGGCTCAGCGCCACGATCATGGAGGAGTTTCGCTTGCGGCGGATAGCCACCAGCGGGTCCTCGCCGGTCTCTATGACCTCGTCGGCATGCACGACCGACACGCGCTCTGTCCGTCCATTCAAAAGGGGGCGAAGCTCCCCCTCGCGGCCCACGAGCGTGATTTCCAGGTCGGGGTTGTTCTCCAGAGCGTTCAGGGAGCCCTGCACGATAGCCGCGGGCGCGTTGTCGCCGCCCATGGCGTCCACAGCGATGCGGATGATATTGGCCACTGGTTGTTCCGTCCTTATGAAAAGATCGTATGAATGACAATATCCAGTATACCCAGAAAAAACCTGTCACGCAACCGCAGGATTTGCTGTACCGCGGACGCGCCGCGACAGGACTCAGTCGAAGGTATCGGCTTGTGCCACCTGCTCGGTTGCGATGGCGGCGGGCTTACCCGGCACCAGGAAGCACATGACAGTAAAGATTATCCCAATGACAGCTCCCGCTGCGAACACCCACTGGGGGCCTACGCCGGTCCACAGCATGCCGCCGAACACCGGCGATGCCACGCTGGCAATGTGATCCATGCTGACGCCGGCGGACAGCGTGGGCATGATCTCATCGGGCGAATCGGCGGTGTGCTTGACGAAGATGTCGCGGCCCATCAGCGTGGACTGGGTCAGCCGGTCCACATAGTTGAGCGCCAGCAGCAGGAACACGACCAGCGAATCGGTGACGGGCATCGTGGAGA
>JAEZSC010000033.1 GCA_023422005.1 Bacillota bacterium | reverse complement strand
GGCAGATCACCGGCTTTGGCACCATCGTGTTCCTGGCCGCCATCAGCAGCATCAGCCCCACGCTCTACGAGGCCGCGGCCATCGACGGCGCCGGGCGCTTGAAGCAGACCTGGCACATCACGCTGCCGGGCATGAAGGGCACGATCATCCTGATGATCACGATGAGCATGGGCTACATCCTCAACGCCGGGTTTGATCAGATCCTGATGCTCTACAGCCCCCTGGTGTATTCCACCGGCGACGTCATCGACACGTGGGTGTACCGCGCCGGCCTGCAGCAGGCCCAGTATTCGCTGGGCGCGGCGGTGGGCCTGATGCGCTCGGGTGTCAGCTTCCTGTTGGTCGTCGCCAGCTACTATGTGGCCTATAAGGCCGCGGATTACCGCGTGTTTTAGTTGGGGTTTGCCGCAAGGCGAGTCCAATGTTAGCTATAACGCTTGGTTTACCCTAAGCCTTCCCCTTGAGGGGAAGGTGGTGCGTAGCGCCGGATGAGGTGTCTAGCGCAGAAAGAAGCTTACACCTCATCAGTCGCCTGCGGCGACAGCTTCCCCTCCAGGGGAAGCCTTTATGGTGGCCACGAAAACAATCAGCAGACTTACCTCACTGACAAGCTCGCATCGCAAGGAGGGATTCTCTTGGTAGACAGATCGCCCAGCAGAAAAATCTTCCGCATCATCAACAGCGCCGGCTTCGTTCTGTACGCGCTACTGTGCCTGCTGCCGCTGGTGCATGTGCTCAGTGTATCGCTGAGTTCCAGCGTGGCGGTCACGGCGGGCGAGGTCAAAATTTTCCCTGTGGATTTCACGCTCAAAAGCTATGAGTTCGTCCTCAAAAAGGTGGAGTTCTGGCGGGCCATGGTCGTGTCGCTGGAACGCATTGTGCTGGGCGTTACCCTGAGCACGATTATGACGATTCTGGCGGCCTATCCGCTTTCCAAGCCCAAGGCGGAGTTTCGCGCTCAGCCGGTCTTCGTGTGGATGTTCGTGTTCACGATGCTCTTCAGCGGCGGCATGATCCCCAGCTACATGGTCGTGCGCTACACCGGCCTCATCGACAAGATCTGGGCGCTGGTGCTGCCCGGCGCGGTGCAGGTGTTCAACGTCGTGCTGCTGATGAACTACTTCCGCACCGTACCCAAGGAGATCGAGGAGTCGGCCTTCATGGACGGCGCCAACCACTGGCTGATCCTGTGGCGCATTTTCCTGCCCATGTCGCTGCCCTCCTTGGCCACCATCGTCGTGTTCGCCGTTGTGGGCAATTGGAACAGCTGGTTCGACGGCCTGATCTACATGAACGACAGCCGCAACTACCCGCTGCAGACCTATCTGCAGTCCATCCTCGTGCAGCCCAATGTGAAGCTGATCACCAAGGCCTATGCCGAGCTCATGCGCAAGATCAACGACCGCACGCTCAAAGCCGCGCAGGTGTTCATCGCCGCCATACCGGTGCTGATGATCTACCCCTTCCTGCAGGGCTACTTCATTTCCGGCATCATGCTGGGCGGCGTAAAGGAGTAACACCATGCTGGAGCACCTGACCTATCACGTATACCCCGACGTGCGCGGCGACGCCTTCGACTGCGGCGCACCGGACACAGCCATATTGCGGGAGCTCATGAAGCGGTTCGCTGAGGCCGCCGCCCACGAGCGCAACGCCGAGCTGCGGGCGCTGTGGCGCGCCCACAACAGCCTGAAGGCCCCCCGGCCCCTGGTGGCCGTGTGGGCGGAGAACTGGCTGGAGGTGCCCGAGGTGTGCAATCTCCAGTGCCAGAGCGAGGCCGCCCGCGGGCTGGAGTTCCGCCTGCGGCAGCTGCTGTGGCAGTGGCACAACGTGCCCGACGACAAGCCGCTGGAGGCGACGCTCAGCGTGCGCAAGGTGGCTCATTGGAGCGACTGGGGCCTGCCGGTGCTGCGCAACCAACACGGCGGCGAGGGCGACGCCTGGGGCTTTGTGCCGGTTATCAACACCATGGAGGACGCCCGAAAGCTGCACAGCCCGACCATCGAATATGACGAGGCGACCAGCCTTAAAAAGCTGGACCGCGTGCGGGAGCTCTTCGGCGACATCCTGCCCGTCCGACTGTCCGGCGTGCAGGAGATCAGCTATCACATCTGCATGCAATACAGCGATTGGCGGGGCCTGCAGAACCTCTACACCGACTTCTATGATGAGCCGGAGATGCTCGCCCATATCATGGACAAGCTCAAAGAGGGCTACCAGAGCATCCTGCGCCAGATGGAGGCCCAGGAGCTGCTGGACCTCAACAACGACGGCACCTATCAGGGCACCGGCGGCCTGGGCTACACCGACGAGCTGCCGGGGCCGGGCTTCACCGGCCATGTGCGCCCCCGGGACATGTGGGGCAGCGCCGAGGCCCAGGAGCTGGCCCAGGTTTCTCCGCGCATGCATCGTGAGCACCTGTTTGTGCGCGAGGCCGAGCTGCTGCGGCCCTTTGGCCTGACCGAATACGGCTGCTGCGAGCCGCTGCATGACAAGCTGGACGACGTGCTGGCGCTGCCCGGCATCCGCAAAATATCGGCTTCGCCGTGGGCGGACATCGGCAAATACGCCGACAAGGTGGGCCGGAAGGCCATCACGAGCTGGAAGCCCAACCCGGCGTGGCTCAGTGACGGCCACGACGAGGCATGGGTGCAGCGGCAGCTGGACGAGGGCGTGCGCATCCTGAAGGATTGCGCCTTCGAGGTGCTGCTGGAAGACCTGCGCACGTGTTCTGGCAAGCCCGAGCGCATCGGCCAGTGGGTGCGAATGGTAAGGCAGGCTTTGCGTAATAGCGGCTTTGCCGCTATATGAGCAAAGCCGGTCGGCCAGGATGCAGGGGCGAGCAGTGCCCAAAGGCACGACCAGCCGCAGAAAGCGCCGTGCATCGCCATCGATAGATGGCGATCAGATGTCGCGTAAAAATTTGTGGCCCAGCGGCTTTGCCGCTATATGAGCGACAGGAGGAATGCTTCATGACGACAAACGTTCTGGACAACAAGAGCGCCCTGGCCCTGGCTGTGGCCCGGCATGTAGCCGCGTTCGTGCGGGCCAACCCCGGCAAGCTGATGTGCTTCGCCGCCGGCGACACGCCGCTGGCCGCCTACGCGGAGCTATCCCGGATGCACAAGGCCGGCGAGATCGATTTGAACACCATGTGGTTTGTGGGCCTGGATGAGTGGGTGGGCTTGGGCTATGAACACGCCGGCAGCTGCCGCCAGGTGATGTATGACGGCTTTTACGACCTGGCGGGCATAGACCACGGGCGCATTCTGGCCTTCGACGGGCTGGCCGCCGACCTGGCAGGGCAGTGCCGCGCCATCGACCGGTGGATAGAGGATCACGGCGGTATCGCACTCACGGTGCTGGGCATCGGCATGAACGGCCACGTGGGGTTCAACGAGCCCGGCGCCAGCGCCGACGACGCCGCCCATACCGTGGATCTGGACGACACCACATTGCGGGTTGGTGTGAAATACTTCCCCGACGGCCAGGTGCCCGGTCAAGGCATCACCGTGGGCCTGCGCCAGCTGCTCCAGGCGCAGCACATCCTGTTGGTTGCCAGCGGCAGCCACAAGGCCGACGTGGTGGCCCGGGCGCTGCTCGGGCAGATCGGCCAGCAGATGCCGGCGTCTTTGCTGCGCCGCAGCCCAGCCTTGAGCGTGTGGCTGGACAAAGAGGCGGCTGCCAAGCTTTAATATCTACACTATCGCATATCCCATGTTCCGCAGGTTGTCCCGGGAGGTCACAAGGCAGTCGAAGGCGTCGCGGCCATATAGATCGTCCTGCTCAATGAAGAAATGCTGAGCGTTGGCCGCAAGTCCTGCCTCGATGATGGCCGGCATGTCCAGCGTGCCTTCCCCAACCTCGGCGAACTGCACCACGTTGGCAAACCCTGCCATGAACGCCGGGAAATCCCGCTTTTTGAGCGCCCCAAAGGCCTCCGGAGCGATGGGCCCGACCCGGTAGTCCTTCAGGTGGATCAGGTCCGCCTTACCCGCGTAGTCTTGGATGACCTTCACCGGGTCATACCCGCCTCGATGGATCCAGTGCACGTCCAGCTCAAAGCCCAGCGACGGCGCGTTTTCGCGGATCAGGTCCAGCATCGTGCGGCCATCGAACCGGCGGAACTCCACGTGGTGGTTGTGGTAATACAGCTTGATGCCCTCCTGGGCGAGCTTTTGCGCCGCGACCTCGGCCATGCGGGCGAAGGCCAGCACCGCATCCAGGCTGCCCATGCAGTCAAAGGGCAGCATGGGGATGCGCAGGAAGGTGCAGCCCAGCGTGCGGCAATCGCCGACGATCTTCTTAAAGTGCGTGGCGATGGTCTCCGAGGGGAAGCCGCTGGGCGCAACGCCGGCGGAGAGCGCCGCGATGGCGATGCCCTCGTCCGCCGCCCGCTTCATGCCGGCGACGTTTTCCGCCGTCATGGGCAGCTGCGAGATCTCCACGCTGCCGTATCCCAGCGCGCCGATTTGCCTGAGGGTTTCATACACGCCCAGCTGTGCGAACTTATCCTTGAGCATGGAGGCTTGAACGCCTGTTTTGATCTGCTTCACAGAACTCATCCTTTCTTTGTCAGGCTGTCCGAAAAGGCTGCGCCTTTTGGCCAGCCTTTTCGCGTACGATGCTTTGGCATCGTACGCGATTTAGACGACTTGTTCTTGGCTTTCCTTAATCGCCCGCCGCGCATGTCGCCGGGCGATATCTTGGCGGGTGGTTCTCATATTTGTTTCTTAGAACGTTATTTCGCCTGTTGGCGGGTTCTTATGCCTACCATGTAGCCTTTTTTGTTTCCCTCCGTCGGATGAACCGCCGTCAGGATCATCCATCTCTTCTCATACTAGGTTTTCAAAAACGTTCACCGAGTGGGGTACTTGCCTTCCTGTTGGATGCGCTTGTTGAGCTGGGCCAAATACAGCTCTTCGTCCACGGGCAGGTCCACTTCCTGGCCCAGCCAGCTGGAGAGCAGCATGGCGTTGGCCAGGTTCACGCCGTGGATGCCGTCGGAACCGGGAGCCAGCAGCGGCGTGCCGTCCAGAATGTGGGCCGCGAAGTTCGTGAGCACGATGCCGTGCTGCACGCCCCAGCCGTCGGTGTTTTCGATTGCTTCGCTGGTGTACAGCTGATCTCCGCCGCCGCCCATGAACAGCCGGGCCACCGACTCCATCGACATGGAGGCGTTCATCTCGTTCTCGCTGCGCTTAAAGCGCAGCACCGTGGCCTTCTTGCTGTCCTCCACGACGATCTTGCCGCCGTCCAGGTCGATCTCCAGCCGGTCGGTGCCCACCGGGTCGTGGGTGCACGTGATGAACACGCCGGTTGCGCCGTTCTCATACTGCACCGTCGCAGTCACGTCGTTGTCCACAACGATGTCGCGCCCCACGCCATAGCCGATCTTGGCATACACGCGCTTTGGCACGCCGCAGATCCACTGCCACAAATCCAGCTGGTGGGGCGCCTGGTTCACGAGCACCCCGCCGCCCTCGCCGCCCCAGGTGGCGCGCCAGTCGCTCTGGCGGTAGTAGCTGTCCGGCCGCCACCAGGAGTTTATGATCCAGTTGGTGCGGCGGATCTGCCCGAGCTCGCCGGACGCCACGATGTCCCGCAGCTTTTGGTACAGCTTGTTGGTGCGCTGGTTGAACATGATGCCAAAGGGCACGTCGGGGTGCGCGGCCGCGCACTCGTTCATCCGGCGCACGGCCTGGGCGTACACACCGGCAGGCTTTTCCACCAGCACGGGCATGCCGTGCTCCAGTGCGTATATCGCGATCTCCGTGTGCAGATAGTGGGGCACTGTGGTCACCACGGCTTCCACCGCTCCGGAGGCGATCATCTGCCGGTAGTCGGTGAAGAACGGCGTGTCGGGGTACATGATCTCGCACATGATCTGCTTGTCCGGGTCGATGTCGCACAGAGCGCCCAGCGCGGCGTTCTGGGGCATTGCCCCCATCTTCCCGGTCAGCCATTGCGCGTAGAAGCCGCCCTGCGCGCCTGCGCCGATGAGCCCGTAACGAACCTTTTCCATGCAAACGCCTCCTGTCTTTCTATGGATGGATATGCGCCGCTCCACGAGGTTTTCCGATAGCTTGTGGCGCCGCAGCATCCTCTACCCGTGATCGTGTGCCAGCGCAAGCGTGAGCTGCCTGCCCTGCCCGGCCAGCCTATTCAAGGCCATGGTCACGGCGCCGGCAGGCGGGCCGCCCTTTGCGGACCGGAATGCTCCATGCTCCTTGCTATCGGGTGTTGGGTACAGGTGATGCCGTGAAGCTGATCGCTCCACTTTACTTGTATCTTCCTAAGGATGTGTCAGGTTCTTCAGGCTTAAGATGTTCAACGCTAAATCATATGTATCGTAACAACATATTATATGCATGTCAAGAGTTGCCAATATGCCGGTTCTCCCGCAGGGCGCGGGGTGGGTATGCTCCCGACGGAGCCGCCCGGATTATTCCTTCTCCGTATCCAATATGTAATACCCGTACGCGTTGATGACCCGGGTGCTGCCCCGGTCGCAGCGGCGGGAGAAGTTGCCGTACTCCATGTGGTTGTGTCCGTGGATAAAATAACGGGGTTTGAAGCGGTCGATGAGATCGGTGAAGCACTGGAAGCCCGTGTGGCACAGGTCTTTGCCGTCGCACAGGCCGAAGGCCGGCGCGTGGCTCACGAAAATATCCAGCCCGCCTTTGAGCCACAGCGTAGGCTTCAGGCGGTGTAGGCGTCCGCGCATCTCCAGCTCGGTGTATTGGTACATCCCCAGATTGTAGCGCATGGAGCCGCCCAGCCCGGCGATGCGAAAGCCCTCGTGCTCGATAACCTTGCCGTCGATGCTGTCGCAGCCCTCCGGCGGGTGGGTCACATAAGTTTTGTCGTGGTTGCCGGGCACATAGAACAGCGGCCGATTGATCATCGTGACCAAAAAGCTCAGATACTCGGCCTTGAGATCACCGCAGGAAAGGATGAACGAGATGTCGGCAAAGCGTACCGGGTCAAAATGATCCCAGATGTATTTTTCTTCCCTATCGGAAACGAGCAAGATCTTCATACGCGCCCCGTACCGCTAGCCATGGCCAGGCATGGCGTCGCCTGTCCACCGTTTGCGAGTGAACTCTACCATTATACCAGCCTCGGCCCTGCAGCACAACCAAGAGGAGACCGCAGAAAGCAACGGCGGGAAGATGCCCCTATTGTTTGAACGTCCGTTCTCTTTTATAATAGAATTGCACAAATGAAATAAAAGGGGCTGGCGATGGTGCGCGGGAAAAGGCGGCTTTTCTTCATCCTGATGCTGATGATCACCACGCCCGGTATATGCCCAGCAGCACGCCGTCCAGATAGGAGAGCGCCTTTTCCTCCATCTTCTGCGGTACGCCGTAGTACGCCTCGGCGATGCTGCCGGTGATGGCTGCCAGCGTGTCGCTGTCCCCGCCGATGGAGATGGCGTTGCGGATGGCGTCCTCAAAGCCTGTGGATTCCAGAAACGCGACGAGGGCCTGCGGCACGGTGCGCTGGCAGGTTTCGTCGAATCGGTAGCTGTCCCGGATTTCATCCAGCGTGAAGCCCAGATTGTAATATTTTGCTGTAGATACGCCCGAAAGTCCGGCAGCGGCAACTGCTGCCGGGCCAGGAAGATCGCCGCGGCGGTAGCCTGCGCGCCTTTGATGCCCTCGGGGTGGTCGTGGGTCACTTCCGCCGAGAGCCTTGCCAGCTCCTCCGCCTCTTCCAGGCTGCCGGCCAGCCACGCCGCAGGGGATACGCGCATGGCCGAGCCGTTGCCGAAGCTGTTATAGGGCAGGGAATGCCCGTTCAGCAGCCAGACTGCGAACCGCCCGCCATACCCGGCGTCGGGATAAAGCCGCCCCAGCCGCCGCATCTCGCGTATCAGTGCGGCATGCACGTCGGTGTTTTTTCCCGATTCCATGTACTCCGCCAACGCCAGGGCCACGGCGCATGTCATTACGGTATCGTCGGTGAAAAAGCAACTGTCCTTGAACAGATCAAATTCCTTGGTCTTGATGTTGTCAAACTCGTAGACCGAGCCCACGATGTCTCCGATGATCGCGCCGAGCATGATAAGCCTCCTTTAGAGCAATTCGTCTAAAATGTGGAGCCCGCTGGCTGCCGCTACACGACCAGCCTCCCCACCTTGTCCGCCACGGTCACCGTGGCCCGCATGCCGGCGCTAAACACGAGGAAGTCCTGCTCCACGCCGTCGGAGAAGATCAAGCCGCCCTCGGCCATGTGCGAGAGCACCGTGAGCGGCTGTTCCCGGGTCACGCGGCCGAACACCAGCTGCGTGCCGGTGGTGCGGCTGGGGTAGGGCTCACGCACGGAGAAGTACAGATGGTCTGCGTCCCAGGGTGCTCGCGCCTCGGGCAGCCGGACCTCTTTGGGGCACAGCGCACCCACGACACCGGCAGCGCCGGCCAGCACGCTTGCCAGCCAGCCTGTGGCCCCCAGGCCCGTGGACACGATGACGCCGCTGGAGGATTGCCGCTCAGCACGCTGGCCTACGCGAAGCTCGTAGCGGGCGAACACATGGGTGCGCTGGCCGATGAACAGATCGTTGACGGCGTGCAGCGCCTGCCCGTCATTGAGGGTGACCCGGGCCATGGTGACTTGCCGCATTGGCCGCCGGCCTTTGAGCGCGTCGGACACCACAGATCGCAGCTCCTGCACCTGGAAGGGCAGCAGTACGCCGTCCCATCGCGTGGGGTCCGGGTTCACGCCGATCAGCGGCTGCGCGTCCAGGTATTTCATCGTGTTGGCCACCAGCCCGTCCTGACCCACGGCCACCACGATGTCCCTGGGGCCAAAGAGGAAGTTGGGCACAAATTCGCGGTCCACGGCGTGCACGCGGCCCAGCGGTTCCAGCGCCAGTCGCGCTTGAGAGAGCGCCTCCCGGTAACGGCTGTCCTCATCGATATAGTCGCCGAAGTCCGCACCCAAGTGCTCCACGTAGAACCGGGCCTGCAGCACCGTGTTGTACCTTGCTGCCAGCTCCTGCAGACGGGTTTTGCGGTGGACCAGTATGATCTTTGCGTCGCCCCCGCCGCCCATGGGTCAGGCCCTCAGCAGCTCTGTCACCAGTTCCGGCGCGATGTTCAGCGTGCCGATCTTGCCGGCGTTCTCGGCCAGGCCGTTGAGCGCCAGCGCGGCCAGGCGGCCCGGCTCCATGTTGGCGGCGGACAACGCCTGTATCACGTTGGGGCTGATGCCCTCCAGCGCCTTCATGACGCCGCTCAGTGCGTAGGCCCGGGCATCGGCGGCGGCCCGTTCGTTGTGCACGGTCAGCTCCACCAGCCGCCCGCGCTTTTCCTCCAGCGCCGTGTCAAAGCCCATCTGCTCGTCGGCGATCTCGTTGCGCTTGGCCTGGGCGGCGCGCTCGGCCTCCAGCTGCGCCTCGCGCACCTGCCGTTTTTTCTGTTCCAGCGCAATCTCGGTGCTCAACTCGTTCTCCCTGATGCGGCGCTCCTGCTCGATGGCGGCGTTGCGCCGCTCATAGATGGCCTCGTCGGCACGCCTTAAAATCTGTTCCCTTGTCTGGGCTTCCAGCGCCCGCGCCGTCTCCTTGTTGGGCTGTATCGCCAGTATGGAAAGCCCCAGCATCTCCAGGCCCATCTGGCGCAGCTCGTCGTTTTCCCGTGCCTGCTCCAGTATGGCCAGGGCCAGCGCGCCGCTACTCAGCACGGCCTCCTGCAGGGCCGTGGCGCCCAGCTGCCGGCGGGTCAGCACATGGATTACGTTGACCACCCGCTGGGGCAGCTTCTGAGGGTCGTCGCTGGCGTAGCGACCTCGGGATAGGTCCAGCGTGAAGTTGAGCAGCCCGGCGATGCGCTGGTGATCCACGATGCGCCATGTGGCCTGCCCCTGCACGGTGACGGTCTGGAAGTCCTGGGTGACTTCCTCGAAGATGAAAGGAGAGTCGGTGGTGCCCACGGGGATGGACACGATGGCCGTGGAAGGCGCGAAGTAGCGAAAGGCCAGGCCCATGCCCTGGGCGATTAGCGTGCCCTTGCGATAGCGCAGGATGTACTCGCTGGGCTGGAAACGGACGTACCGAAAACCAAACATCGTTGTGCTCTCCTTTCCCATTACAGATTGCCGGTTTTGACACAATACCTCGTTCCATTTGTGTACTCATGGGTTAATGCCAGGGTCCATTGCATGGATTCATCGAAAATGTAGATATCTTCCGGCAGGTAGTCCGGATTATCCAGCAAATCGTCAAAATCCAGTCGGAGGATGGTGTCTTTGCCGAATTTCCAGAAGTCATCAACCCATATTTTGTCTCGGGAATGGATATCCCAGAAAGCAAAAACCTTTCTCAACCGGTCTCTGTGGTTGATAACGTCGTCTGGTCGGATTACGATTGGAGCGATGAAGCAGTCCCACAGATAACCTGAGTAGCACCATCCGTCAGAACAGTCCTTAACCGTCTCAATGTACTTCCTGTAGTAGTCGCTTTCGGTGTCAATGAATGTGCAAATGAACTGTTTTCTCAAGCATTCCGCTGCATCTGCTGGCAAACGATCTGCTTTTTGCCGAAATGCATCCAACGACATTTTCACAGATGATACCCCCCCTGACCTTTGAAGGCTCTTTATCCCGCTTTTTCGATGACGATCAGACAGGTGCTGTCCGGCAGCCGCGCGGGGCTGCCGGCCTCGTCGAAGAGCTCGATCTTCTGTGAGAGCGCCAGGGCGTACCCATCCTGCAGGTAGTGGCGCAGCTCCAGGATGCGCGCCTGCGACCCCAGCGTATCCTCTATAAAGCGCTGATAGGCTGTGGGCGTAAAATAACCGAACTGCTCCTGCACCTCGTGCACGTAGGAAGGCTCGCCCCACGTGTAGGTGTATAGGAACTCCATGGCGTCGTTGACGAACATAGAGACTTCGTTCCGTCCCAGCGTCTCATAGCCGATGGGCCGGCCCTGGAAGTCGGCGGCATAACGCCGCAGGAACTTAAGACCTTCCTCGGATCGAAAGCGAATGATGCGGCGCGTATCCTCGGGCTCGGTCATGATGCCGTCGCGTATCAGGATGCGCCCGCCGGGGGAGAGCACTTCGAAGGCCGAGCGCAGCGCCGCGGCGATGGTCTCGTGGTTGAATTTCCTTCCGTGGAAGGGGATGTAGGAGAACAGCTCATGCAGGATGGAGCAGAAGATCACCGTGTCCACCTGGCCGGGCTGCACATGCTTTGCCAGGTCCAGCGCGTCGCCGTGTATCACGTCCCATCGGCGATGCTCCAACTGCTTCTTCCTGCGCAGCTCTTCGACGACGTTCTGTGAGATGTCCACACCGGTCACGCGGCAGTGGGGCAGGCGCTCCTCGATCAGGTCCATCAGCGCGCCTCCGCCGGGGCCGATGTCCAGCACGCGGCTGCCGGCGATGTGCTCCAGCAGCACGCTCTTGTGGTCGATGGTGCTGTTCATCGTTGCCAGATACTGCGCCTCCTCGTGGAAGCGGTCATAACGGTCACGGCGCAGGCCGAAGAAGTCAAACAGCATCAACACAGCCTTTTCATAAAGCACGTCGGAGCGTTCGGCCTCCACGCAGAAATCCATGAGCGCTGAGCCTGCACTGGAGAACCGGAAGGTGAAGAAGGCCGTGTCCGCCGAGGCGTTCAATGTGATTTCCGGAGCGGCATGGGGGCTGGCGCAGGGCGCGCCGGCCAGGATGTCCTCGTAGGTAAGCCCCGTCAGGCAGTGCTCAATGACACGCTTGCGGTAGAAGTTCACATGCTTGCGCCCCTGGCGCTCGTAGTACAGCGCCTGCATGAAGGGCTCAAAGCTCAGATGCCGCGCCGGCGTGCCGGCCACGGCCCGGGCGGCCAGCAACAGAACCTTTATGAACTGCTCGAAAGAGAAATCATACAGAGCCCCCTCTACATACCACAATTGAACTGTATCCAGCAGGCATTCCACGTGGGTGAGCGCCTGCGGGTCGCTGAGCATGGCCCCGTATTCGCGCTCGAAGTCCTCGCCGTTGCGCGACGACGCCGTCCGCAGCCGCCGCAGCCTTTCCCTGGCGTCGAACTGTCCGGCAAAATTACCGCGCGCTACCAGTTCCACAGCTGCGCGCACCTCGGCGGCCACGCCTTCACAAAGTGCCGGGCTCACCGCGGCGATGACGCAGCGGTTCAGCAGCATCAGCACGTCGGACAATTCCGGGGCAGACAGCAGGCCTGTGGTCACGAGGCTGTGCAGCGCCCGGCTTTCGCTGAGCAGCACCTCGCCGCGCAGATATTGGCCGATGAGGCCGTGAGTTGCGATCAACGTGTGGACAATACGGCGGGTGTCCCCATTTGCTTCACCAGCCTCGGCCAGATAGATGCACGCCGAGCCCTCGTTGTGCACCGCCAGGTTGCATCCGGCTTCAATCCACTGGGCGCGGTGGTGTGGCAGGCCGGCCTTGGCGGCCTCGGCCCATTGCAGGGCCTGCTCCACAAAGGCCTTGTGCGCATGCTCCCCCGGCAGCCCTTCAAGAATGTCCAGCGAGCGCTTCACGTACTGCAGCGTGTAGTTGTGCTTTCGATCCTCCAGCGACTGGATGCGCTCCAGGTTGACGCTGTGCTCCCGCGTCAGCGCCAGGTGCATGAGCCAGCGCTGGCTTTTCAGGACCTGCAGATCGCCGGATTCGTAGCGGTGGATGGCGTGTAGAGCGTTCATCATAGGGGCTCCTTGCCGGATAATAGGGTTTGGTAAATCTGAAGTGTGGAATCGTCGAAGCAGACGAACAGAAGCTGCTCAATCGTCCCATCGTGAGCCAGATATTCGCTGACGGTTTCCCCCACCGCGCCAAACCGGCCCCACCGTGTGGATGACCCATGTGGCCGGCAGGCGATACCCCTTGGTGATCTTGGCTTGGCCGGTTTTGCAACCGCTCAGGCCGAGGCACTCCTGCGAGAGCTGCGGCCCCGCCGCCCTGTGGATCGCGCCATCCACGCCTCCGCCACCCAGCAGGCTGGAGTTGGCCGCGTTGACGATGGCGTCGCACGCGAGCTTCGTGATATCTCCTTTGATAAGCGCCATTCGTTCCATACCGGGCTCCTCCTTGTATCAGATCAAACCAGTTATATATGCCGGGTTCTGGTATTTGTGGAACCGGCTCAGCGCCCGCTCCACGGTGGCGACGCGCTGCTGCAGAGTGCCCGCCAGCTCGATGTATGGCAGCCTTCGTTCTTTCAGGTCCGCGACGATCATCTTCTGGAACACGTGGCGCTTCTGATCGCCGGAGCGGTCCCACGTGTCGTCGTAGGGGATGTCGTCCAGGCACAGGAAGCACAGATCATATCGGGACTGCGCCTTCATCGCCAGCGCTTCCAGCTCCGGCAGTGCGCCGCCGTGGTAGTCCATGGCGAACATGTAAGTCGTGATGGCGTTGGTGTCCACGAACAGATATCGGTTGGCCTGCGCCGCCATGGCATCCTCTCGCTGCACGTGCACCCGGGCGATTTCCGCGAGCTGCTCCGGCGCCACGCGGCGGTCGATATGGTGCTGCTCCCAATACTCCCGGCCGTACTCGGGCATCCACACGGTGTTGTACTTTTTGGCCAGCGCTTCGCATATCGTCGTTTTGCCGGTAGACATGGCACCTAAAAAGACGACCTTTGTGATGAGATCGCCATATACCAGCGGGTGCAGAAATTGCCGGTAGCGGTATGGATCCTCCCGAATCATCGTGGAGGAGACAGGAAAGGCTTTCCGGGTGTAGTCTATCTGACGGTTTTGCGCGCCCAGCGCCCGGCTTACGTGCTCGCCATAGAACTCGTTGCAGTAGAAGTGCGTGATTGGGATGCCCTTGAGGCGGCTCAGGATATAGTCTTCATGTAGCTTCTTGATCACCGGCGTGTCGCCTACAACCTGAGGTCCGTCCCAGGCCTCGATGACATGGGCGTTAGGATACAGCGTCCTGATCCAGCGGCTGCGCACGTGCAGGGGTACGTCGGTAAGGTCGCTGTCGTAGATCATTACGCAAAGCTCGTCCATCTCGCGCAGTGCCGTCTCGATCATGTGCTGGTGCCCCTTGTGCAGTGGCGCAAATTTGCCCAGTGTGAGCCCCATCTTCTTCATCGTCTGATCCCTTTCATGTCTTCGCAGCACCGGCGGCTTCTTCTGTGGTTCTGCGTGCACCTCTGCTCCACGTGTAATAACCATACACGCTGTTCACCAGATACGCCGTCCACATGACGATCATCGTAGGTGCATCAGCGCTGCCGTCGGCCAGCCGTATGGCCCACATGGTAGTTTCCGCCACGTTGATGCCGATGTAGAGCACCCATTGTTCGCGGTAGCGGCCCATCATCGCCAGAGTGGCCAGTATGGATGCTGCCACATTAAAGGCGTCGATGTAGGGCGTGTTCTGCCCCGACAGTGTGGATAGCCACCACCCATAGCCGATGGTGCCCAGCGCGCATAGCAGCAGCATCCCCGCCAGGGTGGGCCAACTCATCCGGCGCATTTGCACGATGCCGTGGTCGGTCTTCCTGCGCCACATCAGCCACCCGATCACGCCGGTGGGCACGAAGAATAGCAGATTCAGCATGACCTCGCCGTACAGGCCATTGTGGTAGCTGATCCATGCATAGCCGATAGAGTTGAAAAGGCCAAAAACATAGTTCCAGAGGTTGCCCTTTGCCGCCAGCACGACACACAGCACGCCGGTCAGGAACACCGCGAATCCAAGCAGGTTTTCTCCCCAGAGGATTGAGAGGATGACTGCGTTGGCCGAGAACGTTGCCAGCCACCCCAGCTCAAACCAACTCCAGCTTTGAAACACCCTCTTCATTCGTCCGCCTCCTACTCCGTCTTCCAGTTCGGGTTAAACCGGTGCAGCCGGCTGGGCCGGTGCCCGGCGTCGCTGGTGTAGTGGTCGGTCTCCAGCACCATGGCGGCGGTCTTGCGGCGGAAGTTGGCTTTCAGCAGCTCGGCGTCCAGTATGACTTCGTACACCTGCTGAAGCTCCGTCAGCGTAAAGAGCTCCGGCATCAGGTTGAAGGCGATGTCGGTGTATTCGATCTTGTTGCGCAGGCGTTCCACGCCACAGGCGATGATCGCTGCGTGGTCGAAAGCCACGCCGCCGGCGCCCACGACGGCGCGCTCCAGGCGGCCGCCGCGGCCCTCCACGGTGCGGGTCGTCTTCACCCGGGCGGACAACTGCACATCGCTGCTGCTCATCGTCAGGTCTTGTACCTGTTCAAGCACAAATCCCGCGGCCGTGTGCGTACGCTGCTGGCTGTGAGGTTTCAGGCTCACGGTGAACCATCGGGCGTCGCTGGCGTCGTCGCCGCCGTGGATGCGCAGGCGGGAGCTGTCAGCCAGCGCCATGTAGGCTGTGCTTATGACACGGGTGCGCGGGTCGCGCCCCACATCGCCAAAGGTGTAGAGCTGCTCCATATAAAGCCCCTCGGCGCCGGTCTCTTCGCTCAGCTCCCGTTCGGCGGCATGGTCCAGGCTCTCGTCCATGCGCACAAAGCCACCGGGCAGCGCCCACGCACCCAGGAAGGGGTGCTCCCCGCGGCGCACCAGCAGCAGTTTAAGCTCCTTCTGGGGCAGCTTGCGGTAACTGTCCGCCTGCTCGTCGGTGACCGTGAACACCAGCATGTCCACGGTCACCGACGGCCGATCGAACTTCGAGGCGTCATAGGCCGCCAGGTATTGCTGCTCATCCAAGCCGTTTTTATCACGGGGGAAAGAGGTTTCCATGTTGGGCACCACCTTGATATTTCTGTATTGATAATATCATAATAGAACCAAGAGTAGGTGGTGTCAAGGGGGAAGGAGCGAAAATATCACAAGGACGCTTCGACGTTGCTGTGGCTGAACAGCTCCGCCTGCCGGTATACCCGTTCTTTGACTTGCTCCACAAACCCCTGGGGCCCCAGCACCCGCACCAACGGCCCGAAGCCCAGCAGCCGGATGAGCACCTCCGTCTCGTCGGCGTAGGCGCAGTACAGCTCGCAGGTGGCCCGGCCGGTGTCCGGATCGAAGACGCTGCGCTTCTCATAGGCGGAGAATTCGATCATCACCCGCTCCAGCGCGTTGCGCTCGTTGGCGACCTCAAAGACGATGGGCTGCTCCCGGCGGCAGCGGGTGAAGAACTGGTCCAGGTCCACCTCCGGCGCCGCGGCGTCCACGGCTTGCACGTCGGTCATCCTGGCCAGGTTCAGCGTGTAGAAGCCGACGACCTTGCCGGCCTTGACCCGAGCGGCGTACAGGCGCAGCTTGTCGTCCTTCTGGGAGTATTCCAGTTTCAGCGGCGCGTATTGGTCCCGCAGCACCCGCCCGGTGCGGTTGGTGTAGGCGATGCGCAGCAGCGTGCGCTGCCGCAGAGCCTGCAGGATCAGGCGAAACCGCTGGATATAGGCTTCGTCGGCGAAGGGGTCACCGTCCAGATAGCGGTCATATTCGCGTATGGCATCGGCGGGGTATAGAGGCTCCACATCGCCCAGAGCGTCCAGCAGCGCCTGGCGCTGATCGGGGCCCAGGAACAGCCCGGAGCGCTCATCCGGCAGTACGGCCTTGAGCCAGGCCTTCTCCAGCAGCGATATCGGCCGCCGGGGCAGGTGTTTCAGGCGGCTGGCGTAGGTTCCGTCGGCTGCTTGCTGCAACAGCTGCCAGCCGTCCCGGTGCAGCAGCTTGGGCAGCAGGTGCAGCGTGCTCTCGCCAAAGCCGTGCTCGGCCACAAAGTGTTCCACGGCCCGGCGATCCCCGGCTGGGCGGCGCAGCAGGGCGGCCACCAGCCGGTAGTAGCGGCTGTAGATCTCCGAAAACAGCTCCATCACCCGTCGCCCCTTTCCTCGCCATACTGACGGCAGGTCCGTAGCAGGTCGTACCGGAAGCGCCGCAGGGCGGCGGTATTGTCGCCTTCCAGAGACAGGATGCGCCCGGTGTAGGAGCGCAGCCACGGCAGCAGCTCGTTGGTGTCGTTGACCAGGGCGGTATAGCGGTACACCCCCGGCGACACCCGCTCCACATGGCCGCGGCGGCGTTCCCGCTGCAGGCGCTGTATGATGTAGCCCTCGGTGGCCTCGTCGGCGGCAATGGTCATCTCGATGCGCTCCGGCAAGCGGGCTCCCGTGTGCGAAATGCCCCAGCAAGTGTCCCGCCGGGCGTCATAGGCGCATTGCTTGGCCTCGGCGTCGGGGTCCGCATCCAGCGGTTCCACCGTCCGGATGTAGTCCAGCCGGTAGGCGGGGTGGTGCACGCTGCCCCGGCGGTCCAGCAGTACATACTGCCGGCCGGTCTGGGTGCTCCTGAGAATCTTCACCGGCAGGCCGGTGGCCTGGGTGGTGCGCTGCTGGCGGCCCACGTTGGTCAGGCGCACCTGCCGCCCCTGGGCCATGGCGCGCAGCAGCGCCAGCAGTATGCCGTCGTCCAGCGTCTGGGCCAAAAAGCGGTGCTTGAACAGGAAGTGGGCGTTGTCTGTGCCCCGTTGACCCAGGATGTAGCTTCCAACGACGCCCAGCGGGGCCGCGCCGCAGAAGAAGGCGACCATGTCGTCGATGCCGGGGGTAGCGTCCAGCGCCGCCTGCAGAGCGCCGTCGGGTTGCGCATACAGGATGGTCTTGCCGTTGCGCTGCGAGCGCAGCAGGTGGGCGGCCTCGTATTCACGCAGCTTGTTACGCACCGTCTGGGTGTCAAACCCCTCGCCGTAGCGCCGGTTGATCTCGTCGGTCATCTCATCGGCTGTGTGCGCGCCGCCGTCGGCCAGCACGTCCAGTATAAAGAAGTGCAGCTGGATGTCGTTGTCGGTGAAGCTCTTGGATTGCCATGCTGCGTGCAGGGGGTTGTCTCTAAGGCGCGCGGCGTCCAGCGAGAAAAAGGCCGTCTTGCCCGAGCGCCCGGTCTCAAAGTGCATATAGGGCCCGGCCAGGCCCTCGATGCGCCGGCGCTCGTTGTCATAGGTGCGCGCGCTCTTGGCGTCGAAGTCGGCACGGGTCTTGTAGCCATATATGAAGAAGTCGCGCATGTAGTCGCGGACGCGCTCAAAGCGCTTGATGAGCTCGCTGTAAGCCATACAAGCCCTCCATGGCAAGATGGGTCTAAACAGATTTTCCCATGATTCCCACAAGTGCGCAACGTTTTTTACATGATTTGCCGCCCGCGTCGGCGTATGATACCCATGGAACCGGAAGGGAGCGGACGATTGGGCGGACACTGAGCGGCGCTTGCAGCAAAAACATGAGCTGTAAACTCACAATCAGCGCCGCGGGTCCGGCCAGCCGCCAACGATGCTTGCAGCAGAAAACTTGCTGATCCTGAAGGTGGAGCTTCGGCTTTCGCGCAGGAGCATAAAAGGCATTGTGTGCTCCCGCCGGTTACAGCAAAGAAGCGGCGCTGGCAGCAGACATATCCCCTAACCCGAAAGGGAACCAGGTGAGCCGGAATCTCACCGCGGCGCCGCGTATGCCCCATCCACTGGCGGGAGGATTCCCGCGCCTACAGCGGTGCAAACAGCAATCCATTGGTAAGGCCGTTTACGGCTGGGGTTCGAATCCCAAGCAGCACCGCGTTTCCCTGAAAACCCATATCCATAAGAAGGAGGAAAGACCTATGCTGCAATTTCTGAAGAAGCAAGCCAACCGAACCCGCACCGAGAACGGCGCCGCCACCTACGCGACCACGATGAGCGAATGCCTGGATCTTTTCTCCACCGTGGGCGCGCTGCGCAGTGCCGCCGATCAGGAGATCCTGGCACGATTTGTCCGGGCCTTTGCCGAGGACCGGGACCTGGCGCTGCGCACTGCCTTCTTCGCCCGCGATATCCGCGGCGGGCTGGGCGAGCGCCGGGTGTTCCGCGTGATGCTCAAGTACCTGGCCACGGCCTATCCGCAGACGACGATCCGCAACCTGCACCTGGTCAGCGAGTATGGCCGCTGGGACGACCTGCTGGAGCTGCTGGACACCCCCTGTGAGCCGCAGATGCTTGAGGCCATTGCCGAGCAATTCCACCGGGACATGCAGGCGCTGCAGGCTGGCGGGCAGGTCTCGCTGCTGGGCAAGTGGCTGCCCTCGGTCAACACGAGCAGCGAGCTGGCCCGCCACAGGGCCAAGCGCATTGCCCGCGCGCTGGGCATGAACGACGCGGCCTACCGCAAGGCGCTGTCGGCGCTGCGCCGCCAGATCGGCATACTGGAGAATAACCTGCGGGAGCGTGACTATACCTTCGATTACGCCAAGCAGCCCAGCCGGGCGATGCTGCAATACCGCAAGGCCTTCGCGCGTAACGATGGTCAGCGCTACCACGACTACCTGGAAGCCGTGGCCCAGGGCAAGGCCGCCATGCACACCGGCACGCTGTATCCCTACGAGCTGATCCGCCCGCTGCTGGACCGGCGCTGCACCCAGGAGCAGGCCCGCGCCATCGAGGTTACGTGGAACGCGCTGCCCGACTACACCGACGGCCGCAACGCGCTGGTCGTTGTGGATGGCTCCGGCTCCATGTATACCAACAGCAACCCCATGCCCGCGTCGGTGGCCTGTCACTGGGGCTGTATTTCGCCCAACGCAACCGCGGCGCCTTCCGCAACCATTTCATCACGTTCTCTCAGCGGCCGCGGCTGGTCGAGATCAAGGGCAGGACGCTGCTGGACCAAGTGCGCCACTGCATGAGCTATGACGAGGTGGCCAACACAGACATCGAGGCCGTGTTCCGGCTGATCCTGCACACGGCGGTGCGCAACCGCCTCAAGCAGGCGGACCTGCCCGAGGTGCTGTACATCGTGTCGGACATGGAGTTCGACGCTTGTGCCGTGGACGCGGACACCACGAATTTTGAGAACGCCCGGGCGCAGTTTGAGGCCAACGGCTACCGCCTGCCCACGGTCGTGTTCTGGAATGTGGCCAGCCGTGCCCTGCAGCAACCGGTCACGCGCAACGAGCAGGGCGTGGCCCTGGTCAGCGGCGCGTCGCCGCACCTGTTCCAGATGGCGTTGAGCGGCCGCATCGACCCCTACGCTCTGATGGTGGACACGTTGAGCACCCCGCGCTATGCGGCCATTCAGGCTTGAGGAGGCGATATCATGATCACCGTGCAAGGGTTATACAACACCGCCGTCTGTTTCTGCGCCGACTTGGAAAAGGCGGCGCGGGAGCAGATTCAGGCGGTGTGCGACCAGCCTGCCTTCGCCGGCAGCCAGATCCGGATCATGCCCGACGTGCACGCCGGGAAGGGCTGCACCATCGGCACGACAATGACTCTCATAGATAAGGTTGTTCCCGGCATGGTGGGCGTGGACATCGGCTGCGGTATGCACACCGTACGCATTGCCGAGCCGTCGCTGGATCTGCATCAGCTGGACGATTTGATCCGGCAGCGCATCCCCAGCGGCCGCGACGTGCGCTCCTCCCCGCACCCGTTCCATGAGCAGATTGATCTGGCGGCCCTGCGCTGCGCTGCGAATGCCAACCTGGAGCGGGCCCAGCGCAGCATCGGCACGCTGGGCGGCGGAAACCACTTCATCGAGGTGGACCGTGGCCAGGACGGCGCACTGTATCTGGTCGTGCATTCCGGCAGCCGCCACATCGGCAACGAGGTCGCCCAGTACTATCAGGACGAGGGCTTTCATGCCCTGTGCGGCAACAGCCGCACCCAAATCCAGGAGACGATTGACCGCCTCAAGGCCGAGGGCAAGCACAAAGAGATCGCTTCCACGATACAGACAATCAAAAAGCAGCATAACACCGCGGTGCCCGAAGGCCTGGCCTATGTGGAAGGCGCGCTGTTTGACGACTATATCCACGACATGAAGATCATACAGCGTTTCGCGACGCTCAACCGTATGGCCATGGCCAGCGTCATCCTGGAGGGCATGGGACTGACCGCTGTGGAGGAGTTTACGACAATACACAACTACATCGACACAAACACAATGATCCTGCGCAAGGGGGCCGTGTCCGCTCAGGCTGGCGAGAAGCTGCTGATCCCCATCAACATGCGCGACGGCAGCCTGGTATGCAACGGTCGCGGCAACCGGGATTGGAACTGTTCAGCGCCCCACGGCGCGGGCCGGCTCATGAGCCGCAAGGCGGCACTGCGGTCGCTGACGCTGGAGCAATACCGCGTCCAGATGGATGGCGTCTTCTCTACGTGTGTCAACGCCGCTACGCTGGACGAATCCCCCATGGCCTACAAGCCCATGGAAGAGATCACCAGCCAAATCACACCCACCGCCGAGATCGTGGAGCGCATTCGGCCTGTATTTAACTTCAAGGCGGGAGAATGACGAGCGTCGTCTGGGTGGAAAACGACAATGGTCGCCGGCCGGTTGTCATGAAACCCTTTTATAAAACACAAACCTCTTACATTGACGGCCCTGGCTCTCCCACGCTATGATGAACCCGGTGCGGCTGGCCCGCGCCGGGTTCATCTACTGTCGGGAGGCTTCCATGAAAGATCCCTTGATGCACACCTTGTACGCCCCGGCGGGTGCCGACGCCTTCTTCGCCCTGGGCCTGCCCGGCCACGGCGGCGGCTTCGCGCTGGAACAGGAGCGCGTGCCGGCTCAGGACTTGTTCATCGGCGTGCGGGACGAGCTGGACATCCGCTGCCTGCCCTTCTTCCGCCAGGCGGCGGCCAGTGCCTTGGATTCCTTCGTGCAGCGGGAGGAAGGCGGCAAGGCCCATCGCCTCATGGCCTTCGCGCCGGAGGAAGTGCAGCGCACGCTGGCCTACGGCACCGATTGCTACGCCGCCGGCAATGTGAGCTTTATGATCTATACGCCGGTACGGACCATCCCCGACCCGGCGGTGGCCGCGCCCGACGAGTTCAAGGATGCCATCGCACCGGCCATCGTGGCCCGGTTGAGCGTGGACAACCGCGCCGGCGACCACGATGTGGAGGCCGTGTTCGCCGTGGCGGGCCAGCGGGGCTTAAGCCCTCTGGCCGAGAAGACCGGCGGAAGGCTCAAAGGCTTCTCCAGCTATTATGGCTATGGCTTCGCAGTGGCCGGCAGCCCACACGTGGAGGAGTTCGTGGACTTCGGCCTGGAGCGCGCCTACAACCGGCCCCGCAAGTTCACGCTGCGGGTTGCGGATACGGCCTCACTCTCGCTGCGGGTGCCGGCCGGGTGCGTGGGCCATATGGACATCGCCCTGGGCTGGTTCCGCGGCGGCAACGTGCTGGATGGCATGCACAGCGGCACGTATTATTACACGAGGTACTTTGCCGACATCCGGGAGGTGTTGTCCCACGCGTTGGAACGCGCCTGCGACTGGCGACAGCAGGCGCTGCAGAGCGACGCGCTGGCGGTGGGGTTATCCGACGCCCGCCGCCAGATGGTGTGCCAGGCCGCCCGGTGCTATTATGCCAGCTCCATGCTCTTCGATGTGGACGGCGCTCCCCGCTGGCTGGTCAACGAGGGCACCTTCCGCATGATGAGCACGCTGGATCTGCTCGTGGACCACGCCTTCTTCGAGCTGCGCCACCACCCGTGGGTGCTGCGCAACCAGCTGGACAGCTTCCTCGCGGAATACAGCTACGAGGACCAATGCGGCCTGACCTTCTGCCACGACCAGGGCAGCCACCATGTGTTTTCGCCCTTCGGGCATTCCAGCTATGAAGTCCACGACCTGGACGATTGCTTCTCCTACATGTCCCAGGAGCAGCTGTGCAACTGGGCGCTGGCCGCGGCGCTGTATGCTGAAGGGGCGGGGGATAAGGGTTGGGCGCTGCGAAACGCGAAGGCTTTTGCCGACTGCCTGGATTCCATGCGCCGCCGGGACAGCCTGACCGGCGCATACACCGGCCTTATGGCTGTGGATTCCAGCCGCTGCTGCGGCGGCGCGGAGATCACGACATACGATTCTCTGGATACCAGCCTTGGCCAAGCGCGGCAGAACCTGTATGTGGCAGTGAAGCGCTGGGCGGCCACGCTGGCGCTGGGCCGCCTGCTGGCGTTGGCCGACCGGGTGAAGCTGGCCCAGGAGGCTCACGCCTATGCCCGCCTGTGTGCCGACGCCGTGGCCGCCCGCTGGGACGACAACATGGGCCGCTTGCCCGCGCTGCTGGATGGCAGCAACCCCGCCGCCATCATCCCGGCCATCGAGGCGCTGGTGTATCCCCGCTTCTTTGGTATGGAGCAGGCGCTGGACCCAGGCGGCGAATACGCCGCCCTGCTGGGCGCGCTCCGCCGCCACGCGCTGTCTGTGATCCGGCCCGGCGTGTGCCTGTTCCCCGACGGCGGGTGGAAGCTGTCGGCCACCAGTGACAACTCCTGGATCAGCAAGATCTATCTGTGTGAATATGTGGCCCAGAACATACTGCATCTGGACCTGGATTACGACGCCTGCGATCGCGCCCACGCGGCGTGGTGGTTCGTGGGTTGCGCCGGCAGCCCCGGAATCGATCAGATACTGGCCGGCCAGACGCCGGAGCGGGGGTTCCACTATCCCAGGTGTGTGACCAATACTCTTTGGCTGGAGTCGTGCGTTTCGCCCCTTTTGTCAGTCTGAGCCCTTCGGCTTCGCTCAGGATAAACTCGGCGAAGAATCTCCCTGACCAATCAATGGATAACATGCTAAATGCCGCCTTTGAGGCGGCATTTATTTTGCCAGATAGAGAATCAGGGTCTCGTGCCGCCTCCGCCCAGCGGCGTATACCCCGTCTTGTCCACGAGGTACTGCCCCTGAGGCGATAAAACCCATTGAATGAGCCTGTCCACGTTGGGGTTCGTGGTCCCGGCAGTCACCGCGTATAAGTCGGCGGCGTAGGGGTATGTCGCGTTGGCGACATTTTCGCGGGTAGGTTCCACACCGTCGATGCTCAGCAGCTTGATCTGGTTGTCCTTTACCATCTGGGTGGCGTAGAACAGGAACGAGTAGCCGATGGCGTTGTCATAATTCTTGTAGGAGGACACCTGGCTGATGATGTCGCCCATGCCGCCGGCTACATCCTTCTTGGGCGGAGCCATCAGCGGCGTGTCGCCCATGATGCGCACCAGAGCTGTCTGGCTGCCGGAGTTGTCCGGCCGTTGGAACGCCCGGATTCCCGCGTTCTTGCCACCCAACTGCTTCCAATTGGTGATCTTGCCAGAATAAATGCCCTGCACGTCGGCGCTGGTCAGGCCGTTTACGGGGTTTTTGGCGTTGACGAAGAACACGAAGGCCTCGTGGCCGATGGGCGTAAGCTTCAGTTCCACGCCGGCGTCCTTGGCCATCTGCTGCTGCTCCTGGGAGGGGCCGGCCACGAAGATCACGTCGGTCTCTCCGGCAATCAGCCGCTGGTAGGCATCGCCGGTGCCGGTGCAGGCCACCAGTCCTCCCATGACACCGCCCGCTTTTTGGGCTTGTACGGTTTTCTCGTCCAGGGGGCTTGCGCTTTCGTTCGGGAGATCCTTAGAAAATACGGCCCGCACGAAGGATGCATACACCGGATACAGAGCCGTGGCCCCATCCAGCCGTGGCGGGTCTTCGTCGATGCTCAACGTGGCTGCCTCGGGCAGCGAAGCCGCCAGCGTGCCTTCTCTCAAAGGGTCGTACAGCGACAAGTCCACGCCCCGATCGTTGACCTCCAGAATTCTGTCGTCAAAGGAGCGGTATATTTCAAAGCCCGCTACCGATACCAGCACGGCGGCGCTCGCCACACCCAGCGCGATCCACCGGATTTTTAACCGCAGCAATCCCCAGATGTTCAGTATCGCAAACAGGAACAGCACCGCCGCCACGACGGCCACCAGCGTTTGGTAGAAGTACCCCGCTCCCGAGAACGCGACAAAAACCAGCACGACCAGCCCGAAGAACGCTACCGCAATGCCGGCCAATACGCTAAGAATGATTTTCAATGCCAGGTTCAAAAAGCACCTCCGACTCACTTGTGATTTCTGGCGCGCCAGGTCCGGGCCGCACCTTGAAATCAGTATAGGGCATAATCGTCCTTGCGGCAATGTGGGAGAAGGCATATGGTAGCGTTGCATACTTGCGCAACTCCGTGTTCAGCAGGGCCAGGATATCAAATGCGGAAAGGGTAGGATGCCCACGATATGAAAAGCTCCCCAATTGTGGGTACAGCCGGGGAGCTTTGATTGTGTTATGTCAATTTTCTAGCAGCATTCTTTTGAGCGTAGCCAAGTTATTCCTGAAAAGCATCTTAACACTGGGATTCGGCCAATCGAAGTCTGAAAACTCATTTTCCAACTTCAATATAATGGAAATCAAATCTTGCACTCTGCTATTTCTAGTTACTGCTGGCCCGAAAGAGACTAACAAAGCCAACAAGTCTCCATCTTGCATCTCGCCATCGAAAGGCTCATTTAGAAATAATTCGATGGCTCTGTCGATTGCAATATCCCGCAGTATGTTTTGGCGAATCATTTTCGCGACATCGACGACGTCCAGATCATCAATGGACTTATCAATAAGCCTATTGTACCATTTAATAAGACCTGACTGTTGATTTGATTTGTCATACTCCAAGCCAAACGTCTTTTTCAGCGAGTTCTGCTCCATCATGATATCATACCAAATCCTCCAGCGTTTCGCCGACACCTTATCTCCAGTATATTCTGCCCCCGGTCCACCCGCAACCTCGTCCAGTTTTTTTGCCTGCCTTGCCAAGGCATCGTCCAGACCCCATTGCTCTGGCGTAATATCGCCTTGAAGCAGGCGCTCCAAGGGCTGCGACGCACCGGCGCGCGTCTCCGGTGCCGTGAGGATGGAGGGACAACCGAAAAGAAAGCTCTTCGTCGGCATGGCCGACGAAGAGCCGTAAAGCGAATTGTAGAGAACGGCGAGTGAAGAACTGTGGTTATATGGGTTCGGAACCCACCAACACGATATCCGTAGGCTGTACAAGATCAGATGCAATTGTTTTCAATTCTTTCTATAAGAGCCCAATCGATTCTTTCGGGAAAGATTTCAGCATATTCAGTTAGCATTTTAAAACTCTGTTGTTCCAGTCCTTCATCGTGGCCATATAGCTTAAAGTACCTCTCCTTAAATTGGCAAAACCAATAGTATCGGCTATAGAACAGCTCTTCATTGGTCATGGCATTATCGTTTTTGGAAGCCTTGGCCTCAAGTTGTCGTATTACATGAACATACTTGGCAAATCTTCGCAATATTGCATCATCTATCTCTTCAAATGCAACATCCTTAAGGTTTTCTCCTCTAATGATAGCATCAAGCTTTTCTGCCTTTAATATTTCCATGATTAATCACCAATCCTATTATGGGAAGTACTTGACAATAATGTGAATGTTATTTTCCCTGAAAAAGCCACCCAACTGCAAAACCGCCTTAGGGTCTGAGATTAACCATTCAACGGCGTACCCGGCATTACCTGCTGCTTCTAATTGTCTTGTGGCTTCTTGAAGTACTTTATTTCTCGCAAATTCAGGCAAATCATTGACATGGTAGAATGATTTGTGTTGCATTATGAGCTTCCCATCCATAACAACATCATTCACCATGTTTTCATATTGAACATAACCGCCATTCGGATGATTAAGGTAGTAGCTTTCATTGTTTGGATTTATTTTTAGCTCACAAGCATTCGTTCGCTGATTATTCTGTTGTATTCTCTCGCCAAAGAAACCCCTGCGGGTCTAGCTTTGACATCCTGAACACCCCATCTTATGCTTTGAGTATACTGACCAGCTTTCTCCGCGCCCTCAGCACCCTCGCGCAGCGCCGCGGCACCATCCTCCAGCGCCTCGCCGGTGGCCTGTTTGCCACTTATAGTATAATCTGCCCCCGGTCCTCCCGCAACCTCATTCAGGTCTCCGGCCTGCCTTGCCAAGGCTTCGTCCAGCCCCCACTGTTCCGGCGTGATTTCGCCTTGTAGCAGGTGTTCCAGGGGCTGCTCTGCGTTCGCGCGCGCTTCCGGCGCGGTGGGGATGGATGGCTGCAATGTGTCCGCGACAGTTCCGGTGAATCCGCCGAACGTACCGGGGAGAAGCATGGCGCGTAGCCCTTCCTGTCCTGCCGTAAGTGCGGGGCGGTTTTAGGAGTGCAGATTTGCAGGGCAGGCAATATGCCCAATAAAAACACTCCTGCACACTGTAGAGCATGCAGGAGTGTGGGGCCCATTCTGCTATTTGCGTTGACTTAGCACGCGCTGTATGAATTCGTTCGGCAGTTCCATGTGAATGGTATCAGGGTCATAGAGGATCTTTAAAAAGAATTCCTAAAAAATATCGATTTAGAGGTTAGTCTTTTCTTTTTGTCATCATTGACAACTTCGAAAAGCTTGGGAGGATATACATATTCTTCTCCGCTCTCGTCAACAAGTGCGAACCACCCTTTTTCAATAATTGCCGCCTCATAAATTTTATCCTTCTTCAAGGATCTTCCATCATGTACATCATAAAGGCACTTAATCTTCATCGAAAAACCACCCTCCTCCCGGTTGCCGCTTAATTTTAAACTCAACTCTACCCGTACTTGGCTCCTCATACCAATGTAATTCAACTAAATAACTTTCACCATCAAGATCAACATAGCCTTGACCCTTACACTTCTTCCACTTTACACGATCTCCCCCATATTTATCTACCAAAGAATCGACCATATCTATTTGCCTGTTCCTGTCTTGTCCTGCTATTACTTCAACCTTTTTGATATGAGTACCTTCAGAAAGGTTCAGAATTTCTCCATCCGGTGTAAAGATATCATAATTTTTCGCTTTTGCTCCAAGACTTTTGCAAATTATGATATCTGGTTCATAGTTCCCCGCACCTTCAGCGCCCTCGCGCAGCGCCGCGGCACCATCCTCCAGCGCCTCGCCGGCGGCCTGTTTGCCACTTATAGTATAATCTGCCCCCGGTCCTCCCGCAACTTCGTCTAAACTCCCGGCCTGTCTTGCCGAGGCCGGCGTTATTTCGCCTTGAAACAGGTGGTCCAAGGGCCGCGCTACGTCCGCAGGTGCTTCCAGCGCGGTGGGGCGGATAGCTGCAATACGTCCGCGACGGTACACTCCCGCACGCCTTGGGCATGCAGGAGTACAGGGCAATGCTAATCTTCTATTTGCGTTGGGCTAGCACATGCTGTATGAATTCGTCCGGCAGTTCCATATCATATTTATCCACATAATATATGACATCAGACCGCCATTCATATTTACCATCGGACATCAGAAAGAGTTCTGGTAGTCTCGTTTCTGGGTTTAAAATGTCGCGGACGATTGCAGGTGCGACAGCAACAACTCGGCCTTTTTCATGTAGTTAATAATCTTGTCTTTTTCTTTTATAGGCTTATGAATCAAGTCGTGGATGGATGGGCGGTTAGGGGCATTTTCCATCTCGCGGGTTAGCCCAATGATTTTCATGTTGCTACCTCCTATGGTCGGAATGTAGTCCAAGTTCCATCGCCGCTTTGTCCAATTTATATCGTACCATCCGGATACACGCATACAATATCCGTCGGAGCTATGACATCGACATTCAGATGCCTCGCCAGAAACTGAGCTGCCATCGGGTCTGATGCCCCCGTCTCATTGGTTGGCGGAGAGTGCAGGGAATAGGATCAGTTTCTCGGAATGCCTTATGCATCCGCGATTGTTGCTGCTTTCTCCAACAGTAGCTTCCAGCGCCTTTGGCATGACGGATTTTGCATCTCATCCAAAATAATGTTGGTACGATAGCCATATTGCGCCTCGTTAAAACGTAAAAAAGAAGCCAATGTCTTGAAAGCGTTGTCAGCAGTAAGAGCGCCGCCTTTTTGGATCTTACTCGCGCAAGTAACCCACTCATGCCATGTAGCAGGATCTGCTGACATTGAATCGGTGAATAAGTATGGGTTCATTCCACTGAGAAGATTGCCGAGCTGCGCATTCTTGGTGTCATCAAAAATCTCATCGAGCATTTGAAAGGCGGCAAGATATGATTGCCTCATTGTTATTTTTGTTTTCTCATCCTTTTTTTCTAGAAACACCTGCACGCCACGGGACATGCAGGTGTATGGCGTTGAAGAAAAGTCTGCCAAAGAGTCAATGCCGTTCCTGTCAATGCATTTCCAGGGAGGGATTATTGCTCTTGCCGTAGAGCTTTTGCATCAATCAGAGCATCTACTAGTTTACGGTTATCGGGGTCAAGCTTGTTATAGATTATGTCAAAAGCAGTTAAGCTTCTTTCACAACCAATTTCGTATAAGGTGGCCATGCCGAAATGACCAATCATGTATGAACCCATGATTTGATCTGTATCTTTTTCAATTCGTTTACTTAGTTGCACCAAAACGGAAATCGTTTTATCGTCATACAGTCCCAATTCTAAAACTCTAAACATTGCTTTGAACTGAACCATTCTTCGGTTGGATTCCAAAGCTGAATTTATTGAGACTATATCAGCCAGAGCATCATCCATCTGTTTTTCCCAATTTGATTTTTGCATGTTACCTCCAAACCATGACATTATTTATACGGATTAGGATAATCATAGTCGTTGCAGATTGTTTCTACTTCTTCTAGGAAGTTGTTCCATAGCCTTTGGGCTAGATCATTTTGGCCCATTTTTTTCGTTAAGTCAATCTCTTTGGTATAAGCCTTTAACTCGTTCGCAATCCGAGCTTCGGGGTCAAGGAGAGACCTCCAACCTGGCCAGTTAGCCTCCATATCATTATAGAAGTGCTGCGCCCCATGCCTCAGGGCTGATATGGAAGCATCTTTACTTATAGTAATCTCACCTGCGCTTTCTCCAACTCTTGGCGTATATCCTATGCTGTCTTCTTCAACTAGTCGTACTTTACCGCCTGCCCTTTCAATATCTGAAATGATCTTATTCCATTCGTCGGGACTTGATATTCTTTCGGAACCATTCAATGTTCTCGAGGGATCACCTCTATATAGATCAAAATCCGCCTCTTTTGCACCTGTCCCAACAGTATGGCTATTCTCTAGGCCTCCCGCAACCTCATCCAGTTTCCCTGCCTGCCCCGCCAGGGCTTGATCCAGCCCCCACTGTTCCGGCGTAACTTCGACTTGGAGCAGGCGCTCCAAGGGCTGCGACGCACGGGCGCGCGCCTCCGGTGCCGTGAGGATGGAAGGACAACCGTAAAGAAAGCTCTTCGTCGGCATGTCCGTCGAAGAGCTGTAATGTAAATTGCTGAGAACGACGAGTGAAGAACCGCGGTTATATAGGTTCAGAACCTACCAACACGATATCCGTGGGCTGTATAGTCAGTAGTTCAATCGTATCTCCCTTTGAATCAACAAACTCAACCTCATATGCTAATGAAGGTCTTTGATAAACTAGGACGATGGTTCCTATATAACCTTTCAAAACATTATGTGAGAGGTTTCTTTTTGCCATTACAACATTATATTCTTTATACATACAAATTGCCTCCTGCTTTTACCTCACTTTTTAGTTGGGATGCTTGTTACAAACCTTATCACACCGTCATTATTTTTTATCCATATAAACTCCACATCAATAATTTTGCCATTTACCCCTTGTATAGAGATAACCTGACTAAACTTCGTGCCATATTCGTTTGCAATAGTTTTCGTCGCTTTATCGAAATCAAAGACCATCTGTTCCGCAAAGAGATTAGAATTATCTTTTGTAAACCCTAATGCCTCTTCAAACCATTTAGCTTTACTTCCGCCAACTGGATGGTTAGGTTCAAGTAAGTACGCAGACAGTTTCATGTCAATACTTTCTCTTGTTGTTTTGGGAAGTCCATCCGTTGCAGATTCTATGCCCTCGCGCAGCACCGCGGCGCCCTCCTCCAGCGCCTCGCCGACGGCCCGCCTGCCGCCTCCACCTTTCGCACTCAAAGTCAGATGTGATTCCAACTCGATTTCTCTCAAAAACGAGAGTGAACCATGGGGTCGAAAACCATGCAGGTTAAAGCGTCGGAGTCGCAAGCGGCCCCGGCACGGCTCACATCAGCCCGCACTGCGGGCTGAAAGGCTTTTCCTTATGGGGTCACGTCTCGCGGAAAAGCGTATGAGTCAAGGGTTTTCATAGAGGTCGTAGTGTCCAATGTAAAGAATCTTAGAGACAATCTGCATGTATGACATCATCCGCTTGAATTAGGTCTTTGCGTGTGAAAACATAATGCATTTTTCTTTTCAGTTCTACATTTTTTACTTCTGATTCGGGGATGAAATATACATCGTCGCCTATCATCACCTTTAAGTATTTCGTTTTTCCAACGACGACACCTGTTCCGACTATGGTGAGCTCGGTACTTAAATTGTTTGCCTTATCTGTGAAATTACCGAAAAGTTCTATCTTGCAATCGTATATTTCGCCTTCCTCCATGAAATCAAAGTTTTGATAACTCACGACAGCAGAATCGTCGAAGCATTTATCAACAGTTCCTGTTTCAAGATTCAACATATCTATGAATGTTGTTGCGGCACATCTATTAATTTTTATTACTTTAAACATATCGAATCCTCCTATTCAAATAGCGGGAAGAACGAAACAACATATCCGTTTGTCCCATATGCTACTCTGTACATTTTGCCGTCAACTAAATAATCTGCGAATGGACCTCTTGCTCCTATACCTGTTTTTACTGGGATCTCTTGCAAAGTTCTACTGAGAAAATGTGGAATATCATTGACCCCTCTGTTTGCAAAATCAGCAGTATGTCCGTCAATGATATGCTGTAATCCCGATGAACTATTCCCTTTTTCCAACCACATTAGCTTGCCATCTGGCGTTTTCGTGACCATAATCACATCATCCGGCGTATACTTCACACCGCTTTGCGCCAACTCGTCCATGTAATTCTGAGGCTTTAGGACCTTCCCCGTACCCTCAGCACCCTCGCGCAGCACCGCAGCGCCATCCTCCAGCGCCTCGCCGGCGGCCCGCCTGCCGCCAGTATAGTCTGCTCCCGGCCTTTCCGCAAAGAGTCGCGTATCAGAATCTCACACATCAAGGGCACATGAAGTCATTAGGGTTATATATTTCGCTGGTATATCGTCTGCCAACCAAATCGCTTCGTTGCCGTGATAGAACTTAATGCCGTCTCTCCAAGCAGTTACAGCATCAATCAGCAAAACAACCGGGTCGGCGTCTCTTCGTTTGCCAACGGTGATTGCCGTTTGCATGTCCTGCGAGAGATGTACATACTGCCGATCCTTAGAGATCAATCCTTGCTCAAGTATTTTTTGCAGAAATTCATGAGCGGTTCCGTGGTACAGCACATCCGGCGGACATACGGCATCCTTTTTGATCTTTTCATCCGTGGAATGACCATACAAAGCCCGTATCCGGTCGCCAACGAGCTCATGCCGCTTTTTTTCAGACGCCTGAATCATACCGGTGATATCCTGAACCGTCAAAGCGGAATATTTCTCCCGCTTTTTGAGAGCGATAATAAGGTCTTCCACCGGACTCCAGCCTTGGGCGTCGAGGGTCAGGCCGTATTCTTCCGGCGCGTGGCGGAGAGCATATGAGATTTCCTTGCTGAGCTCAGAATAAGTCATTTAAACCGCCCTCTCTTACCTTCAGAATAGCAAAGTCCTTAGCTATAAACTCGTATAAACCGCAGCTTTTCAAAAAGATTGCATAATGTTTTATGCTAAACAAATCTGCTATCCTCGGATTGGCCTTTTGATATTCGGATAGCCAATTCGAATCAGCTACTTCCACCAACCGATCATAGGCATCCATTGTGGTTGTGGCAAAGCCCTCGGAGTCATGTTTAAACCCCAATACGGTTTTGAAAAGTATGCTGGTATTGAACTCTGTGTCGTTGTGTGCTTCATCGGAGTAATCGAAACGCAGCAGAACGTCTGCATTACCATACAGCAACTGTGCGCTTCCAACTGCTGTCGATGGTACTGGGATTCTCCATAATTCTTTTGCTTCCACTTAACGTCCTCCTGTCATTTTGGCCGTAGGCGTTCCAGCTGAGGTAAGCTTATTGTTCTTTAGTTGGTCATTAAGCATACTTTCATACATATCAATGCCTGTTCGGTTAATAGCATTCCACTGGCTGCGCGGAATCCCGGCTTGTATTAAGGCATGCGACGATCTAGTATTTAAGATCAGCACGTGTCCATCTCTTACAACGTAATCAATGGGCACATCAGATGTCTTAATCAGTCCTCTTTTTAGTGCATTAACCAGGTCGTCGATCGTAGTAATGGGTACGCCTGCTAGTTCCGAATAGATCTGTTGACCCTCTTTGCTAAAAGCCGGCCGAAACTTTGTCTGAGCAAAATTAGCATTTTTCAGGACGCTCTCAGCGCCTCGCGCAGCACCGTAGCGCCATCCTCCAGCACCTCGCCAACAGCCCGCCCATTACCTCCAGTATAATCCGCGCCTGCTCCACCCGCAACCTCGTCCAGATTCCCGGCCCGCCTAGCCAAGGCCTCGTCCAGTCCCATCAGTTCCGGTGTAACTTTGCCGGGAAGCAGGCTTTCCATGGGCTGTACTGCATGGACATCTGTCAGCGGAGCAGTGGGAAGGGTGGTCGCGGCCCTTGGCTTGCGGCGGAGCAGCGCCTCCAAATTGGCGCCGAGTTTCCGTGCCGTTTCGTCCAAGTGCTTGATCAGCTGTCCGCTTTTGAGCCATTCGTCGTATAGCTTTGAGCCTATCTTCGGAATCAGATTGCCCACGAGATCGCTTACAACACGCACTCCCACGTCGCCAGCGCTGCCCAACGCCATACCCAGAAGGAGTTCCTTCGCTACTTCGAGGGGGTCCCCGCCTTGACCGATGTTCAGCAGCGCGTTCTGCACACTGCCCGCTGCGCCGCCTGCCACCGCGCTCTTTATCATCGCGTTGGTAAGCTTTGGGAACGTCTTCGCCAGTATCCCTGCCGCGGCGCGCTCCATTGCGGTGCCAGGCATCAAGGAGCCCGCGATGTCTCCGGCGATGGCCGCGGCGGGATATTGTTCACGAAGCTGGTCAAGCTCTTCGAACATTTCGCCTTGTCTTGGTAAAGGCCCGGTATATCCTCTTTTATCCCGTGCCGCATCCGATGCCCTGGCCAACAAGCGCGGGGCGCCCAGCGTCATCGCGTCGCTGGAGGAACCAACAAAGGTCTTAATCGGCTCATAAATCTTGTTGAAGTTTTCTTGCCCTTCCGGTGTGTCCAGACCCAGAGCGTTGGTCACCGGCTGGTTGGCCGTGCGCGTGCGGTTCATCATGTTCAGTATGGGGGCCAGAAACCCCATTTCCGAAAACTCTGCGATCGGCTCCCAGGAATTTGTGTCAGAGGTGCCGTTCACCGCCTGCTGGTTTAAGCCCCCGCCCAGCGGCGGCCTTGCATCCTCCTCCTTTCGCCGTGCCATGGCGTCCTTCCAACCCTGCGTGATCTCCCTGGCCCGTTCGTCGTCCGCCGGTCTGGCCGCGCTCATGCTGGCGGGGGCAGCATCCCGGCGCTCTCGCACAGCCTTTTGGTTGCGGAACTCCCGGCTCATGTAGTCGAACTCGCTTTGCTCACCTGGGCCGGGCAGGGAGCGGTGTTGTTTGTACCACGCTTCCAGCGCCTCGTTGGTGTCGTCGTCGTAGGCAGCGGGGTTCCACCTTGTATCGGCAATCTCCAGGGGCTTTTTCCCCGCCAGCGCCCGCTTTTTGTTGTAGTCGTACTGCTCCCCCACAGCCCGCTGCACCTCCGGTTGGGGAGAGATCAGGCCGGCGTAGACCTTGTCGATGTAGCGCCGCCGTCCCAGCGCATCCTCCTCGTCGGCCATACGCGGCTGCGGGCGGCTGCCCGGCAGCGCTCGCATGCCGGGGGCTGTAGGTATGCTCATCCAGGTGGATGGCTTTGGGGCGGTGACTGCCTTTTTTGTGGGGATTCTCCCGGAATCAAGGGTTGTACCAATCAGGTAAGGCATGGGCATCCTCCTTTTGCCCAAACCCTATCACAAACAAAAGTGAAATTGCGTGCAGTGTTTCCCCGGCAAAGTGCCCATTTGTATATGTGCATATTGTCCGCGCATCTATGCATGTTGTACAATATAGCGGCGGCGAGGATACATTGGACATTCCGGTGTATCATCGTCGCTGCTAAGCTTTTTTAGAAGCATAAGGCATGTACAACATTGAGCTGTGAGAGGTAATACATTCATAAAGGCAGGTGACAGCGCCATGTTCAGACCCAGCCTGATGAAGACCATCGGCGTGTCGTGGAGCAGCTCCATTCTCATGCGCATCCTGGTCACATTTCTTGCCATTCTGATCCCGCTTTATGGGCTGACAGTGATCTTTTATGATTCTGCCATGCGCGTGGTGCGCAAGGAGATCATGGATTCCATGGTCTCCCAGGTCACCTTCTATCTGGATGATCTGGAAAAAGAGATGGTGCGCGTGCGCTCGCTGCAGAACGACATGATAAACGACGTTTATCTGGACAAGCTGGCCGCCATTCCCCAGTCGCTCAGCGAGATCGAAAAGATGCAGGTCATCCAGGGCATGCAGCGGCGCATGGAGGCCATCCGCAGCAGCAGCCGCTACGTCTCCAATTTTACGATCTATCTGCCCGGCATCCAGCGCACCGTAACCGACCGCGGCGTGGACGAGCTGGACGAGGTCGCCTATCAGCGCCTGCTGGATCTGCTTCAGCCCACGGCGCTGCTGCAATACGACCAGGGGTCGCTGCTGATGATGACGGTGTCTCCCTATATGGACAACCTGACCGGCAAGCCCATGTATCTGCTGGTCCTCGAGCTCAGCCCTCCGTCCTTTGCCGAGGCGCTCAACCAGTTCGACAAGTACCCGGGCAGCGGGTCCTTTTTGATCGACACGTCCACCGGGCACAACATCGCTACGGCCAACATCGACGCCGGCGTGGAGCAGCAGATCATCGAACACAGCGGCGGCGCCGCCCAGGGCATTCTGCGCAGCGAGAAGAACAACCAGCCGGTGCAGGGATTCTATGGCTTCGCCCGGTCGGCCAGCCTGGATTTCACGCTGGCCATGTACATCCCGGAGAACGTGCTGCTGAAACCTTTGCGCCAGCATTCGGCGTGGTTCGTGGTGTTCACGATCACCGCGCTGGTCACCATCGCCGTTTTCGCCTATTCCATGCACCGCTTCATCCACAAACCGCTCATGGAGCTCGTGGAGGCCTTTGAAAAGGTGGAACAGGGCAAGCTGGACAGTGCCATCGAGCACCACAGCCGCGATGAGTTCCGCTATCTGTACAGCCGCTTCAACGCCATGGTGGAAAACCTGCGCAACCTGATTCAGCAGGTGTACACCATGCGCATACTGACCCAGCGAGCGGAGCTCAAGCAGCTGCAGTCCCAGATCAACCCGCACTTTTTGTACAACAGCTTCTTCATCCTGCACCGGCGCATCAAAGGCGGGGATTATGACAACGCCATCGCCTTCTCCCAGCAGCTGGGCAATTATTTCCGCTTCATCACCCGCAACGCCCAGGACGAGGTGCCCCTGTACCTGGAGGTCGAGCACGCCCGTATTTACGCGCAGATCCAGCAGATCCGCTTCACCAGCCGGCTCTGTGTGCACTTTGAGGAGCTGCCGGAACGCATGGCCAACGTCGTGACGCCGCGGCTCATCCTGCAGCCGCTGGTGGAGAACGCCTTTGAGCATGGCCTGGAGAACAAGGCCAGCGGCGGCCTGCTGGACATCGGGTTTGTGGAACGGGAAAGCGCGTTGGCCATCGTCGTGCAGGATAACGGCGACAACCTCAGCGACGAGGAACTGAACCGGCTGGACCATGCGCTAAAGGGCGGAAACGAATCGCCGGAGAGCACCGGCGTGCTCAACATCCACCGCCGGCTGCAGCTGCGCTTCGGCGCGGCCTATGGCATCGCGGTGTCGCGTTCGGAGTTGGGCGGCCTTCGTGTAGAGATCATTTTGCCCATGGGGGAGGAATAAACCATGTACCGATTGCTGTTGGTGGACGACGAGGTGGAGATCGTCGATTGGCTGTATGAGCTGTTCCAGGAGGTGGCGGACCTGGAGCTGGACGTCTACAAGGCGCTGTCCGGCCATGAGGCGCTGGACATTCTGGGCCGCACCAAGATCGACGTCGTGGTGTCCGATATCCGCATGCCGGGCATCAACGGTTTGCAGCTCATGGAGAAGATCCGCAGCCGCTGGCCTTTGTGCCGCGTCATCTTTCTGACCGGCTACACCGATTTCGATTCCGTTTACACGGCCATACAGGCCGATGGTGTCAGCTACCTGCTCAAGACCGAAGAGGACGAGCGCATCGTGGACGCGGTGCGTCGTGCCATCGGCGAGCTTGCGCACAGCGCCCGCACCCGCGAGCTGCTGGAACACGTGGACGAGTACCTGGCCGCCATGCTGCCATACCGGCAGAAGGAGTATATCAGCACGCTGGTCCGGGATGCGCAGGCGGGCGCCCGCGCCGCACAGCCGGCGCTGGATGAGCTGCACCTGGACCTGCGGCGTGAAGCGCCTTTGCATCTTGCGGTGGCGCGGTTCGACGTTGCGGGGCTCACGCAGGCGCCGCTGGGCGACGCCAAAACCGCGCTGGCGCTGTACCTGCGCGCCGGGGAGCTGCTGGAAACGAGCTTTTCACAGGTGTGCGCGCTGCAGACCGCGGGGGTGGATGCCTTATGGCTGGTGCAGCCCCGCGGCGCTCAGGAGAATTGCGGCGTGCTTTTGGGGGGATTGCTGGAGAGCCTGCAGGACCATTGCCGGCAGAGCCTTGGCTGCACGTTGTCCGCGGCCTATTGGAGCGAGCCTGTGGACTGGGAGTGCCTCTATGGAACTTTCGGACGGTTAAGGGCGCTGCTGGGCACAACGGGAAGCGTAAGCCCGGAATTGCTGCTCAACGAGCGCAGCTTCATGCCGGCGCCGGCTGCCGGCGCCGCCTGTGCCGCGTCCATGTGGCGCCAGATGGATTCGGCGCTGGAGCGCGCAGACACCGAGCAGTTCCTCAAGGTGTTGGGTCAAGCCGCGTCGGTGCTGCGCGCCCAGAGCGACCGGGCCAGCTCCTTGGGGCAGGAGACATACTATCGCTGCGCCACGGCGCTGCTGGGCCAGATCAACCGCCGCCATTGCGGCGACCTGAACGCGATACCGGGGGCGTCACGGCTGCTGCGCGCCGACGAGCATGAGAGCTGGGCGGCGGCGGGTGAATATCTGGTGGCCATGGGCACGGCACTGTTCCGCCTGCAGCGGGGCATGCAGGAGAGCAGCATTCGCGAATCGGTGGAGCGCATCCAGCTCTACATTCGCGAGCATCTGGGGGAGGACCTGTCGCTCATGCGCCTGAGCGAGGTTTTCTATTTCAACCCATCCTATCTGTCCCGGCTGTTCAAGCAATCCACCGGCCAAAACCTGACCGAAACCATCGCAAGGCTGCGCCTGGAGCGCGCGCAGGAGCTGCTCATGGACCGCAAGCTTAAGATTGCCGACATCACAGCGGCGGTGGGGTTTGATTCGCAGCACTATTTCTCCCGCTTCTTCAAGAAGCACACGGGAGTGACGCCCCAGGAGTACAGGGAGAGCGGTCTGAGGGGTGGGTGAGTGGCATCAGCAGAGCCCGCCAACAGGCGAGACCGCGTCTGGAACGAGCGGGAGTGAAAAGCAAAGATATCGCCCGACGATTGTCGGGCGATATCGCAGTGGTACATGCAAATTGGGTGATCACAAGACAAACGCATTCAACACCCAGACCGCGGCACAAATGCCAAGGGACCAAAAGGTGTACTTCAAACGGCTGATGACCGGGCGCTTATCGGCCAGATGGTGTTCACAGCGGTTCCACACCAAGAAGAACCCAATCAGCCACAGCAGCCCCAGCGCTATGATCACAACATTGCTGCGCCACGGAAAGGCCCATGCATTAGGGGCGATGAGGTTCCAAAGATTTAGGATGAGTATTCGCAGCTGATACAAGGCGACAAGGGATACGCCCCCCCATAAGCAGCCATGCAGGAAACTGAACAGAGTGGTTTTCGTGGTGGTTTCTTTGTTGATCCGGTCATATGCCATTGTACATCGCGCCTTCCTGTTGACACTGTTGCTTGCATTGATCAAGCAGCAACAGCGTGTTCTTGCGTGCGCTTTCATCCTCGACCATGTTGGTCTTCCTGACATAACGCTCCAAACGCCGGAGCCTCACGACATTGCGTTTTTGCTGCTTTCTGGCCAGCTGCAGGATGGATGCGTCGGAAGCGCCCTTGCTCTTGATGTGCTGCAGCTTTTTCAGATAGCTTTTCTGCCATGCCTGCGGGGGCAGCCCGGTGGAAAGCACCTCGTCAATTTCCACGTGCTTTCGCACGAACAGCAGATTCATCATGGCTGCCATGTACCAGCAGGAACCGGCGACGACCCCAGCCAAGGCGATGGCACTCAGCAAAACAATCCAGCCCACGCTCATTCCTTTGAAGCACCTCTCATACCGGATAGGCTAAGCTCTTGCGCCCGGTGGCAGGTCACAAAGTGGCCGGGTTTCAACTCGCGCCACTGTGGCGCCTGTTCTTTGCAAATATCCACGCAATACTGGCAGCGCGGGTGGAATGCGCAGCCTGTCGGCAGCTTGGAGGGGTTGGCCACCTCTCCGGGCAGCATGATGCGCTGCGATTTGTTGCGGGGGTCGGCGATGGGCTTGGCGGACAGCAGGGCTTCCGTGTAGGGGTGCAGCGGCTCGCTGAAGAGCTGGTTGGTGGGCGCAAGCTCACAGATGTGGCCCACGTACATCACGCCGACCCGGTCGGAAATATGGCTGACCACGCTCAAATCATGGGAGATGAACATATAGCTGAGGTTCAATTTTTCCTGCAGGTCCATCAAGAGGTTGAGTATTTGCGCTTGCACAGAAACATCCAGAGCGGAAACCGCCTCATCGCACACGATGAACCTGGGGTTCGTGGAGAGCGCCCGGGCGATGCCGATGCGCTGGCGCTGGCCGCCGGAGAACGCATGGGGGTAGCGCTCCAGATGCCGGGGGTTGAGCCCAACCAGTTCCATCAGTTCCATCACGCGCTGGCGCAGGGCGTTGCCGCTGAGCAGCTTGTGGCAGATCAGCGGCTCCGCGATGATGTTGAGCACGGTCATGCGCGGGTTCAGGGATGCGTAGGGGTCTTGAAAAATCATCTGCATGTCGCGGCGCACAACGCGCAGCGTTTGATAGGGGAGGGCATTGAGCTCAACCACGTTGCCGTCCGCCTGGGTGAACAGGGTTTCCCCGGCTGTCGGCGGTATGGCCTGCAGGATGCAGCGGCCGAGAGTCGTCTTGCCGCAGCCGGATTCACCCACCAGGGAGAGCGTCTCGCCTTCGTTTACATAGAGGTCTACGTCGTCCACGGCCTTCACGTACCCGACGGTGCGCTTGGCAAAGCCATGGGTAATTGGGAAGTATTTCTTCATTCCCTTGACTTCAAGGATTTTTTTCGCAACTACCTCTGCCATTATCCCACGCCCTCCTCTACTGGCCGCACCTGCTGGCAGCAAACAAAATGTCCCGGCTCCACTTCCAGCATCGGCGATTGCCCCGGTTTGCACATCCCGGCCAGCTCGCACCTCGTGTAGAAGCCGCATTGGTCGGGCAAGTTCATAGGATAAGGCACGGTGCCCGGAATGGAGGTGAACCGTTCCTTGTGCCCCTTGCGCGCCGTGGGGATGGAGCCCAACAGCGCCCGGGTGTAGGGGTGCAGCGGGTTGTAGAACAGCGTATCCACATCGCAATATTCCACGATTTTGCCCAGATACATGACGGCTACATAGTCGCTCATTTCGGCAATGACGCCAAGATCGTGGGTGATAAAGATGACGGAGGTGTTCAAATCCCGCTTCAAACCATTGATCAGCTCCAGCACCTGGGCCTGCACGGTAACATCCAGGGCTGTGGTCGGCTCGTCGGCAATCAGGATGGACGGATGGCAGCTCAATGCCATGGCGATCATGGCCCTTTGGCGCATACCGCCGGAGAGCTGGTGGGGGTATTCATCCACGCGCTGCTCCGGGTTGGAGATCCCCACTTTGTTGAACAGGTCAATGACCATCTGCCGGGCTTTTTGCTCGTCCTTTTCCACGTGCAGCTGTATGGCCTCTATGATTTGGTTGCCCACCGTGTGGATCGGGGAGAATGCTTTCATCGGCTCCTGGAAAATCATCGCGATGTTGCCGCCGCGGATTTCCCGTATTTCCTTGCCGGTCGGGTTCAGCTTCGAGATGTTGATGGGTGGATCCTGGCGCACGCCGTCCTTCTCATACAGCAGGATGTCGCCTTCGATGCGCCCGTAGGAGGGCAGTATCTTAAAGATGGCGTTGGAGGTGACCGATTTGCCGCAACCGGATTCGCCGACGATTCCCAGGGTTCTCCCTTTATAGAGAGGAAAGCTGACGCCGTCCACCGCCTTCAGGAGGCCTTCGTCCATCTTGAAATGGACTTTTACATTCTTTAGCTCCAATATCATATCTTTTTGAGGGTCCATCGTTTTGCCTCCTTACTTGTAGGGGTCGGCAGCGTCGCGCAGACCGTCGCCGGCGAAATTGAACATCAGCACGGTGACGACGATAAACGCGGCCGGCCACAGCAGCCACGGATGATGCGCCAGCGTCTCTATGGTCTGCGCATCCTGGAGCAGAACGCCCCAGCTGACAACCGGCGGCTGCAGGCCCAAGCCCAGAAAGCTAAGCGCTGTTTCGCCCAAAATCATTGCGGGAACGGTGCCGGTGACCGACACGATGATGTAGCTGGCGAAGGACGGCACCAAGTGCCTGCCCACCACACGGGCGTGGCTGGCGCCGGAAAGCCGTGCCGCCATAACGAAATCTTCCTCGCGCAGGGAGAGTATCTTGCCTCTGACAACGCGGGCCAGGCCGGTCCAGCCGATCAGTGACATGATGATGGACATCATCAGGTACATCTGCAGCGGCTGCATGTCTCGCGGCAGTGTGGCCGCCAGGGCCATCCACAGCGGAATCTGCGGAACACACATGAGCATATCGATCGTGCGCTGCACCACGGTATCGGTGATGCCGCCCAGGTAACCCGACAGGCCGCCCAGCGCCAGCCCGAGCAGGAACGTAAAGAAGATGGAAACCAGGCAGAAGGACAGGGAGATTCGCCCGCCATAAAGAATGCGGGAGAACAGATCGCGGCCCAGCTGGTCGGTGCCCATGAGAAAGAACGGGTCTCCGGGATTCACAGGACCGAAGAACCGGATGTTTGCCGGTATCAAGTTCCAGAACTTGTAGTTGCTGCCCTTGGAGAAAAAGCGAAGCGGGATCTTTTTGCTCGTATCCTCTGTAAAGGTCTTCTTGAAGGTATACGAGTCCATCTGCTCCTTCATGTCGTACACGAAGGGGGCGTTCCACTTGCCTTCGGAGTCGATGATGTGGATCCTGGTGGGCGGCGCGTTTTTGTATTTGCTGTACCGCTCCAGGGGGAGCGCGGGGCTGAAGAACTCGCAGAAAATTGCCAGCGTGTACATGATGATGATGATCGGAACGGCTACCATTGCCAGCTTGTGCTTTTTGAATTTCCACCACATGAGCTTCCATTGGGAAGCCACTTCATAGGTGCTGTCCTGCTTCTCTTTCTTCGGCACCACCGGAGCCTGAGGGGCAGTCGGCGCCACCGGGTTATTCATCGTCTCACTCACTCCGAGATCCCTCCAAACTTAATCCGCGGATCGGCTGCCGCCAACAGAATATCCGAGACCAGTGTGCCAACCATGGTCAGGGCGCTGACGATCAGCAAAAAGCTGGCGGCCAGATACATGTCCTGCGACATAAGCGCGCGTTTCACCATCGGGCCCATGGTAGGCAAGTTCAGCACGATGGAGACAATCATTTCGCCGGAAATTAGCCCCGGCAGCACCCAACCGATCGTGGATATCATCGGGTTGATGGCGATGCGGATGGGATACTTGAACAACACCTTGCGCTCTTCGAGGCCCTTTGCCCGGGCGGTGATGACGTATTGCTTTTGAAGCTCGTCCAGCATCATCGCGCGCATTTGGCGTATCATGCCCGCTGTCTGCGTGATGCCGATCACAAACACGGCCAGTCCCATGCGGGGCAGCACGTCGATAAACTTGGCCATCGACCAGGGGGCATCCACAAATTCAGGCGAGAACAGGCCGGAGAGCGAAATGCCCGTTTGCGTGAAAATAAAGTAGACCGCTGCCAGTGCAATCAGGAAGCCCGGAACCGCCAGACCTATAAATCCTATGAAAATAAACACATAGTCAAAGAAGGAATATTGATGGGTGGCGGAATAGATGCCGATCGGTATCGAAACCACCCATACAAAAACCAACGTCAGAAGCGATATCAATATGGTCGTACCGATACGTTCTTTAAGGATATCGGCAACCGGCCTATCATATACGAATGATCGGCCAAAATTCCCCTTGGTGACGATGTTGGTAATCCACCGGAAGTATTGGATATGCACGGGCTTATCCAGCGCGTACTGCTGCGTCAGGTTGATGATGGTGGACTGACTGACTGTGTTACCGGCCAGTTCCAATTGCTGAATGTAGGTGGTGAGGTAGTCCCCCGGCGGTAGTTGAATGATGCCGAATATCACGATGCTGATGGCGACCAGGAGAGGGATCAGCTGAAGCAAGCGCTTCAGGGCAAATTTTATGATCACTGGGGGAACGCCTCCTTTGATTTCACATTCAGACCTTTAAAGGGGCACGCTCTTTTTGATTGCTCCGTGGTTGCCCATTCGGGCAACCACGGAGCGTTTTCTGCAGCTATGAGTCTTGTACTATTTGTAATCGGCAGGCTGGCGAATTATTTCTTGTAGAAGAACTGCTCGCCGGAGAAGTCCGCGGCGATGGCCACGCAATCCTCGTTGGGGACGTTGCCGATCTTGGCGTTGACGATCATGGGCTGTTTGATGTTTTGCAGAGGAGTGAGATACCAATAGTTGTCGTGCATGCTCTGCTTGAGCTGCGGCCACACCTTGTTCACGGCGTCATCCGGCGAAACCTGCAGCAGCGAGTCGCTCAGCGCCATGAAGTCCTTGATGGCCTGCGGGGGTTCCTCGCCCTTCACGTCGATCTGCTTTTTGGTGCCGTCCGGGTTGGTGATTTCTGCGGTCTTGATGTTGTTCTTCCAGATGTTCCAGCTACGGCCGATGCCGTCAAAGCCCCAGTCCTGCATGTACCACAGCGGCGTGTGGGTCCAGATCACGCGAATCTGCAGCTCGTTGGCGGCGTTCTTGTTGCCCACCAGCGAAGACTCGATGCGCTTCATGGAGGCGTCCAGGCCAATGGCCTTCCAGAACTCAACCAGCAGTTCGCTGTAAGGCACGATGTCGGGGGCCTCGGCGCCAACCTCGATCAGGAAGGAGAACTTCTTGCCGTCGGGGGCGGTGCGCACACCGTTGGCGCCCTTCTTCATGCCCATCTCGTCCAGCAGCGCTTCGGCGGCGGCGGGGTCATAGGTGGAGTCCTGAATCGTGCCCGGTTCCGCGAAACCGTAATAGATGGAATCGATCAGCTCCTGCCGGTCGATGGCCAGGCTCAAAGCCTTGCGGAAGCGCACATCCTGGGATACCGTCTTCCAGGTCGGGTCATCGAAGGTCTCGTTGATCAGGATGTCGGTGGGAGTCACGTGCATGTTGAACAGGTAAGCCTTGAAACCGCTCTTCTCGTTCTCGCGGTAGAGGGGCATGTTGACCAGGGAGGCGGATTCACGGGCGAAGTCCACTTCGCCGGCGATGATCTTGGTTGTGACCATCTCCATGTTTTCCACCAGTGTGGACTGAAGCGTGTCGACATAGGGAAGCTGGTTGCCGGCGCTGTCCACCTTGAAGTAGTAGGGGTTGCGCTCGAACGTCGCGACAGTTTCCGACTTTTTGGCGTAAACCCAAGGATACAGACTCGGGAACCCTATGGATTCGGAGCGGGTGTTTTCCCAGTTCGTAATGTCAACCTTGTTGAAAACGTTGACCCAACGCTTGTCATCGTCGGCGATGTTGAACTTTTCAGCCACGGGGGCTATGAGCTTCTTGAGCTCTTCCTCGCTCTTGGCGTACTTCTTGTGGTACGGCTTCAGATAGTGGGAGGGCTTCAGGAATTCGGTGTAGCCCTTCCAGCCCTGGATGGCCAGGTGCATGGGGAAACCGCCGTAGGGCTGGTCGAACGAAATCTTGAACGTCCAATCGTCGACGACTTCAAACTTGAAAGGCGTGCCTTCGCGCTGACCGCCGGACTTCATCCAGTTGGGGAACGAGGGCGTCAGTTCTTCGTTGAAGAGGAAATCTTCAACCGTGAAGCGCACATCTTCCATGGTTACGGGTTGGCCGTCGGACCAACGCAGGCCTTCACGCATATAGAACGTGAACGTCTTTTGGTCCGCGGTCGCTTCATAACCCTTCAGGATGTTGCCGGTAATTTCCTTGCCCAGGATACCGGGGGTGTTGAGCAGGGGTTCGTTTGTCATGACGAACACGTCTGCGTCCCATTCTACGACGGATGTCACAAAACGCATGGTGCCGCCGTAAGAGCCGATCTCATATTTGAGCTGATCGGCGGGAATCTCGTTGGAGATCTTGGGCTCCTTGGGCAGGCGCTCCGCCACCGGGGGCAGGCCTTTGCTGTCCAGGAAGGGAGACTGTTTGTACTCTGCTGCTGGCGCTGTGGTCTCTTTCGCGGGTTCCGGTGTTGCCTCCGTAGGCGCAACACTCTCCTTCGCCGGTTCCGGGGTTGCGGTGGGGGCGGCGGTTGCCTCAGATGTGGTTGCGGCCGCGGTGGTGGTTCCGGTTGTGGGTGTGCACCCGGCGATCAGGGCGAGCATGAGACATGCCAAGAGCAGTGCCAGAGTTCTACGCATTGACCTTCCTCCTTTATTACTATTTCGGCAGTACTCTCTGCCGAATATAATGATTGATTTAGAGGTAGCGCCGTGTAGTTTTCTTGCAGTTTCCAGTAATAATTCCCCGAATATGCCTGTGTATAACCCTATGCTTTTATTGGTGCATGTATTATCTATTTGTGATTTTGGTCAAATATTTAACTTGTTTTTCATAATTTTGCTCAAAGTATATGGGAAAAAATTATACATGTCAACTATCAATTAAGAGCATAATTACTTAAAATAATATTATAAAATATTCCGCGAAGCATCGGGGAGACTCCGAAATAATGAGTCTTTTGTGTTAAGTTTATTTGTAATATTACACGGTCTGAATGTGATGAATTGGAGGGGTCATATGCAATTCGCGGACTGGAAGAGGTCAAGGGCCGCTTGCCTATGAAGCTCTTTTCCATTACATTTACTCTAGTGGCAGTACTCTCTTTGCATATTTCCCTATCCATGTATGTCAAAAAGTAAAAATGGGGCACACATGTAAAAAGATTGCCATATGATTTGTTCACTTCGTACAATACACTATGGGCAAGGTACCCCAAACTGCAAGGAGGAAACGCAATGAAGCCCATACGGACAAAAACCCTCGCGCTCGTGTTCGCTCTGCTCATGGCTTTCTCACTGTCGGCTTGCGCCGGCACGGCTACCCCTTCGGCCACGCCGGCTCCCTCATCGGCAGCCCCGGTGGCAGAGACTTCCGCACCGGCCAGCGAAGCCCCCACCGCTTCGGAGGCTCCCGCCGAAACGCCCGACGCCACCGGCGACGCTGCCTTCTCCAAGTATGACCCGCCCATCACGATCTCCGTGATCCGCACGCTGGACGACACGACCAAGTTCATCACCGGTGAGGACATTTCCAACAACCCGTGGGCCAAGCTCTATCTGGATGAGCTGGGCATCACCTTCAAATATGAGTGGACAGCCTCCACAGCCCAGCAGTATGATGATAAGCTCAACGTGAACATCGCCTCGGGCTCTCTGCCGGACATGCTGGGTGTCAACCGCAGCCAGCTGGCCCGCCTTGCCAAAACCGAGCTCATCAACAAGGACCTGGGCGCTGCCTATGAGCAGTACGCTTCTCCGTTCTTGAAGCAGATCATGACCCAGGAGGGCACGACTGCCCTGGATTCCGCGACCTTCGACGGCAAGCTGGTGGCCACGCCCAACACCGGCAGCTCCATGGACGGCGCGCCGCTCATCTGGATCCGCCAGGATTGGCTGGACAAGCTGAGCCTGAAGGCCCCCGCGACCATCGACGAGCTGACCGCTCTGATCGACGCCTTCACGACCAAGGACCCCGAGGGCAACGGCGGCCCCTATTACGGCCTGGCCCTGACCAAGGATCTGTACAACGGCTTCGGCGGCTTTGAGGGCATCTGCAACGCCTTCCACGCCTATCCCGGCATCTGGGTTAAGGACGCCTCCGGCAAGCTGGTGCAGGGCAGCTACCAGCCCGAGATGAAGGCCGCCCTGCAGTATCTGCAGACGCTGTACAAGAACGGCAAGATCGACAAGGAATTCGCCGTAAAGGACGCCGGCAAGGAATCCGAGCTGTGCGTTTCCGGCAAGATCGGCATTCAGTTCGGCCAGATGTGGAATCCCCTGTGGCCCCTGCAGTCCAACATCGACAACAACAACAAGGCCGACTGGGTTTCTTACGCGCTGCCTTCGGTGGACGGCACGCCCGCCAATCCTCAGATCAACCTGGGTACCACCAGCTACTACGTCGTTAACAAGAACTTCGCCAACCCCGAGGCCATTTTCAAGCTGCAGAGCATTTTCGTGCAGAAGGGCTGGGACAGCACCATCGAGGATTACCAGCTCTATTTCAACCTGACCAAGGACGGCACGCTCTATGAGACCTTCAAGTATTCCTTCGCTCAGGCCTGGCCTGCCACCAAGAACCTGGACATTCACAAGGCCATCGTGGACGCCGTAAAGAGCGGCGACACCTCCAAGCTCAACCCCGAGCAGAAGACCAACTACACAACCGCCCAGAGCTATCGCAACGGCGATCCCAAGGGCTGGGGCATGTACCGCGTGTTCGATGAGGGCGGCTCCTTCCGCATCATCGATCAGTACGTCAGCGGCAACCTGATGAAGATGAACGCCTTCTACGGCGCCGACACCGCCACGATGACGACCAAGAGCTCGGCTTTGAGCAAGCTGGAGCTGGAAACCTTCACCAAGATTATCATGGGCGATCCCATCGAGAACTTCGACAAGTTCGTGACCAGCGCCATGTCCCTGGGCGGCTCCGCCATCCAGCAGGAAGTCAACGAATGGTACGCCGCCAACGCCAAGTAAAAAAGCATGGTGACGCGACACCAGGCATGAAATGATCCGCCGGAGGAGGAGGCGAGGCCCGCCTCCTCCTCCGGCACCATATGGGGGGAATCGGTTCTATGAATTGGCGCACATTCAAACGCGAACTGCCCATGCACGTGATGCTGCTGCCCGCTGTCGTCGTCGTGCTGATCTTCAGCTACGGTCCGCTGGCTGGCCTGGTCATGGCCTTTCAGGATTTTCAGCCCGACAAAGGGTTCCTGCATTCGCCCTGGGTCGGCTTGGCCAACTTTGAATTCCTGCTGCTGCTGCCCGGTTCGGTCAAGACGCTGTGGAACACGATCTACATCGCCTTCCTGAAGGGCGTGTTCGGCCTGATCACGCCGCTGATCACGGCGCTGCTGCTCAATGAGCTGCGCAGCCTGCGCTACAAGCGCACGCTGCAGACAATCCTGTATCTGCCACACTTTCTGTCCTGGGTCATCCTCAGCGGCATTCTGATCGACGTGCTGTCCCCTTCTAGCGGTGTCATCAACATGGTGCTCAAGGCTGTCGGTGTGGAGCCCATCTTCTTCCTGGGGGATAACACGTGGTTCCCCATCGTGGCCGTCACGTCTGACATCTGGAAGGAGTTCGGATTCAACTCCGTAGTATTCCTGGCGGCTCTCACCGCCATAGACCCGACATATTACGAGGCGGCCATCATCGACGGAGCCGGCCACATGCGCCGCCTGTGGCACATCACGCTGCCCAACCTGCGCAACATGCTGGTCATGCTGGCCCTTTTGAACCTGGGCAACATCCTGAACGCCGGCTTTGATCAGATCTTCAACCTCTACAGCGCCGTCGTGTACGAGAGCGGCGACATCATCGA
>JAEZSC010000207.1 GCA_023422005.1 Bacillota bacterium | reverse complement strand
TGTATAATCATCGCCGTTCCATTCAACGATATTTTCAGGAGGGTTCATTCATGGCAAAGGCGTTGATCATCGGGGCCGGCGGCGTGGCCGGTGTCGTCGTGCATAAGTGCTGCCAGGTCAGCGATGTTTTTGAAGAAATCTGCATCGCCAGCCGCACCCAATCCAAGTGCGACGCTTTGAAGGCGCAGGTGGAGGCCAAGGGCACCAAGACGAAGGTTTCCACGGCGCAGGTGGACGCCGACGTGACCGAGCAGGTCATCGCGCTGATCCGTTCCTTCGGCCCGGACATCGTCATCAACGTGGCGCTGCCCTACCAAGACCTGACGATCATGGACGCCTGCCTGGCCACCCGCGTGCACTATGTGGACACCGCCAACTATGAGCCCAAGGATGTGCCCAAATTTGAATACAAGTGGCAGTGGGCCTACCGCGAGCGCTTCGAGAAGGCCGGCATCACGGCTCTGCTTGGCAGCGGCTTTGACCCGGGCGTCACCGGCGTGTTCAGCGCCTACGCCCTCAAGCATTACTTCGACGAAATCCACTATATAGACATCGTGGATGCCAACGCCGGCGACCACGGGTATCCCTTTGCCACGAACTTCAACCCCGAGATCAACATCCGCGAGATCACCGCGCCGGGCAGCTACTGGGAGAACGGAGAGTGGGTGGAGACCGAGCCGCTGGAACTCAAGCGCGTGTATGACCTGCCGGAGATTGGGCCCAAGGACATCTATCTGCTGCACCATGAGGAGCTGGAATCGCTTGCGCTCAACATCAAGGGCATCCGCCGCATCCGTTTCTGGATGACGTTCAGCCAAAACTACCTGACCCATCTGCGGGTGCTGGAGAACGTCGGTATGACGTCCATCAAGCCCATCAACTTTGAGGGCCGTGAGATCATCCCGCTGCAATTCCTCAAGGCCGTGCTGCCGGACCCGGCCTCGCTGGGCCCGCGCACCAAGGGCAAGACCAACATCGGCTGCATTTGCCAAGGCGTGAAAGATGGCAAGCCCGTAACCTATTATGTATACAACGTATGCGACCACGAGGCGTGCTACCGCGAGGTGGGCTCCCAGGCCATCAGCTACACTACCGGCGTGCCCGCGATGATCGGCGCAATGATGATCCTCAAAGGCCTGTGGAAGAAACCCGGCGTATACAACGTCGAGGAGTTCGATCCCGACCCGTTCATGGATGCGCTGAACAAGCACGGCCTGCCCTGGCAGGAGAGCTTTACGCCCAAGCTTGTGGACTAGCCCATGAAGCCGATGGATTTTGCCGCGCTGCCCACGCCGTGCTACGCCGTGGACGAGGTTTTGCTGCAGCGCAATCTGGAAGTTTTGGCCGGCGTGCAAGCGCGCACCGGCTGCTCCATATTGCTGGCGCTCAAGGGCTTTTCGATGTATGAGACGTTCCCTCTGGTGGGGCAATTTTTGAAGGGCATCACAGCCTCTTCGCTGCATGAGGCGCGGTTGGGCCGCGAGCACATGGGCAAGGAGGTGCACGCCTACGCGCCGGCCTTCCGCGAGGGCGAGATCGACGAACTGGCCGCGTTATGCGACCACATCGTTTTCAATTCCTTCGCCCAGTGGCAGAGGTACCGGGACCGGGTGCGCAGGGCGAATCCTACGGTCAGCTGCGGCATCCGCGTGAACCCCGGCTATGCCGAGGTGGAGCACGAGATATACAACCCCTGCGCCAGCGGCAGCCGCCTGGGCGTGCCGGCTGAGCACTTCCAGCCCGACGGGCTGGAGGGGCTGGACGGCCTGCACTTCCACGCGCTGTGCGAGCAGGGCTCCGACACGCTACAGCGCGTGGCCGAGGCCTTCGAGCAGCGGTTCGGGCAGTACCTGCGCGGCATGAAGTGGCTCAACATGGGCGGCGGCCACCACATCACCCGCGAAGGCTATGACCTGGCGTTGCTGGAGCGCATTGTCAGCCACTTTCAGGATACCTACGGTGTGCATGTGTACCTGGAGCCCGGCGAGGCCATTGCGCTGAACACGGGTTTCCTGGTGACACAGGTGCTGGACGTCGTGCGCAACGGCATGGACATCGCGATACTGGATACCTCCGCCGCGTGCCACATGCCCGATGTGCTGGAGATGCCCTATCGGCCTCAGATCATCGGGGCCGGGCAGCCCGGTGAGATGCCCCACACCTACCGCCTGGGCGGGCCCACGTGCCTGGCTGGCGACGTCATCGGCGATTATTCCTTCCCGCAGCCTCTTAAGGCCGGCGACCGCCTGGTGTTCACCGACATGGCCCACTACACGATGGTCAAGAACAACACCTTCAACGGCATCGGCCTGCCGGCCATCGCTGTGCGGCGGCTGGATGGAGAGCTTCAGGTGCTCAAGCGGTTTGGGTATGAGGACTATAAGTCCAGGCTGTGAAAAATCATAGGCAGTATGAAAGGGCTCCGGCGCAATGCCGAAGCCCTTTTTTGCTGCATGTCACATCGGCAACATGAAATAACTGGCTGCGGCCATGATATCGATGAGCACATGACCGATGAGCAGATAGGGCAGCCAATGCGGCTTCCAACGGATGAGCAGACCCACCATAAAGGCAAAGGGCAGGAACATGACACCACGCCAGAGCATGAAGCGCCAGTCCGGAATGAGAGGCAGAAACACGTGCTGAAGTGCCAGCATCACCGCGGGCAGGCAAAGAGCCAGCACTTTGCTGCGTGTCAGTCGTTCTAGCCGGGGCATTACATAGCCAAAATAGTTGGTCAGCTCGCCTATGGGCATGGTGAGCGGAAACACAACGATGGCTACCCACACAGCCCATGCCGGCAGGGGTTGGAACAACAAGGCAACGGCATCGGTCGTGTTGCCAAATATGATGTTCTGCGCCAATATGTTGGGCAGATAGGAGAATGGCATCGCGACGATCATGGCTAGAGTGCAGAACAGCGCATCTTTGATCACGGTGCCTCGCTGGATTCGGAACAGGTTCCAAAACGACCTGCCTTCCCTGCGGAACAGACGACTTAAAAGGATCGCGCAGATGATATTCGCCGCTGTAACGACGAAAGGCCAGAAGCGCGCCGACTGTTTCCATTCGGCGTTCCCGTTTATGAGCAGGAGCACAAGGAATATACAGGACTGCATGAGGAGGAACAAGCCAGACCGAGCAAAGAGCATCAGCATAACGGGTTTCAGCGCAACCTTGCTTTGCAAAGGGGCTTCTGTATTGACGAGGATTTCCGTTGAATTGCTCATGACAACACACTCCTCTAAAAGATAAAACTACATAGATGCCGTTGCGGTGGTTCAGCGCCATATGACGCCTCTATATTATGAGACTATGGTTATATTTTAACAGAAAATTCGCGCGGCGTGAAACCAAACGTGAACGAACAGCCGACAAATTTAACAGCTTCATTTCCCCTGAGCGTTGGTATATAATATGGATGCCTACCAAACTTGTAAGAATTAAAACCGTCCGTTCAGGCGGTCAGGGGGATTTGCTTGTTACAGTTTCGTCAGCTGACGCTGGAGGATCGCGCGCTGCTGGAGCGCTATGCTGAAGGCATCGAATATGAGAACTCCGAATTGTCCTTTGCCAACCTGTATATCTGGCGTAAGAGCTGGCGGATCGAGATCTGCGAACACGAGGGCGTGCTGTACTTCTCCTACCGCCACCCGGACACGGGGTGTGTGGGCCACATGCAGCCTCTGGTGCCCGCCGGGCAGCCGGTGATGCCTGCCGTGCGCACAGCGCTGGACGACCTGCGGCAGCGCCGCTGCGGGCTGGACATCATGGGCGTCAATGAAGACTTCGCCGCGCGCTTCCACGCCGAGCCCCACGAAGGCATTGAGATCACCTTCGACCGCGACCTGGCCGAATATGTGTATTTGCGTGAGGAGCTGGACAAGCTGCCGGGCAAGAAGTTCCACAACAAGCGCAACCACATCAACAAGTTCGATTCCGCTTATAACTGGCAGGAGCTCACGCCTGAGCTGCTGCCCCAGTGCCTGAGCATCAGCTGCGAATGGTTCCACAGCCATGAGGGCAGCGACAATGTGGACGATGGCGAGATGTCCGCCATCAAAGAGGCCATCTCCAACATGGAGGCACTGGGCCTTGTGGGCGCTCTGTTGTGCGTGGAAGGCCACCCCAAGGCCTTCACGATCGGCGAGCGCTTCCGGCCGGATATGGCGCTCATTCACTTTGAGAAGGCCGACTCGTCCATACCGGGCATCTATGCGTTTATCAATCAGCAGTTCGTGCACCGCAACTTCCAGTGTGTAACCTATGTAAACCGTGAGGAGGATATGGGCATCCCCGGTTTGCGCCGCGCTAAGGAAAGCTACAACCCCGTGCGCCTGGTCAACAAATACCGCATTAGGGAAATGAACCGCGATGATACACAAGGCTGAACCCCATCGCCGTGACGACGTGCGCCGCCTGTGGGAGCTGAGCTTCCACGAGGGCGGGCCGCGCTATGTGGACTGGTTCTTCGATGATGTGTATACCGCTGAAAACACGCTGTGCCTGACCGAGGGCGGCGAGCTCTTGAGCGTGCTGCAGATGATCCCCTATCCGCTGCGGCTGCGGGGCCGTGCCGTCACCGTGGAAACGCTGTGCGGCGTCGCCACCGACCCGGCGCACAAGCTGCGGGGGCATGCCAAGCGCCTGATGGCCGCGGCGCTGCGCGACATGGCGGACCGGGGCCGGGGCTTCACATTCCTTTATCCCTTCGATCACGTGTTCTATGACCGCCTGGGCTGGAGTACGGTCAGCTATCAGATGGAGTATTTACGCCCGGCGGCGGAGCTGCCCGATGCGCTGCCGCAGGGATATACCGCCGAATGGACTGAACAGCCGGATATTAGCGCGCTGTCCGCCGTCTACGACCGCTTTGTGGCTGGCCGCCATCTGGCCGTGCTGCGGGATGAGCCGCTGTGGCGCAAGCGCTTGGGCGAGCTGCGCTCGCTGGGTGGCAGGGCTGTGGTTCTTTTCCGCCATGGGCAGCCCGTTGGCTACGGCCTGCTGGAGGAATCAGAAGATGAGGCGCGCCTGAGCGAGCAGATCACGCTGAGCGCAGAGGGGACGCAGGCGCTGCTGGCGGCGCTGAAGCTCTTGGGCAAGACCGCGCTGTGGAGCGCCCCCGCCGACGACCGCGCCATACTGCTGCCCGGCCACTGGATCGACCGGGCCAAGCTGCAGCCCTTCGTTATGATGCGCGTGACCGACGCTGCGCTGGCTGTGGCGCAGGCCACGCCTGCCGCCGAGGGCGAGCTGACAATCGAGATCACCGGCGACGGAATGGTGCCGGAGAACAACGGCCTGTGGAGGCTGCACGCCCGGGGTGGGCAGGCAAGCTTGACGCGTACCCAGGAACCCGCAGATTTTTCCTGCCCGGTGGGGGCGCTGGTGCGCATCCTGACCGGCTGCATGACGGCCACCGAGGCCGCCGGCGCCGGCCTGGCTCAGGGTGAGCCTGCGGCGTTGGCACTGCTGGACGAGATGTACCCCCGCATGAACAACTATATCTTTGAAATGTATTAGTCTTCCATTCTGTTAAATAGAAACGATATGGCAGTTGCCGACCGACGGTTCATCCGGCGGGAGAAAACGTATGCATAAGAGAAAGTACAGACAGAGCCCTGCCCGCAGGGCCTCGTTCCAACGAGCAACAGTATGGGGCTTGAGCTTAGAAATCGCCCGGCGACCGTAATCGCCGGGCGATAAACATAAGTACTGCAAAATGGCTTGATCGCCAAGGCGCATCAGCGCCGCAGGCGAAAGGCTGTCAAAATCCCGAAGGGCATTTTGACAGCCAAAACAAAAGGGAGCGACCCAATGATCGCTCCCTTTTATGCTTGGATCCTCACCATTCTTTGTCTTTCTTGCCCTTCTTGATGACCTCGGGCTGAGGCATCGGCGGCTTGGGCGCGGCGGTGTTCACCTTGCCCGCGGCAGACTTGGGCTTCTTTTTTTCCTTCACAATGACTTTGTTTCCCATGGGTATCCCTCCCGCATGTGTGGAATGGATATTATTATAGCACAATGTGGGTGCGTCGACGCAACGAGGTTGCTTCATTTTCAATTGCGACAAAATATGGTACGATAAATTTGATTGCTAGACCCCATAGGAGGCACACATGCAGGATCGTCTGATCGTCATAGACGGCAACAGCCTGATACACCGGGCGTTCTACGCCATGCCGGCGATGTCCGACCGGGACGGCCGGCCTACCAACGCCATCTTCGGCTTTGTGAACATGATGCTCAAGGCCTTGGAAGAGTATAAACCCAAGTATCTGGCCGTGGCTTTCGACAAGCATGGGCCGACCTTCCGCCATGAGAAGTACGCCGAGTACAAGGCCGGCCGGCGGGAGATGCCCGAGGACATGCGCCCGCAGATCCCCATGCTGCGGGAGCTGCTGGAGCGCATGCGCATCGCCACGGTGGATGCCGACGGCTTTGAGGCCGACGATTTTCTGGGCACGCTGGCGAAAAAGGCCGAGGCACAGGGCATACAGACCATCGTCATCACCGGCGACCGCGATTCGCTGCAGCTGGTCAGCGAGAACACGCTGGTGGCGCTGACCAAGAAGGGTGTCACCGAAATCGAGGAATTCACCCCCGAGCACCTGCGGGAGGTTTACGACCTGCGCCCGGACCAGATTCCCGACCTCAAGGGCCTCATGGGCGACAGCTCCGACAACATTCCCGGCATCGCCGGTGTAGGCGAGAAGACGGCTCTGAACCTGATGCACACCTATGGCAGCGTGGAGGCGGTGCTAGAGCACGCCGGCGAGATCAAGGGCAAGCTGGGCGAGCGCGTGCGCAATGGCGCGGACATGGCGCGCTTCTCCAAAGAGCTGGCCACGATCCATTGTGACGCGCCGCTGGGCGGCCGCGGCTTTGACGAGATGGAGCTGCTGCCCTGGCGGCAGACCGATGCCTTCGCCGCGCTGGAAGAGCTGCAGCTGCGAGCCATCCTGAACCGCTTGAAGGCCCAGAGCGGCGCCGAGGAGCAGAAGGAGAAGCTGACCGCCGTGCGTTGCCAGCGGCTGGAGACTGTGGACGCCGTGGCCGCGTTGTCCCAAAAGCTGGCCGGCAGCGACGCGGCTGCGGTCATGCTGGAAGACCTGGCCATCTTCGATGGCCAGGAAGAATACTGCATTCCGCTGATGCGCGACCTGGCGGGGCAGGGGTTGCAGCCCGACGAAGCGCTGCGGGCGCTGGAGCCGATGTGGCGGGGCGCACGGCTGACGCTGCATGACGCCAAAGCCTGGAGCACGACGCTGAAACCCTATGACATCGCCTTGGGTCATGTGGAATTTGACACGATGCTGGCCGGCTATCTGCTGAGCCCCGTGGGCGGCAAATACGGCTTCGCCGACCTGTGCGACCGCACGCTGGGCGTAAATCCGGACGCGTCACCCGCGGCCACGCTGTGGGCGCTGGCTCAGCGCCAAAGGGCTATGCTGGCCGAGCAGGGCATGACGGCGCTCTTTGAGACCATCGAGCTGCCGCTGGTGGACGTGCTGTTCGACATGGAGCAGCGTGGATTCCGGCTGGACAGCGACGTGCTAAAAAAACTGGGAGACGAATTCCAGACCCGCCTGCAGGTCATAGGGGAGCAAGCCTACGGCCTGGTGGGCCGGACATTCAACATCAACTCCCCCAAGCAGCTGGGCGAGATTCTCTTTGAACAGCTGGGCCTGCCCCAGGGCCGGCGCACCAAGACCGGCTGGTCCACCGATGCCGAGGTGCTGGAGCAGCTGGCCGACGCTCACCCCATCGTGCCGCTGATCCTGGAATACCGACAGATCAGCAAGCTCAAGGGCACCTACATCGATGGCCTGCTGCCGCTGGTGCGCTCGGGCACCGGCCGCGTGCACACCACTCTGCACCAGACCGTGGCCGCCACCGGCCGTATCAGTTCGTCCGACCCCAACTTGCAGAACATTCCCGTGCGCATGGACCTGGGCCGGCCCATCCGCCGGGCCTTCGTGGCCAGCCAGGGCAACGTGCTCGTGGATGGCGACTATTCGCAGATCGAGCTGCGGGTGCTGGCCCACATGGCCGGGGATGAGCGCATGCAGCAGGCCTTCCACGGCGGTGCGGACTTCCACCGCCAGACGGCTTCGCAAGTGTTCGGCGTGCCGCTGGCAGAGGTCACCGACCATATGCGCAGCTCGGCCAAGGCCGTCAACTTCGGCATCGTCTATGGCATCAGCGATTTCGGCCTGGCCCGGCAGCTGGGCATTCCTCGCCAGAAAGCCAAGGAATACATCGAACGCTATCTATCCACCTATGCCGGCGTGAAGGCCTACATGGAACAATCGGTGAAGTCCGGCTATGAGCATGGCTATGTGACCACGCTCTTTGGCCGCCGCCGCCCCATGGCGGAGCTCAAGAGCCCCCAGTACCAGACCCGCTCCTTCGGCGAGCGCGTGGCCATGAACGCGCCGATACAGGGCACGGCCGCCGACATCATCAAGCTGGCCATGATCAAGACCCATGAGGAGCTGCGCAAGGGTGGATTCAAGGCCCGGTTGATCCTGCAGGTGCACGACGAACTGATTGTAGACAGCCCCGTGGAAGAGGCCGAGGAGGTGTCCGCACTTCTCAAACGATGCATGGAGGGCGTGGCGGAGCTGGCTGTGCCGCTGAGGGCGGATGTGTCCATGGGGAATAGCTGGTACGACGCGAAGTAAGGACCCTCTCCCCCGACCCCTCTCCCCTCACGGGGCGAGGGGGATATAGATAAGCTTGCTGCACGTTCCAGTCAGGCAATGCGCTTGCGCATTGCCGGTCGCCCGTAAGCGAGACAGCGCAGCAAGGAGCGAAGCGGGGAGGCCGTATGCAATACGGCCCTACAATCACGGCGAAGAACAAAGTGCGAGTATACTCAAACCGTCGTTCACCTTAATCACTTAAATGGGTGCCGAAGGTTTCCAAAGGGCGACCGGAAAGCCCTTTGGTCGCGCCAACAGGCGCGAAATTCCTTATTTACGATGAATATGTAGCCTAGCTATACCCCCCATCTAAAGAATTTCTCTTTTTGTTTCCTCTTTTCTATGTCACGCATCGCAAAGCAGGAGGCGTCATGCAGGATCTGGTCACGATCATCCAACGGATTCGCTCGGGAGAGACCGACGCCATGGAGGAACTGGTCGACAGGTTCCAATCCATGGCGCTCAACTATGCCTGGTCGCTGTTGGGCGATTGGCACCTGGCGCAGGACGCCGCCCAGGAGGCCTTCATCCGGACGCTGACCAGCCTGGGCTTGCTGCGCGCCCCCGAGGCTTTTCCCAAGTGGTTCAAGACGGTTCTGCGCAACATCTGCCTGGGCATGAAGCGCGGGAACCGCCTGCTCCCAGTGGCCAGCCTGCCGCTGGGGGAACAGAACATACAAGAGGACGCGTTGCGGCGGGAGCTGTGGCAGGCCGTGGGCCAACTGGCTGAGGAGGACAGGTCCATCCTGGGCCTTTTCTACCTGAGCGGCTACAGCCAGAGCGAGACCGCCGCCCTGCTGGGGCTCACGGAGAGCCGGGTGAACAACCGCCTGCATGCGCTGCGTGAACGACTGAAACAGGAGATGCTGGAAAAGATGGACGGAACAACTGCGGGAGACACCAAAGACTTTACCAGAAAGATACTGACCGGCGTGAAGAAGCTGGAGCAGTTCGGCGCAGACGAGAACATGCTTACCTATTTCTGTGGCAGCCTTTCGGTGCTGCTGCGGGCAGCCGGCGCCGACCCGCGGTTGGACTACACCCACATCGTGGCGGCCAGCGGCGCGGCCTTCCGCATGGTGTGGCGGGGCTGGTTCTTCGAGAATGAAACCTATGGCACGGCCGGCGACGACGAGTTCGCGCTGGTGCGATGGGCTCTGGAGGCCTGCGGCTGCAGCGCGGTCATCAAGCTGAACGCGGGTTACGGCGGCAAGGCGCCCAAGTTGGAGCGCGGCATGACCTACGCCGACGAGCACACCGCCCGGCAGGACATCGTCGCCAGCATACAGCGGGGCCTGCCGGTGATGGCCATCGGCGTGGTGGGCGGGCCGGAGTTCTGCGTGGTGACCGGCTATGATGAGGAGGGATCGGTGCTCTATGGCTGGAACTACTTTCAGAACGAGCTGCCCCAGACCGAGGACTTCACCATCGACACCGGCGGCTATTTCCGCAAGCGCAACTGGTACGCGGACACCAGGGGATATGTGCTCATTAAGGAGCTGGAGCCGGTGACGCTGGATGGCGCCCTCTACGCGCGGGCGCTGCGCCGGGCGGTAGCCATGGAGCGCACCGCCACCGCCCAAGGCCACCCCGCGGGCCTTGCGGCTTTCCGCGCCTGGGCGGATGCGCTGCTGGCCGAGACCGAGGAAGGTACGCCACTTGACGCGCCGGAATGGCAGACCCGGTTCATCATCTATCTGAACAACCACTGCGTGCTCAACGAACGCGGCTTCGCCGCGCGGTTCCTGCAGCGGGCCGCCGAAGCGCTGCCCCAGCAGGCGGAAGCCCTGCTGGAAGCCGCCGGGCACCTGCAGCGCTCCTGTGCCTTCGCCGGGGAGATGTGGAAGCACGTGAGCTTTCAACCCGAGGGCATGGCCAAGTTCCGCGATGCGGACACGCTGGCCATACTGGCCGGGCACATCTTGCGCGCGCGCATGTGGGAGGAGCGGGCGACCATGGCGCTGGAGCGGGCATTGGCCGGTTTGGATCGAGAGTAACGCTGTCGACTGACATCGGTCGGCACGAGTCAAAGCGAAATGTTGACGAAATGCCGTGCGGTTGCGCCTCGCAGTAAAATACTGTATCATCAAACCGGGTTGAAACGACCCGGTTTGTTATATCCTAATAAAGACAAACGTTAGAATTGCATGTGCGGGAGGATTTCCCTTGGTGACCATAGGACTCACCGGCGGCATCGCCACCGGCAAATCCACGGCTTCGGCCTATCTGCAGGAACTGGGCGCCCGCGTGTGGGACGCCGACCGTGTGGCCCACGAGATCGTGGAGCCCGGCCGGGCCGGCTGGCGGGCGCTTCGCGAAGCCTTTGGCGAAGAATTCTTCGACGCGGGCCAGCGGCTGCTGCGTGACAAGCTGGCCCAGCGCATCTTTGACGACGAGGCAACGCGAAAGGTCGTCAACGGCCTCATGCACCCCGCGATCCTCGAAGACATGCGGGAGTTCCTCACGCAGGCCCGAGCCGACGGCGTGGGTGTGGCCATCGTGGACGCACCGCTGCTGCTGGAGAGCGGCGCTGACGCCGATTGCGACGTGGTGTGGGTGCTCTCCTGCGGCGTGGACGAGCAGCTGCGCCGCCTGCTGGAGCGGGGCCTGAGCCGTGAGGACGCGCAGAAGCGCCTGGACGCGCAACTCTCCGACGCCGAGCGCCGCCGGCGGGCGAGCCATGTGGTGGATACCTCCGGCAGCATTGAGGACACCCGCCGCCAGCTGCGCGCGCTGTATGAAGAAGCGCTGGATGGTGAGCTGTGAGCGCCAGAAGCAAAGGCAGGCGCAAACGTTGGCCCGTCGTGCTGGTGGCCGTATTGCTTGTAGCAGGCGCCGCTGCGTTGGGGGCTTATTGGGTGCAGCTGCGGCTGTACCCCTATGACCTGCAACCCGTGATAGAGCCGGCGGCCGCCCGCTATGGGCTGGACCCGCTGTTCGTGGCCGCGGTCATCCGCACCGAGAGCAACTTCCGCGCCGATGCCCGTTCCGGCGTGGGGGCATTGGGCCTGATGCAGATCATGCCCGATACCGGTGAGTGGATTGCCGGCAAGAACGACTGGAGCTATTCCGACGACATGCTGTTGGACGGCGGCTACAACATCGAGATGGGCTGTTGGTATTTGAACTATCTTTTCGGTCGCTTCGACAGCGACACGATGCTGGCACTGGCCGCCTACAACGCCGGCGAGGGCACCGTGCGCAAATGGGTGCAACAGGGCGGCATCGGGGTCAACGGTGAGGATATTCCCTTCGCTGAAACCCGCAACTTTGTGAAAAGGGTGTTGAATGCCTATGAAGTTTACAAAAGACTATACCCGAAAAAATAAACGGGCGCTGGCGGTGATGCTGGCGTTGGGCGCTCTGCTGAGCGGCTGCGGGCCTGCCCGCCCCACGGCCACCGCCACCTCCACGCCCAGCGTGGGCCCCACAGCCTCTGCCCAGATCGTACCCAAGGCCGGCGGCTCCATCCATGTGAGCATGCCCGCTTCCACCGAGGTGGAGCATCCGCTCACAGTGAAGACCCGGGAGATGAGCAGCATCTATGGGCTGATCTTCGAAGGCCTGCTGCAGAGCGGCAGCGGCGCGCCGGCCCCGGCGCTGGCCGAGAAGATGCCCTTGAGCACCGAAGGGCCGCAGCTGACATTCACGCTGCGCAAAGGCGCCAAGTGGCAGGGGAGCGGACGCGAGCTGCAAGCCAAGGATGTGCTTTTTACGCTGGACCAGATACAGGCGCTAGGCGCCGATTGCACCTATGCCTATGTGCTGGACTGGGTGGAGAGCTGGCAGGAAGGCACCGGCGGCACCGTGGTGCTCAAGCTCAAGAAGCCCTTCTACGGCGCGCTGCACGCATTGAGTTTCCCGATTCTGCCCTGGGACGGCGGCTTTGACGGCAAGACCATGCCCGCCATACCCTATGGCACCGGACCCTATGTCTGCGAGACCTTCCAGCCCGGCACGTCCATCAAGCTCAAGGTGAACCCGGACTGGTGGATGAAGCCGCCCTACATCCAGCAGATCGAGGCGCTGCCCTTCTCGGACAACGCTACCGCCATCAAGAGCTTGGTGCTGCGCCAGCTGGACGCCGTGCAGACCAACGACCTGACCGTGGCCCAATACCGCGACAGCGGCGACGCCAGCGTCTACGAATACCCGACCCACACCTTCGATTATCTGGCGGTTAACTTTGCCTCGCCGGACCTGCAGGACAAGCGCTTGCGTCAGGCAATCGCCTATGCCCTCGACCGCCGTGAGATCGCCGCGTGGGCCTACAGCAACCACGCCATTGTGGCCGACACGCCGGTGCCGCCGGATAGCTGGCTGTATGATGGCAAGGTGCTGCACTACAACAAGGACATCAAGCAGGCCCGCAGCCTCATAGAGGCAGTAGGGTGGTCCGCCAACGAGGAAGGAAGCTGGACCCGGAGCCCCGATGGCATGGAACGCAATTTGAAGATACGCATCCTGACCAACCGTGAGGAAACCAACACCCTGCGCGTGGACACTGCCAGGCTCATCGCCGATCAGCTCACGGCCGCCGGCATACAGACGGAAGTCGTCACGCTGGGCTGGGACGAGTACCTGACCAAGCTTCTGGAGAAAGATTTCGACCTGGCGCTGTGCGGCAGCTATCTTTCTCCGGTGCCGGATTTGAGCTTCCTGCTGCGCACCGACGGTTCGCTGAATATTGGCGGCTGGGGCAGTGCCGACATGGACGCGAAGCTGGATCAGATCGCGCAAACCGCCAAGAGCGAGGAGTTAAGGCTGCGCATGACCGAGCTGCAAGGCGCCATCATCGACGAGCTGCCGATCATCAGCCTGTATTTCCGTACCCATTCGCTGCTGACATCGCCTGATTTGATGGGGGTCAGCGGCGTGCGGGAGGAATCGGCCTTTGCCAATATGGCGCAGTGGTATCTGCCATAATTGTTTCGCTGCCGATGCTGTTGCATCGTCAGCGATTCAGACGGCTCTCTCTTTTTGCTGGTTTGCCCGCCGCCGATAACCGTCGCCGGCGGGCCTTTGATTGTGCGTTTCTAATTTGCCATAAGGAAGACGTGAGACCGCTGCGGCTGGTTTTTGTAAGCGCTTCTATCATCGAGCGATTTCCTCTCGTCGGATGAACCGTCGGTCGGTAATAAAGGATGCTCACTCAATATATTTGGGGCCGAAGGTTTCCCAAGGTCTGGCCGGAGCCTGCTGCTCCTGCTCGAACATGCGACCTGGGCGATCATAGACCTTTGGTCGCGCCTCACAAGGCGCGAAATCCTGTCATGTGCACTTTACTTGCTTGGCCAGACAGCACTTGTGAGAGCGTATTGGCCTGCGGTTTTTAATAGAACAGATAAAATATCCAATTTTTCAGTTCGTAAAACATCCACCATAGAAGGTATTTTGTAAGCAAAATGTAAAAAATACGTTTCTGAACCATGCTTTTTCCATCTTCTTGGCTTTGACCTATGCTATACTGTCCACACATGGGATATATAGCTGTAGAGGACCGCAGGGCTTTCGAGCGACGGTCCCTTGGTTGTATTTGCGTCTGTGTGAAAGGTCGGCCAGTTTTGGCCCAAGAAGAGGGAGGAATCGTTCCAAGATGAAACCAACCGGAAAACTCGGGAGCCTGTTACTGGCCGCTATGCTGGTTCTGTCCTTTTTGCTGCCCGTCACCGTAGCATCTGCCGCCCCCAATTACAGCGTCATCAACGTAAGGTTGAGCTCCATGGGCAGCCCCTCATCGGTCCGTTTCCAGGTGAAGGGCGTTTATCAAATCGCCGAGGCCGATGGTGTGGAACTGGTCTCCAACACGACCTACACCCTCAGCGTGAAGGACAGCGGCCTGCAACTAAAATACAACAGCAGCAGCGGAGCGGTGACCGTGCCGTTGCCCGCGTCGGTAACCTTCAAGCAGTATGCCAACGGCACCGGCGCCTACAACATGCTCTATATCGACAACCCGGGTTATGGCTGGCGCAACTATACCGGAGACATGACCTTCACCCGCCCCAGCGGGTCGGGCTATATTCAGCTTACCAACAAGCTATACATTGAGACCTATCTCTATGGTGTCATCGCCTACGAGATGAGCTCCGGTTTTCCGTTGGAGGCACTCAAGAGCCAAGCAGTGTGTGCCCGAACCTACGCCATGCAGTACATCAAGGCCGGCTCCACAATACGGGACACCTCGAGCAATCAGGTCTACAAGGGTCTGCCTCTCAACAGCGACGGCTCCCTGCAGTCCAGAATCGTACAGGCAGTGGATGGCACCAAGGGGCAGGTCATCGTTATCGGAGATCCTGCCGGCATGAATCTGGCCGACGGCATGTATTCCGCCAGCAACGGCGGCCAGATCGCAACGGTTAACATGCGCTACGGCAGCGCCAACACCTACCATGTGTTCAAGGCCGATCCCTATGATCTGGCCAATCCGGCCAGCCCCACGTTTACCTATATCTTTCCGGCCAACGGTGACCACGAGACCATCGGCGACACCAACGACCGCTCCAAGGCCGACATCATGCTCAATCTGCTGCGCGAGAATTACTTGGCGGCGCTCAAAGCCAAAGGTGTCAATACCGTCAAGGATGCCGTCGTGATCAGCGCCATTGCCTCGGCTACGCCCAACACGCCCGACGTGCCCGATGACGACGCGGCCGTCCCTTCGGGTTGGAAGGGTTTCACCAAGGTCAATGTGAAGGCCCATGTTCAGGTGCAACCCAGACGCTGGGTCGTCGCAAGCGGCACGAACCTGTATGTGTCCGCCAGCACGTCCGCGGCCAAGGTGCAGAGCGGCGATGGCAAGGTTGTGGCGTTTTCCGCCGGCCGGGAGCTGATCATCAACGACCAGACCGCCGACGGCGTATGGTATAAGGTCACCTACAGCGCCAATCCCTCCATTCAGGGCTACATCCAGAAGTCAAAAGTGACCGCGACGAAGCCCGCCACCGCACCTGAGCCCGAGCTGCAGTATGAGGGAGATCTTACGGTATCGTTGCCCTACACTTCTGGCAGCGCCCTCAAGGCTCGCTTTGCCAGCTTCAGTACATTGATCAACACCAACAACCTGTGGCTGCTGTACAGCGGCACGTCGTCGGACAAGCGGTTTCTGTATGTCGTAGCCCGCGGCTATGGCCACGGCATCGGCTTGAGCCAGCGCGGCGCTCAGCAGATGGCCAACAATGGCAAGAGCTATCTGGATATCCTGAAGTTCTACTACAACACCGACACCACCTCCGCCAAGCTGCACACCGTGGCGGTGAAGCAGCCGGCGCTTACGCAGATGCCCGGACGAGGGGATGATCGCGACCTTTATGGCGAGGTCACGGCAGCAAACCTCAATGTGCGCGCCGCCGCCGATTCGCAGGCTGCGGTGCTGACCACGCTGCCCATGGGCACCCAGGTGAAGATCCTGCAAACGACCGGCGAGTGGTATCGGATCTATTGCGAATCCAAAGCGGTGACCGGCTACGTTATGAAACAGTACATCAAGTTGGTCACCCCGACAGCCACGCCGACAGCCACGCCGACGGCTACTCCAACACCTACGCCCACACCGACGACCAAAACCTATGGCGAGGTCACGGCGGACAATCTGCGCGTGCGCGCTTCCGCGAGCACCAGCGCCGCTATACTTGGCACATTGTCTCGAGGAGCCAAGGTTGAGATTCTGAAGACTTCCGGCGAATGGTATCAGATTTTCTATGCGGCCCAGAACCTGACCGGGTACGTGCACGGTGATTACATCAAGCTGGTCACCCCCACGGCCACGCCGACCCCTACCAGAACGGCCACGCCGACTCCTACCAGAACGGCCACGCCGACCCCCACCAGAACGCCCACGCCCACACCTACACCCACCGTCGGCGCCAAGGCTGTGACGGCCAAGACCGTTGCCATCGCGACCATGCGCAGCGCCGCCAGCCCCTCGGGCACGGTGGTGGGCAGCATCCCTAAAAACGCGACGATGAACGTGTTGGGTGTGCCGGCCAGCACCACATGGCTCAAGGTGAGCTATAACGGCAAGACAGGCTACATCGCGGCGAAGAGCGCCGCGGTGGGCGGAGATACCCGATATCGCGCGGGCACCACGACGGCCGGCCCTTTGAGTATCCGCGACCCCGCAGGTTCCACCAGGATCATTGGCTCGCTGCCCAAGGGGACCACGGTTCTCATCGTTGGGCAGGTTCAGGCGGGCAAATACAACTGGTATAAGATCGCGCTCAAGCAGGGCTACGGCTTCGTCAATTCTCTCTATGTGCGCGTCGCTTCCGGCGCCGGCACGCTGCCCACGGTGCCCGCCACGGTTTCGTCCACATCGACTGCCGCGGCAACACCCACGCCGACGCCCACTCCCACTCCCACCAACACCCCGCCTCCCAGCGGCGGTGGTCTGGCTGCCAAGCCCAACGTGACCAGCTATCTGACGCTGCGGGCCTCGCCGTCCACCTCGGCCAATGAAGTCACCCGCATTCCTAAGGGCGCCACGATGACGATACTCGCCGTGATGAACGACACCGCCTGGCTGCAGGCGAGCTATAGCGGCAAAACCGGGTATGTGCTGTCCAAGTATACGATCGTCGGCGGCAGCACCGCCTACAAAGCCTGCATGATAACTGCGTCCAGCCTGAACGTGCGCAAGAGCGCCGGCACCAGCTTTGCCTCGCTGGGCCAGTTGAGCAAAGGCGATGTTGTGTGCGTGACAGGTAAGCAAAGCGTGGGCAGCGTAGTGTGGTACAAGATACTCTATGGCTCCGGCGTGGGATATATCAGCTCGCAGTATGCCAGGATCGCCACCACGGACACCCAGACCCTCACCGGCGGCGCCCCTGCTCCCACCGGCGGCGGCTTGGCAGCCAAACCCAACGTGAACACCTCTCTGACGCTGCGGGCATCGGCATCCACTTCGGCGAAAGAGCTTGCCCGCATCCCCAAGGGGGCCACGATGACCATCCATTCCGTGATGAATGATACCGCTTGGCTTAAGGCGTCTTATGGCGGCAAAACCGGATATGTGCTGTCCAAATATACGATCGTCGGCGGCAGCACCGCCTACAAAGCCTGCATGATAACTGGGTCCAGCCTGAACGTGCGCAAGAGCGCCGGCACCAGCTTCAGCCGTATCGGTTCGCTGGCCGAGGGCGCCGTCGTTTGCGTGACGGGCAAGGAAAGCAAAGGCGGCGTTTTGTGGTATAAGATTCTTTATGGCTCCGGTGTGGGCTATATCAGTTCACACTATGCCAGGATTGCCGCCTAAAAAGATCTTGTCCGCCAACAACGCAACTTTGGCGGATAAGGGACATGGCCTGCAGTTCTTGCCCGCCAGCGCATGCGCCGGCGGGCAATTTTCTTCTTCGAAGGCATGATATTCTTTCCCTACCAAGAAAGCGATACCATTGATGCAATGAAGCCTGTGCATATAATGGTTTGGAAATTGGCAATAAAGTTGTAAAATAAATGTAATAGCTTGTTAACCCTGGAGGGTATAACCAAAGGCTGTGGTATAATACACCTGAACAAAAGGCAAAAAGTCAGGAGAATAGAGTTGTACACTACGATGAAGCGTTTGATTGCGTGCCTGATGACCGTTGCGCTGTTGATCACTGCAATGGGCACAGTGGCTCTTGCCGAGCCGGTGCAAAAGCTCCAGCGCGGCGACAAAGGCGACGCTGTCAAAGAGTTGCAGCAGCTGCTCAAAAAACATGACTGCTATGATTTTGATGAGATCACAGGCTATTTCGGCAACGCCACCGAGGCAGGTGTGCGCAAGTTCCAGTCGCAATATGGCCTGACTGTAGACGGCATCGCCGGTTCGGAGACGCTCAGCAAGCTCAAGAGCGCCAAGGACAGCGGCAGGACGCTCAACCCCGATTCTCTGGCCCGCGGCATGAAAGGCGACAAGGTCAAGGAGGTACAGCAGCGCCTCAAACAGCTCGGGCTGTTCAATGAGCCTACGATTACCGGCTTTTTTGGTCCTAAGACCGAGGCCGCTGTCAAAGATTTCCAGGAATCGGCTGGCATGAAGGTCGACGGCATCGTGGGCAAAAAAACCCGTGAAAAGCTGATGGCAGCTCGCAGTTCCACATCGCTGGTGCCCGGAATGCGCAGCGATGATGTGTCCAAGTTGCAGCAGCGCCTCAAGGATCTGGGGTATTTCAAAGGCTCGGTCACCGGCCTGTATGGCCGGATCACCGAAGATTCGGTGCAGAGCTTCCAAAAGCTCAACGGCCTTGTTGTGGATGGCATCGCCGGCAAGAAGACCCGTGCCGCCATCATGGATAAGAACGCCCGCAAGTACGGCACCGCCAAGCGCGACCCCAAGCCCTCCAAGCCGTCCTCCGACAAGCCCAAATATCAGGACACGCCCGGGCAGAGCGCCAAGGGGCAGGAGAAGGGGCAGGCCATTGTGGAATACGCCAAGCAGTTCATCGGCGTGCCCTATGTTTATGGCGCAAATGGGCCCAACAGCTTTGACTGCACAGGTCTCACGTGCTATGTATACAAGCACTTTGGCGTGTCGCTGCCCCGCTCCGCCCGCAACCAGGGCTACAGCGATTACGGCATCAAGATCACCGACAAATCCAAGCTGATGCCCGGTGACCTCGTGTTCTTCAAGCACTCCAACGGCATCATCGGCCACGCGGGCATCTATGTGGGCGATGGGAACTACATTCACGCACCCAACACCGGCTCCCGGGTGCGCATCAATTCCTTGATCAAGAGGTCGTCCAGCTTTGCTTTTGGCAGAAGAGTATTCAAATAGACCGGCTGAAGACCATCAGAGTTTGTTCGCCCGCCGTAACCGGCGGGCGAATTGGTTATCTGTGGAGGAGGAGAGAGAATGAAGACATTGGCTGTGTTGGGAAGCTTCCGCAAGGGGGAGGGCAACACCTCGGCTCTGCTGGATCTGCTCACTGAGGAACTGCGCCGCCAGGGCGCTCCGTGCGAAAGCATTTGGCTGCCCAGCCTGCGCATAGAGGGCTGCCGCCACTGCGACTGGTGCATGGAAAACCCCGGCCAGCCACGCCGCTGCATCATGGAAGACGGCATGCAGGAGCTGTATGCGGCGCTGGAGGGCGCCAACGTACTGCTGGTGGCGTCGCCGGTTTATATGTGGAATGTGAGTGCCCAGACCAAGGCCTTTTTGGACCGGCTGTATCCTTACGGCGACGGCAGCCTGCGGGGCAAGCGCTTGGCCGCCATACTGACCAGCGGCGGAGACGCCTTCGACGGCATGGATTTGGCGGTGCAGTCGCTGCAACGGTTCGCCGGTTATTTCGGCATGGACTATGTGGGAACGCTGCACGTCGCGCCGATGAAGGATCGCAAGGACACACAGAAGAGCGAAGTGAAAGAGCGCGTGCGATCTTTCGCGGCCTCCATTTTGGCCTGAAGCCAGGTTGGGCTGATAATCACGGACGCCCCCGAATACATATGAACAGGAAACGAAAACGGGGGTGGCTTGTTTGCAGCAGGACAAAGAGGAAAGCCCGCGCAGCCTGCCGAGGCTGCGCACGGGCCCTATGAGAATCTTGGGACGGCCCCAGTCTGAGGCGAAGCAGTGGGATGCGCGCCAATGGCTGCGGGAGACCACGAGGCGGCAACCGCCCCGGAGCGGCCAGCGGCCGGCCATCGGCGCGCTGCCGGTGCAGCTGCTCGTGTGCGCGGCCATCGTGGCGGTGGTGCTGGTGGTGCGGGCGCTGGATGTGCCCCGCAGCGCCGAGGTGTTCGCCAGCATCAACGACGCCATCACGACCGACAGCGATCTGGACCGCGCCATCGGCAAGCTCAAATTCGTGGGCAGCTTCTTTGGCGAAAGCAAGCCGGTGTTCAACCCCGAAACCCAGGGGCTGGTGCCGCCCATCAAGGATTTGACCATCGAGACAGGCGGTGCCGCGCAAACGATGCTGACCATCGCCGTGCCCGATGAGATTACGCCGGTGCTGGCCGCCGCCGACGGGCAGATTTTTTATGCCGGCAGCTCCAATGAATACGGATCCCTGGTGCGCATCCGCCATGAGGAGGGCTATGAAACCCTGTACGGCGGCATCCATTATGAGGTGCAGACCGGAGACACAGTGCTGGCCGGTGAACGCATCGGCTATATCAAGGGCGGGGAACTCAGGTTTGCCGTCTATCACGATGGCAGGGCGATCGACGCCCGCGCCTATCTGAAGAAGACGGAGCCCTGAGCCATGCGCATCGCGGACTTGGGCTTCTGTGTGCTCAAGGTGCACCCGCTCTTCGTGGCAGTGATGATTGTTGCCGGGCTCACGGGCTTCCTAAGCGTGTTCCTGCTGTCCTTTGTCGTGGTGCTGGCCCATGAGCTGTGTCACGGGCTTGCCGCCCGCGCCTTCGGTTTCCCGGTGCGCGAAGTGGAACTGCTGCCCTTTGGCGGCGTGGCGCGCATAGAGGGCATGTTCGAACTCAACCCCGCCGCCGAGACCATCATTGCCGCGGCGGGGCCGGCGTGCAACCTGCTGCTCATGATGGCGGCCATTTCGTTGGATCGCTTCCTGCCGCTGCCACCCCATTGGATCCGGCTATTCATCGATGTGAACCTGGGCATGGCGGCGCTCAACCTGCTGCCGGCGCTGCCGCTGGATGGCGGACGCATGCTGCGGGGCGTGCTGGCGCGCCGCCACGACATCACCCGCGTGACCCGGCTGTGCGCTGTGCTGGGCATCGTGGCGGGCGTGGGGCTGATGGCCCTGTTCGTCTGGGTGTCGCTTCAGGGGTCCGTCAACCTTTCCATCGCGCTGATGTCGATGTTCCTGGCACTGGCGGCGCTGCGGGAATATAAAACCGCGCCGCTGCTGCTGTGCCATGGGCTCACGGGTAAGCGGGAGTCCCTGGCGCGCCATGACGCGCTGCCGGTGCGCCACATTGTGGCCCGCAGACAGCTTTCGCTGGGCTCGCTGGCCCGAAAATTTCTGCCCGGCTGGTATCACATGGTCACCGTGGTGGACGACGACTGCCGGCCGCTGGGTTCGCTGGATGAGGAGCAGATTCTGCGGGCGCTGAGCCGCGTGGGTGCGGCGGCCACCGCGGAGCAGGCTCTGCGTAAAAGCGCTGGCGGTTAACCGGCTGTTGCGGTATACTATAGCGGCGACGACATGCCGGCATTCGGCTGTTTGAGCAACGGCAGTGTTGTTTTCATTTTTGTACGACGGAGGAAGGGCAATGAAACAGAATTTCGCTTTGGAGCTCTATTCGGTGCGCCACGACCTGGCCGAGGATTTTGAGGGCACGCTTAAGGCCGTGCGCGACATGGGATACACCGGCGTGGAATTTGCCGGCGGCTTTGTGCACAGCGCTGAGCGCGTGAAGGCCGCTCTGGAGGACCTGGGCCTGGTGTGCTGCGGCTGGCATACGCCGTGGGACTATGTGCAGGATGATCGTCTGGACGCCACCATCGCCTACAACAAGGCCGTGGGTAACCGCTTTATCATTGTGCCCGGGCTGCCCGGCGAGTGCACCGCCAGCGTTCTGGCTTGGCAGGCCACCGCCGCCAAGTTCAACGCCATTGCCGAAAAGCTGGCTGCCCACGGGCTGTTCCTGGGCTATCACAACCACGACATGGAGTTCAAGGCCATCGACGGCCAGGTGCCCTTCGACGTGTTCTATGGCAACACTTCCAAGGACATCGTGATGCAGCTGGACAACGGCAACGCGCTGCACGGCGGCGCCGACGTTTGCGAGCTGCTCAAGCGCTACGCCGGCCGCGCCCGCACCGTGCACCTGAAGCCCTACAGCCACAAGGACGGCTTCGACACGATGCTGGGGCAGGACGACGTGCCGTGGACCGAGTTCATGCGCTTGTGTGAAGAGGTCGGCAAGACCGAGTGGTACATCGTGGAATATGAGAGCGAAGCGCTGCACACGCCGTTGACCGGCGTGAAACTGTGCCTGGAAGCGCTGCACAAGATGCAATCGGAAGGCAAGATTTGATTCGCCTGCGGCGCTATTGCGCCTAGGCGATCTGGAGTCTTGTAAAACGTATTGTAAGCCTCCCGGCGAGAACGGTCGCCGGGAGGCTTCTTTGCTTATCAGCTCATATTTAGTTTCTTAGTGCGGGAGATCGCCTGCGGGCGGGCTTTTTATCTGCTTCGTTCTATGCTTTAGTTTCCTCCCGCCGAATAAATCGGCGGGAGGACTCTTTGCATTATCCTTTGTCGGGTAACTTGCGATCCTTCAGCGGCACTTTGGTGCCGTCGGGATATTGTATCACGGTGTTGTCCAGCACATTCTGCATGCCGGCGCGCCAGGAGGCGATGTATTCACGGCGCAGCTTGCCCTGCTCCAGCGCCTCTTCCTCGGTCAGGCCCACGGAGCGGCTCTTGCGCGAAAGCTCGTTGATGCGGTCTATCTTTTCCTTGCTCAGCATGTCGGTCTCACTTTCCTGGGAAGCATGATGTTTGTTGTGTTATAATCACTTGCATTGACGTTCTCAATGCAGAGTTTTTGGAGGTTGCCATGATCACCGCGAACATCGTCCCCGGTCGGGGGGACAAGAGCCATGCCTTTGCCATCCGCCAGAAGGTCTTCGTGGAGGAGCAGGGCTTCTGCCAGCAGACGGAGTTTGACGATGTGGACGACATCGCCCTGCACGCGGTGGTGTGTGACGACGGGCAGCCCGCGGCCACGGCGCGGCTGTATCAAAAGGACGGGACGTTCCACATCGGCCGCGTTGCGGTGCTGCCGGCTTTCCGCCGGAGGGGCTTGGGCGAGATGGCCATGCGATTGCTGATGCTCAAGGCCCGGGAGCTGGGCGCTGCCGAAGTCTCGCTGGGTTCGCAGGTACAGGCGCAGGGGTTTTATGAGAAGTTGGGCTTCCGCTCCACCGGTGAGCTCTATGACGACGAGGGCGTGCCCCATGTGCGTATGCTGGCCAAGCTGGATGAAGCTGTCCACAATTGCCAGGGCTGCGCGTCACCTTGCCGTTAGCCGGTTTCATTCCCCCGGAAAGGCCGTGGGAATGGCCGTGAGGCCGTCGGGCACGCCGTCGCACAGCTTCTGCAGTTTGGACAGCACACGGGCGCTGTTCTCGGCGTCACATGGTGTGGGCTGGTAGTTGTTGGGGCTGCGCACCGAGCTCACCCGGCAGGGGATCACCTTGATGCCCACGTTCTCCACCTGGCCGTCCTGCGTCACCTTGAAGCGCTGCTGCACGATCATCGTATCATAGTCCGGCGGGCCGGCGTTGCCGCCGAAGCACAGGTTGGCCAGCGAATAGACGATGTACTTGCCCTTGTACTGGGCGATGCCGTGCAGGATGTGCGGGTGGTGCCCAAACACGAAATCGGCTCCATTGTCGATGGCCCATTTGCCGAAGGTGGCCTGAGTGCCGTTGATGCGGGGCACGTTCTCATTACCCCAATGGAAGCTGACCAGCACAATGGGGTAGATCTTCTTGAGATATTGTATATCGGCGGCGACCTTTTCTTTGGTGTTGCGGCCGTTGAGCACCATGTTGTAGCCAATGACGCCGATCTTGATGCCGTTGACGTCGTAGTTGGCAAATTGCTTTTCCCCGAAGTAGCGCACGCCGGCGTCATACAGCGCGCGCCGTGTGTCCCGTACGCCCTGCTCGCCGTAATCCATGGAGTGGTTGTTGGAGATGTTGACCATCTCCACGCTGCCCGCCTTGAAGATGTTGGCATAATCGGCCTTGCCCTTGAAGTTGAAGGCGCGTTCTTCGGGGCGGCTGCTCTCGGTGAAGGTGCCCTCGCAGTTGACGATGGTCAGATCGTCGGTGCCGAACCAGGGCTGCAGGTTCCGGAAGAAATAGCCGTAGTCGCCGTCCTGGGCTTTGAGCACGCCGCCCAGCGTATAGGAGCCCTGCTTGCCCTGGTCGCTGCCCAGCGTGCAGTCGCCACCCACGGTGATCGTAATGACCGTATCCTGCGGCGCGGCGGCGGCGGGGCCGGCCAATAGAGCCAGCATGACGGTAACCAGCAGCAGTGCTGCGCGCCGAAGGGCTCGCCCGTTGCTGAGCGTACGCATGAGCGCCACATAAGAAACCTGCCTATACACAGACATACCCCTATCTCCGTTTACCGGTACACCTTATACAATGACCCAAAGATTTCCATTTTAAAGCTGAGTATGTCAATCTGTTGAATCATTATGCCATCACACACGAATACGACAGCTTTACAGACTTATCGACACTCAATCATTATAGAGGACACAGGTGCGCTTTTCAATCGCGTCTGCGCCTGGCGGGGCGGCGGAACAGCCGCGCCAGCAGCGCCATCAGCGGCCAGGCGATGGCGCAGGGAATCAGCGCCGCCAGCGCCGAGGAGCCTTCCAGCGCCGGCAGCTCCAATATGCCGCCAAACAACGCCAAAGCACCGAAGAAAGCCGCGCTCATGGCGGCGAACAGAGCCGCCCGCAGCCAGTTGAATGGCAGGCTGATCCGCAGAAGCACCAGCAGGCCGATGACGCCGGTGGTCAGCACGCCGGCCAGGCGCAGCTGGGGGTCGGAGAGGCCCAACGGGCCCTGCAGCAGCTGCAGCGCGAACACGCTCAGCGCCACCGTGATGCCGCCGGGCAATGCGTGGGCGATGATCTTGCGCAGGAAGCCGCCGGTGATGGCCCGGGTGTTGGGCTCCAGCGCCAGGAAGAATGACGGGATGCCAATGCTGACCGCGCCGATCAGCGTCTGATGAATGGGCAGGAAGGGGTAGGGCCAGCCGGTGGCGATGGTCAGCAGGGAAAGCAGCATGGAGAACGTCGTCTTGACCAGATACAGGCAGGCCACGCGCTCAATGTTGTTGACAACCTGGCGGCCCTGGGCCACGACCTCGGGCAGCGCCAGAAAGTCGCTGTCCAGCAGCACGATGTGGGCAGCGCCCTTGGCGGCTTCGGCGCCGCTGGCCATGGCGATGGAGCAATCAGCCTCCCGCAGCGCCGGCACGTCGTTCACGCCGTCGCCGGTCATGGCCACGGTGTGCCCGGCGGCCCGCATGGCCGCCACCAGCTGCTTCTTCTGCGCCGGCGTCACCCGGCCAAAGACAGTGTAGGTCTCGGCGGCGCGCGCCAGGGCTTCGGCGTCGTCGCCCAGCGTGGTGGCGTCCACCCAGTGTTCTGCGCCGCGCAGGCCCAGCCGGCGGCCCACGGCGGCCACGGTGGCCGCGTTGTCGCCGGAGAGGATCTTGAGCGCAACGTCGTTGGCCGCGAAGAAGTCCAGCGCCTGCCGGGCCTCAGGGCGGATGGCGTCCTGCAGCAGAAGCAGCGCCTGCGGTTCCAGTATCGCAGATGTACCGCCATCGCTCAGGGCGGCGGCCTGGGCCAGCAGCAGCACGCGGTTGCCTTGCTCTGCCAGCGCCTGAGCCTGGGAGCGGACACGGTGATTTGCGTCAGTCAGCAGGAATTCAGGCGCGCCCAGATACCAGACGCCGTGGCCGGTGAAGGTGGCGGAACTGGCCTTGCGCGCCGAGGAAAAGGGGACTGCCTTCTCGGCGTGCCAATCGGGGGCGGTGGCGAAGGCCTCCACTGCCTGGGCGGTGGCGTTTGTGTCGCCGCAGGCGCGCACCACGGCTGCTGCTGCGGCGGCCGCGTCCTGCTCGCTGATGCCGCCCAGCGGCAGCACCTGCATAACCTCCAGCGTGCCCTGGGTCAATGTGCCGGTCTTATCCAGGCACAGGGTGTCGGCGCGGGCCAGCACCTCCATGCCCGGCAGCTCCTGCACAACGGTTCGCCGCATGGCCAGCTTCACCACGCCCACGGCAAAGGCGATGCTGGTGAGCAGGATCAACCCCTCGGGGATCATGCCGATGATGCCGGCTGCGGAATTGGCCACAGCGTCCTGCCAGGGGAGTGCGCTGCGGAAGAACTGCGTCAGGAACAGTGCCACGCCCAGCGGGCCGATGATGAAGCTGACAAAGCGGATGATCGTGTTGAGCGTGTCATAAATCTGCGAACGGGCGCGCTTGTAGCGCCGGGCCTCCAGCGTGACCTGCTGGGCGTAGCTGTGCTCGCCCACGCCGTCGATACGGGCCAGGCCCCGCCCGGCCACGATGTAGCTGCCGCTGAGCACCCGGTCGCCGGCGGCCTTGCGCACCGGTTCGGATTCGCCGGTCAGCAGGCTTTCGTCGGCCTCCAGCTCCAGGGATTCCATGACGATGCCGTCTGCGCCCACCTGGCTGCCGGCGGACAGCACGCACAGGTCGTCCTGCACGATATGCTCCACGGCGATGCGCTGGGGCCTGCCGTCACGGATCACCTCGGCTTGTACCGCGGAAAGCACACGGAGTGCGTCCAATGTGCGTTTGGCACGGATCTCCTGTATGATGCCGATCAGCGTGTTGCTCAAGATGACGCCCATGAACAGCGTGTTGGCCAGCTTGCCCGTGGACAGCACCAGCAGGAAGACCGCGAAATTCACGCCGTTGAACAGCGTGAACACATTGCTCGTGATGATCTGGGCCACGGTTTTGCTGGTAGGCGCGGCGGCGGTGTTCACAAGGCCCCGCTCGGCGCGCTCACGGGCCTGCTCTTCGGTCAGCCCGCGCAGATTCCGGGTAGTCTCCTCCATGGCGTCCTCCACTTTCTGTTTGCGGAATAACCATAGCGAACGCTGCGCCGCTTGTCAACCGCCGCGCCCATTGAAAACGGTTTTCCCATAAGCTATGATACTGTTGTTTCGCATAAGGAGGCTCTATGAAGGATATCGCCCAACGCATCCGTTTCTGGCAGGATTTCCCCCGCCTGGATGGCAGTGCCCGCTTTGCTTTGCTGGCCATCTATGACAAGGTTGGCGTGCCGCAGCCGCCGCTGCGTTATGAGTTCGCCCAGCAGCGCGTGGACTGGGCGGTGCGCGCCTGGGAGGCCGCCATGGAAGAAGCGCGCCATGTGGATGACGATTCGGTGCCCAGTCTCAGCGTCATCACCGGCACCGAGATTTTCGCTGAGGCCATGGGCTGCCCGGTGCACTATCCCGACGACAACAATCCCTTTGCGCTGCCGCTGGTACACAGCGCTGCGCAAGCCTCGAGGCTTCGGGCGCCCCGCTGGCAGGATACGCGGCTGGCAACGCTCTTTGACATGGCCGACCGCATGCGCAGCCTGGCCGGCCCTGACGCGCTACTGCGCCTGCCGGACATCCAAAGCCCTCTGGACATCGCCGCCCTCGTGTGGGACAAAAACTCGTTCTACCCGGCGCTGATGGAGGAGCCCGAAGCTGTGCACGCGCTCATAGAGCAGTGTAAGGCGCTGCTTTTCAGCTTTCTTGATGACTGGTTTGCCCGTTATGGTACCGTCTACATGTCTCATTATCCCGACTACGTGATGAAGGGCGGCGTCACGCTTTCTGAGGATGAGATCGGCGTTATCAGCCCGGCGATGTTCCGCGAATACGCGCTGCCCACGCTGACCCAGATGAGCGAGCGATACGGTGGCCTGGGCATGCACTGCTGCGCCGACAGCGAGCGCCAGTGGCCCAACCTGCTGACGGTGCCTGGCCTGCGGATGCTCAACCTGTGCCGCCCAATCAAGAGCGCCCGGGAGTCGTGGGGGTTCTTTGCGCCCCACGTGGCTCTCTATTCCATCCCCGGCGGCGAAGGCCCGGCGCCCACCTGGCCGGCGCAGTACCCCAGAGGAGCCCACGCGGTGCTGCAGTTCGACGTTGCCGGTCGCGAGGACGCTCAGCGCACGCTGGACGCACTGCATGAGGCAATCGCCGCGATGGACTAACCTAAGCAAAAGTCCGCGCCCGCCGGGACACCGGCGGGCGCGTTTCTTTAGGCTTAGATAGAATCGTTGTTGCACATCTCTTTTATGGTATAATAGATTAAGCCAATAGGAGTTTGTCGGACCGCTTTGGATAGAGGGTTATTTAACGAGGAAATAACTCTTCTTGATTGATGGTATGTAATACCTAGCTCGAGTATAAAAAAGTTTATTTTCAGGTTTTCATAGCTTTTCGACTGCGGGGTGAAACAGTATGAGCACCAATAAAATCAATAAGGATTCATGGAATAAGCAAGCAGCGCGATATCAAAAAGTAGTTAAATTTTCTTTTGATATAGTTGATTATGGCAATGAAAAAGGCATCAATGAATCCGATTGGAGATTAATAGGAAACGTTATGGGCAAAAAGGTTCTTGAGCTTGGCTGCGGCGGTGCAAATTGCGGTATAGCTTTGGCAAAGCAAGGGGCCCAAATCACGTGTGTTGATATATCTGAACAGCAGATTGGTTTTGCGAGAGAAAATGCAAGGAGAGAAAACGTAGAGATACAATTCATAGTTTCTGATATGGAGGAAGTCAATCTTCCAGAAGCCCAATATGACGTTGTTATCTCTATGGCAGCTCTAGGGTACATCGAGAACATCGAGAAAGTTTTTTTGAACATAAATAAATTGCTGAAAGATAAAGGAATATTTGTCGGCAGTTTACCAGATGCCATTTCCACCTGTATCACTTCGAAATATCTATGGAATGACCCTCCGGAAACCCACAGCTATTTTTATACTGGTCCTACAAAATGGAAATGGGAAGACGAAGACGACTTCGAGTTTGTTACCTATCGTCGCCCTATCAGCGAGTACATCAACATGTTAACTGACATGGGGTTCTATATCAGAAGAGTCCATGAATTTCATGGACTACCTGAAAAAGTTATAGAAGAAGAAGATATCTTTCGTTCTCTGTATCCTTGCATGATTGTTTTAAAAGCAATCAATATCGGCAGTCCGCTGAGCGAATAGTATGGGCTTAACGCAAAGTTCCCAACATATAAACTAAAAACCCGCCGGAACATATCCGGCGGGTTTGCTGATGATACAACTAGGTGACTTTGATGCTCTCGCCTTCCTCTGCGAAGCGGCAGGAGGTCAGCATGGGCAGCCGCGCTCCTCGGCGGCCACGATGGCCTGGTCGGCGCTCCAGAACAGGTTCTCCGGCCCGATATCCCTGAGCAGGCTGCCGCGCTCCATCATCTTGAGCACGCCGGGCTGCACGCCGGCCAGCATCACCGTGCAGTTGCGATCCTTATATGCGGAGGCCAGCTTCTCCAGCGCCTGCAGGCCGCACAGGTCCAACAGCGGCACGCCGCGCATGGATAGGATCAGCGTGTGGGTGGTGCCCAGATCGGCGAAGGCTGCGTGCAGGCTGTCCACCGCGGCGAAGAACACCGGGCCCGTGAGATAGGCGACCTTGGCATGGCGGCAGCGGCCGGCGTTGGCGATGCCGCGTTCCCGCAGGCGGTCGGGGTCCACCTCCTGAACGGTGACGCTCAGCTCGGCGATGGTCTTGATGAACAGCAGCGCCGATATCACGACGCCGGCGATGATGGCCTTGGTCAGGTCCAGCGCTACGGTGCAGGCCATCGTCACCAGGAATGCCGCCATGGCGCTCTTGAAGCGGTTGCGGAACATATACCGTATGCTATCCCATTCGTTCATGCGCAGCGCCGTGACCATCAGCACGCCGGAAAGCGCAGCCAACGGAATGCGGCTCATGAATCCGGACAGCGCGAACATGCTGGCCAGCAGGCCCAGCGCGTGCACGACGGTGACAACGCGGGTGTGGCCGCCGGATTTGATGCCCACGCTGGTGCGGGCGATGGCCGCCGTAGCCGGTACGCCGCCCACGAAGGGCAGAGCGATGTTGCCTATGCCCTGAGCAATGAGCTCCTGGTCGGCGTGCAGGTTTACGCCGGTCATGTTGCCGGCCACGGCGCCGCACAGCAGGCTTTCTACCATGCCCAGCACGGCGATCGTGATTGCCGGGCCCAGCAAATCGCCCAGATGAGCCCAGGGTATGCTGGCGAAGGTCAGCCGCTCGTCGGGCAGCAGTGTGCGGGGGATATCGCCCACGGTGTCCACCTGCCAGCCCAGCGCGAGGCTCACACCCAGCGCGATGATGATGGCCGCCAGCGAAGACGGCACACGGGCTTGCCACTTCTTGGGCCATACCAGCATCAGAACGATGACCAGTGCACCCAGCGCCATGGCATGCCAGTCCGGCGTGAAGCCGCCGCGAAAGAAGCCGAACAGCTTGAGCGCTGCCGATTCGCTGCCCGGCGTGCTCACGCCCAGGAAGTTATCCAGCTGGCCGATGGCGATGATCAGCGAGATGCCGCTGGTGAAGCCCGTGATGACCGGCGCGGGGATGTAGCTGATGATGCGGCCCAGCCGCAGCAGCCCCAGCGCCAGCAGAATCACGCCGGACATCAGCGCCGCCGCCCACACGCCGGGCAGGCCGAATTGCTGCACCAGCAGGATGAGCACCGCGCTCATGGCGCCGGTAGGGCCGCTGATCTGATAGGGCGCACCGGACAGCAGGCCGATGGCCAGGCCGGAGACGATGGCGGTGATGAGGCCGGCCGCCGCCGTGGCCCCGCTGGCCACGCCGAAGGCCAGCGCCAGTGGCAGCGCCACGGCGGTCACCGTGAGCCCTGCCAGCAGGTCCTGTCCGAATTTCGCGCGGGTATAGCCTTGGAATTCCTGCCGGTAGAGTTGAGAGAGGGTAGTCTGTCGCATATTCGCTCCAAATATAACACAGGCTTATGCCTGCTTGATACGCTACGACCTGAGAATAGGCAGTATATGAGAATATAGGAAGGAGCCACGAATGTCAATCTCGTTATAGTTATATAGAAATGAATAACGGTTAGAAAAACGCCCGCCGGTGTACCGGCGGGCGTTTTGTGCAAAAGCGTGGAATGAACTAGATGCTGACTTCGATGCTCTTGCCTTCCTCGGCAGAGCGGAAGATGGCCTCCAGCAGCGTAAGCGTGCGGCGCACCGAGGCGGGCGTCACGATGAGCTCGGCTTTGCCATTCATCACGTCGGTCAGGTTCTTGTAAAGCTCCACCCAATCGGCGGACACTTCGGGCAGCGGATAATCCTTCTGGCTCTCCGGCGGGCGGGGGGCCATCATGCGCGTGGGGCCGGCGTCAGTCATCACGACGATGGGCGCGATGGGTGTGTCGGTGCGCACGGGCTTGGTATAGCCGCCGTTCTTGCACGTGAAGTCCTCGATGAGCATGGTGCCTTCGTCGCCGATGACGAACCAGCGGGGCAGCTTGCGGAAGGCATATGTGCCGATCTCCACCTGGACCACCGGGCCGTCTTCCATCGTCAGCAGCAGCTTTACATAGTCGTCGGCTTCCTGCTTGAGCAGCGTCATCAGCTGGGCATACACGCTGGTGACCTTCTTGTCGGGGTACATGTCCAGTATCTGGTCCACCAGATGGACGCCCCAATCCAGCACCATGCCGCCGCCGAACTCCTTGAAGGCGCGCCAGCCGAACATGGCGCCGCCGGTGCCGAACACACGGCTTTCGATGCTGAAGACCTTGCCGATCTCTCCGGAGCGCACGACTTCACGCATGGTGCGGTAGTCACGGTCCCAACGGCGGTTGTGGTGCACGGTCAGGATGCGGTTGCATTCCTTGCTGACGGCCACGATCTCGTCGAAGTCGGCCACGGTCAGCGTGGCGGGCTTCTCCACCATGACGTGCTTGCCGGCGCGCAGGGCGGCGATGGCCAGATCCTTGTGCACCTGGTTGGGCGTGGAGACCAGAACGAAATTGATTTCCTCGTCGGCCAGAAACGCTTCCAGCGTTTCATAAGCCTTCATGCCCCGTTCGCGGGCGCTCTTGAGACGGGCTTCGTCGATGTCATATGCCGCCACGACCTTTACGCCGGCCCGCGGCGCGTTGTCGGCGTGCCAATGGCCCATGCCGCCGAACCCGATGATGCCAAGTTTCATGTCCATGCTTGAACTGACTCCTTGTTTGCGAATTGCATGTGAGATTATACCCGATGGCCTGTCAACATGCCAGTGATTTGACCGAACCTGTCAAAATTGTGCTAATTCATCGATATGGAATGCTAACATGTAAAAAAAGTTGCGCCTTGTCGAAAAGAGAGCATCCATCGCACAGCAAGACGCATCGCGCCTACACCTCACTTCTTGAGCCGTTCCACGGCCCGCAGCGCCGGATAGAGCGCCGCCGCCGACAGCACGCACCACCCGGCCACCACTGCAGGCTGCTGCAAAAAGGGCAGCCACGGCCCATAGCCCGTGGGCGCGAGGCCGATGACCAGCGCCGTGGCCGTTAAGCCGAAGACCAGGCCCTCCCAACCGGGCAGCAAATAAGCCAGCGCCGCCACCGTTACCGCCATGGTCAGGTTCACGCACAGCACGCCGGCAAGCGCCGTGGGCGGCCACAGGCTGCCCAAGCCCAGCAGCGCCGCGCCCAGCAGCAGGCCAAACGCGGTGCTCAGGCTCCAGCCGAAGCGGTCGGCCAGAAAACCGCCCAGCGCCTTGCCGCCGAAGGCCATGACCGCCAGCGCCAGTGCCGCCGGCCAACCGTTGGCCAATGGCAGCGCCAGCGAAAAAACCGTCAGTGAGCGCAGCGCCACCGTCAGCAGCAGCGCCGCGACGACCCAACCCATGCCCCGAAACCGATGAATCCGGGCCATGGTGCTGCGGCCCGGGGGCTGCAGCAGCAAGCAGGGCAGCGCCGCCGCCGCCAGCAGCGCCGTGAAGAGCACGGGTAAAAAGGGGATATCGGCGTTGCCGCCCATTGCCTTGCCCAGGAAGAGGCCCAAAGCGCCGGGGGCCACAAACAGCCCCGGCCATACCGCGCGCCGCCGGTCCAGCCGCAGCACCACCGAACCACCGCCCACGTGGAACAGCGCGCTGCCCACGGCCACTGCCAGCACCGCGCCCAGCGGCCAAGCCCCGGCCAGCCACACACCACCGGCCACCAGAGCGCAGCCCACGGCCGCGCCCAAGCCCGCGGCGTTGTGATGTTTGCCACCGCCGGCCAAACGATCCAGCAGCGGCCCCAGGAACATCTGCAGCGCGAAGGCTGTATAGTCGAAGAGCACGGTGAGCGCAACAATCCACTGGGCGCTGAACAGCCCGCCGGAGGTCACGTGATACAGCGTGGACACGGATCCGTAATCCACAACGAGATGAGCCAGCCCGTAGAGCGCGCTGGTCAGCGCCGGGCTGCGCGCGCCTGCCGGCAGCGTGGTATCCTTTTCCGCTGTGATTGCCATAGGCATATTATACCATTCCAGCCAGAGGCCAGCCATACAAAAGGCCGCCGACGCTTTGGCGTCGGCGGCGGGCTGTTATGGATTATCCGTTGCGGGTTCGCTGGCGGTGGGGCTCGTGCTCGTCCTGGGTGAGCGTGTGGGCCTGGGTTTATGCGTGGTTGTTGGTTCGGTTACGGGCGACGGTGTGGGGGTGGGGGTGGGCGTCGGCTCCACCAGCACGGCATCCGCGTAATTCTGCAGATCCACATAGGCCGTCTGCAGCTGCGTGTATACCTTCGCCGGGTCCACCGGCGTGGGCAGCGCCACGAATTTGGTGGCCATCAGCGTCTCGACGGTTGCGATCTTGTCCTTTAGGTTTCTGGTTTGGCCAGAGCTCAGCAGGCCGCCCAACGTCCTCATGCGGGTGCGCACATTGCTGACCAACTGCGCCGCCTGGGCACTCAGAGCGTCGAATTGAGCCTTGTCCTCAGCCCATTGCTCGGTGTGATAGTTGCAGAAGACAGCGGCATATTTCTTGTTGTCCGGCGTCAAGTTGTCCAAGTCGTCCACATCCGGGAAGTCCAGCAGCGCCGTGGGGAAGAACTTGAGCAGATCGACTTGCGATATCTTGCGCAGGGGGCTGCTCTTGGGCACCAGCAGCACGCTGCCCTTTTCTATTTCACCCTCGGGGCAGTACTGCGTGGCCAGTTTGTGGGTGGAGGTGCAGCTCTCGTGCTCATAATGCATGTTGCAGGAGTCGCCGGGCACGGTGCCCTTGAGGAACCAGTCGCTCACGGTCTTGTACAGCGGGTCCTTGGAGCAGGCGGCGTTGGGCCGCAGGCCGCTCACACCGCACACGGTGCCTTGCACCAGCCCCAAGGACTTGGGGCTGTCTTCGATGATGTCCTTGTTGGGCAGGTTCTGATGGTCCAGGATGGCCTGCATGATGGCCTTGAATAGCGGCGCCGACTGGGTGCCGCCCCAGGCGTTCACCATGGGATAGTTGCTGTCATGGCCAATCCACACCGAGCAGGAATAATATCCGGTCAGGCCGGAGAAGGTGATGGACTTGCCGTCGGAGTGGGTGCCGGTTTTGCCGGCGGTCGTGTAGCCTTTGAGCCTGGCGCCGCTGCCGGTGCCGCCGGATACGGCGTCCTTGAGCACGTCCACCATCATCCACGCCGCGCCGGGCTGGAACACCTGGTTCACCTCGCGGATGTCTTTGGCATCCAGCACCGTGTTGCCGGCGCTGTCGGTGATTTTGCGGAAGGATAAAGGTTCGCGGTATTCGCCTTTGTTGCCAAGAGTGCCGAATGCGCCGGCCATCTGTATGACCGAGATGCCGCTGGTGCCCAGCGCCAGACCCGGGCCGTCCTTGTTGACGATGGAGGTCTTATCGTTGATTCCCATTTTGTTCAGGTATTCCGCCGAATCTTCGATGCTGACGATCTCCAGCAGCGTGCGGGCGGCCACGATGTTGATGGACCGCTGCACGGCTTCCCTCAGCGGCACGGTGCCGTCATATGTCTGGCCTCCGGGATAGCCGCGGCCACCCCAGCCCTTGATGGGTGCGGCCACGTTCAGGCTAATCGTAGCGGGGGAGGAGCCCTTGTCAAAGGCCGGCGCGTAGACGGCGATGGGCTTGATGGCCGAGCCCACGCTCATCTTGGCCGTGGCGCGGTTGAGCGTGCGCCGGGTCGTGGGCACCTGGCGGCCGCCTACGATGGCTTTGATCTCGCCGGCGCGGTAATCGATGACCGAGGTGGCGGCCTGGGGCTGGGTCAGCCGGATGATGTTGCCGGTGCCGTCGTCCACGTCTTTATAACGCCGGCTTGCTGCCTTCATCGTGGGGTACTTCTTGTAGTTGAACAGCTGCTCCTCGGCAATGCGCTGCATGTCCGGGTCCACGGTCAGCTCAATCCTGTAGCCGCCGGTGCGCAGCTCCATGTCCACCTTCTCTCTGTTTTGCGAGGTGTCGTCCAGACCCCGGGCCTTGAGCATGTGGCGCTTGATGTCATCCATCGCGTATTCCACGAAGTAAGGCATGTCGTACATCTGGTTGTGGGTGCTCTTTTCCTTGATGGAAACCGACGTCTGCAGAGAGCTCTCATACTGTGTTTTGTCGATGTAACCCAGCTCGTACATGCGCATGAGCACGGTGTCGGTGCGCTTGTTGGTGATGTCCATGCGCTGGCGGCTGTAGGTGTTGCGACGAGGGTCGTAGGTGTAGGGGCTCTTGGTGAGCCCTGCCAGCATGGCGCACTCGCGCAGCGTCAAATCCTTGAGCTCCTTGCCGAAATAATCCTCGGCGGCGGCCTTCACGCCGTAGTTGCTCTGGCCCATGGGGATGGTGTTGAGATAGGCCTCCAGGATCTGATCCTTGCTGTACTGTGTTTCCAGCTGCATGGACAGCCAGGCTTCCTGTATCTTGCGCTTGTAGGTGCGCTCGCTGGTCAGTATCGTGTTCTTGATGAGCTGCTGAGTCAGCGTGCTGCCGCCACCGCCGCCGGAGCTTTCACTCATGTTGTTCAGGAAGGAACCGACGATGCGCTTTACGTCCACGCCGTTGTGGGTGTAGAAGCGGCTGTCTTCGATGGCGACGATGGCATCCTGCAGATACTGAGGCATTTCTTCGATGGTCGCCCACACGCGGTTTTCCATACCGGTGTAATTGGTGATCAGGTTTCCCTTCCCGTCATAGATGAAGCTGGACAGCGCCTGGTGCTGTATCTTGTCGATGTCCAGCATCGGCGTGGTGTCCACGTAGGCCTTGGCTACGCCCACCACGGCGCCCATGACGGCCACGCCCAGCAGCAGCACCACGACCACCAGCAGCTGCACCGTGGTGAAGGCCACGCCCAGCACGGCGTTGGGCGGCTTGATGCGCGACCGGAACACATGGAAGCGGTTGTCCGGGCTGCGCTTTTCTGCCCCCTCCTCGTCCATCGGCGGCACGTTCAGCGGCACTTTGGCCTGGTCCACGGCACCGGCGGCCTGACGGGTTGCCGCGCGCTGGTCGGCGCGCTGCTCCAGCTGCGTCAGTTTGGTGCGCACCATGGCGTGGCGGTCATCGCGCGAAAGCAAGCGGGCTGTGCGGTTCTTTATGGTTTCCCAAAATTCTTTAGCGGTCAAGTGTACTCCTCCAGGTCGGCATGGATGAGCCGGGCGACCGATTGGTCGCGGCAAATAATCGGATCACATTTTTTTATTATACCTTATTTGACGCCGATGAAAAAGCATAGTTCCCCGGCGATTGCCCGATCCGCACATTTCATATATGGAAATCCTGTGAAAAAGCGGCATGTGGCTGTGAAGCTGCTTTCTTTGAGCATAGCCAGCCGATGCAACTCATAGACTTCTCGGGGGGATTTTGCATGCATTTTCGCTATCGGCGGCAGTTTGTGCTTCAGAAAAGCGGCCGTCTGTGGATCGCGCTGGCGGTTCTGGTCACGCTGGGAATCTTTGCCTTCCGCTATGTGGACCGCAACATGGCGCCGGTCATCATCAGCATGGCCGAGGCCAAGGTGCGCGCCATGGCTGTGAAGGCTATGAACGACGCCATGCGTTCCATCATGACCGACCCGACGAAATATACGAATCTCATCAGCTACAGACAGGACGATCAGGGAAATGTAATCATGATGCAGGCCGACACGCTCAGGCTCAACGACATCGCTGTCAGCACGGCTCTTACAACGCAGGATAACATAGCTCAGATCGGCGCCCAGGGCATCGGCATACCGCTGGGCTCGGTGCTGGGCGGCCAACTGCTGGCCGGCAGAGGCCCAAACATCTATGCCCGCATCATACCGGTGGGATCGGTCACGACCGATTACGGTTCTGAATACGAGGACAAGGGCATCAACCAAACGCGCCTGAAAATTTTTCTGAACCTGCACACGACGGTGCGCATCGTAATCCCGACGCAGAGCAGGGATGTAAGCGTGGACAACAAGGTGCTGGTGACCGAATGCATCATCGTTGGCAAGGTGCCCAATTCTTATGTCAACGTGCTGGACCCGAACCAACTCGATTTGAACCCGGACAAAAACGGCGACAACGCTCCGGACTAAGGCGCAGCCAACGGGTGGGCTCCCGGAATTCCGGGAGCCTTTTTTCGTGCAATCCCCATGTTTAGTTATACTTAAATAAGCGTTCACGCGCCGGTTTACTTTCACTGAACAATTTGTTCAATTATAGTAAAAATTAATATTGCAATTTGCGTCCGTGAGTAATATTATATGTTGCGTTATGCTGACTGATCGGGAGGGTGATATCGGCTAGGAATGGAGCACAGGTTTTTGTATGATTACGGGGGGCCGCGCAGCTTTGCCCCCAAGACATTTTTGAAGAATTTGCCGCATGGGCTGTCCGCGGCGCGGAGGCTCATATGAAGCACAATCAAACGCCGTTGTATTCGGCGCTTTCGGCTTATGCCAAGACCAACATCACCCATTTTGACGTGCCTGGGCACAAGAAGCGCCTGCCGCTGGGCGGCATCTACGACCAGAAACTGATGCGCTTTGACGCCAACAGCACCCGTGCGCTGGACATGCTGAGCAACCCGTCGGGCGTCATCGCCCAGGCCGAAGCTTTGCTGGCCGACGCCTACAACGCCGACGCTGCGTTCATGCTGGTGGGCGGCTCCACTTTCGGCGTGCAGGCCATGATCATGACCGCTTGCGGGCCTCATGACAAGATCCTTATGCCGCGCAACGTGCATAAATCCGCCATCGGCGCCATTATTCTCAGCGGCGCGGTGCCGGTGTTCATCGAACCGGAGATCAACTACGAATACGGCGTGGCCAACGGCATGCCCTATTCCTCGGTGCTCAAGGCCGTGCAGGAGAACCCCGACGCCAAGGCGCTGTTCCTGGTGAACCCGACATACTTCGGCGCCGTCAGCGATCTGCGGTCCATCATACGCCTGTGCCGGCGCAAAAAGATCGCCGTGCTCGTGGACGAGGCCCACGGCGCGCATTTCCCGTTCCACCCGGACTTCCCCGACGAGGCGATGACGCTGGGTGCGGACATGTCCACCGTCAGCATGCACAAGACTGCCGGGTCGCTGACCCAGAGCTCGGTGCTGCTGCTCAACGAGAAGCTCTTCGACCGCCACGACGTGCGCGGCGCCATCAACCTGATGCAGACGACCAGCGCCAGCTATCTGCTGCTGGGTTCGCTGGACCTGGCCCGCAAGAAGCTCATGATGGAGGGCAAGGCCATCTTCGACCGCATCCTGTGCGCCACCGAAGACGTCAAGCGGCGCATTTCCAAGATCCCCGGCCTGTCGGTGCTCACCCGTGACGATGTCAACGGCATCGGCATGTACGATTATGACGAGACCAAGGTCGTCGTGCGGGTCAACGAACTGGGCATGACGGGGTTCGAGGCTTACAAGATGCTGCTGGATGAGTACAACATTCAGATGGAGCTGGCCGAGACCTATGTTGTGCTGGCCGTGGTGGGCGTGGGCGACGACGTGGGCACCATCGACCGTTTGGTGGAGGCGCTGGAGGACATGAGCCGCCGCTTCTATGGCAAGCGCGAACCGCTGAAGGTCGAGATGGCGGACTTCTTTGAAAAGCCCAAGACCGTCATCGCGCCCCGCGAGGCCTATTACACGCCCAAGCGCGTGGTCAAGCTGGAGGACAGTCTGGGCGAAGTGGCGGGGGAGAGCGTGATGATCTATCCTCCGGGCATACCGTTGCTGATCCCCGGTGAGCGCATCACCGAAAAGGTTCTGGAGCACTACCGCTTCTATCTGGAGCACCATTGCCGCGTCATGACCGATGAGAACGACCCCGGCAATATTACAATATTGGGTAACTGAAACTGCTTTTCGTCAACTTCAGGCCGCCGGAACAAACCGGCGGCTTTTTTTTTGATTATTTCTTGACAATGTAAAGATAAACCACTAAAATTACTCTATGTAAAAGAGCTCTATTAAACAGAGCACAACTCAGTCTCGAAATTCCGTGATATTATTAATAGGAAAAATTCATAAAATTAAAATGGACGTTGAAATTTATAAAACGGAATTGTAAAATATTGAACGAAAACTGTTGCAAACAAAAATCATTGGCGGAGGAGCCTATGAAACCGGGCAAGAGCAAGTACACGCTGTGGGATGTGGCCGCCATGCCGATGCGGTGTGCGCCGGTGATGGCAACGCTGGTGGCGCTGCAGATTCTGCTGGGCGGGCTGGCGCCCACGGTGCAGATCATCGTGACCGCCAACTTCATCAACACGGCCATCGCCATCGCCGGCGGCCGCGGCGACATTGCCGGCATCTACCCGATGCTGCTGGCCGTGGTCGGCCTGATCGCTTATCAGTGGATCACAGGAGAGCTGGCCAAGTTCGCCCAGGTGCGCCTGGAACTGGCGCTGAGGAGAGATGTGCGCACCGCCATTGTGGAGAAGCGCGCGGCGCTGCAGTTCCGCCACATCGAGGATCATGCCACCTGGGACCTGATCAGCCGCGTGGCCCAGGAGCCAGAAACCAAGATCAAGTCAGCGTTCTGCGACCTGTTCTCCATCGTGGCGCTGTTTCTGCAGATCGGCGGCGTGTTGGCACTGCTGCTGGCCCATGTGTGGTGGGCGGCGCTGCTGATACTGGCCATCTCGGTGCCTTTGTTCCTGCTGGCGGTTAAGAGCGGCAAGGCCAACTACGACGCCGACCGCGAGGTATCCAAGTTCAAAAGGCGCTACGAATACCTCTCGGAGGTGCTGGCCGGCCGTGAAGCCGTGGAGGAGCGGTCGCTGTTCGGCTTCGGCCGTCGGCTCAACCGCATGTTCCTCTCCCAGTTTGAGACCGCCCGCAAGATCGAAGTGGCCACTCGGGCCAAATGGTTCGTCAAGATGAAGACAGGCTCCATGCTCTTTGGCCTGATCTCCATCATCATCACGCTGGTGCTGCTGCAGCCAACGCTCAGCGGCGCGCTGAGCATCGGTCTGTTCATCTCCCTGGTCACCGCCGTGTTCTCCATGGTGCAGATGATGTCCTGGCATATGACCTGGCTTTTCGACCAGTTGGCGCGGCACAGGGAATACCTCAAGGACCTGACGGCCTTCGCCGCGCTGGAAGAATCGCCCGGCGCCACCGACGCGCCGTTGTCGCCGGCGCCGGAATTCCGATCGTTGGAGCTCAGGGATGTACGCTTTCGCTATCCCGGCTCCGAGGACTCCATCCTTAATGGTCTGTCCTTGCGGATTGAACCCGGCCGCCATTATGCCTTCGTGGGCATCAACGGCGCCGGCAAGACCACGATCACCAAGCTGCTGACCGGCCTGTATGACGGCTTCGAGGGCGACATCCTGCTCAACGGCCGCTCCATCCGCGACTACAGCCAAAAGGAGCTCAAGGCATTTTTCTCCGTCGTTTATCAGGATTTCGCCCGCTATTCTATACCGCTGCGTGACAACGTGGCCTTAGGCGACGTGCACAACCTGGGCGACGACGACGCGGTGAGCAGCGCGCTGGACCAGGTGGGTTTGCGCGAGGCTGTGGACCGCCTGCCCCAGGGCGCGGACACCTGGCTGGGCAAGATCCGCGAGAGCGGGCAGGACCTTTCCGGCGGCGAATGGCAGCGCATCGCCATGGCCCGGGCGCTGGTCAGCCCCGCCAAGCTGCGCATACTGGACGAGCCCACAGCGGCGCTGGACCCCATCAGCGAAAGCCGTCTGTATGAGGAGTTCGAGCGCATGAGCCGCGGCTGCACGACGCTTTTTATCAGCCACCGCCTGGGCTCAACGAAGCTGGCCCAACAAATTTTCGTGATAGAGGGCGGGCAGGTCAGCGAGAGCGGCACCCATAGCGAGCTGATGGAGCTGGGCGGCCTGTACGCGCAGATGTATGAGAGCCAAAGGAGCTGGTATCTATGAAGAAGAGCGAGAAGAGCCAACTTTCGCTGCCACGGCTGCTGGCTGCCCTGCTGCCCATGGCGCTCAAGGGTGCGCCGGCGCTGTTCATCTGCAGCAATCTGATCGGAATCATCCACGGCGCTTCCCACGGTGTCAACACGTTGGTTGGACAGTACTTCTTCGACGCCGTGAACGCCGTCGTGTCGCAGAGCGCGCCGGTGTCGCGGGCGCTGTGGACCATGGCCGCCATGGGCGGCGTCGCGCTGCTGTGCCAGGTGCTCAACGGCGTGCACAACTTCATGTCCGATGTGTTCTTTCGGAAGATGAACGGATACCTGAGCGCGCGCATCCACGAGAAGTCCGCCAGGTTGGACGCCGTGGCCTTTGAAAACCCCTCGCTTCTGGACGACATCTCCAAGGCGCGGGAAGGCGCCGGCAACGCCCTGATGCTGCTGTTTACGGCCATCACGATCTTCACGTTCTACCTGCCTTACTTCCTTTTTATGGCGGTTTATCTGTATACGCTCAAACCGCTGCTGGCGGTGTCTTTGGTTCTGGTGTTTGTGCCGGTGGCCTGCACACAGCTGATCCGCGGCGCGGTGTTTACAAAGCTGGCCGACCAGGCCGCGCCCATTCGCCGGGAGTATGAGTATTTTGAGAAGTGCATCTGCGACCGCGAGTATTTCAAGGAGACCCGCATACTGGGTGCGTTCACCTTCTTTCGGCGGCTGTATACCGACGCGGTGGACCTTCTGGCCAGCAAGGTGTGGCACGCCGAGCGGCGCGCGGGCTTGTGGGAACTGGCCATGAAGCTGCTGACGCTGGCAGGATATCTGGGCGTGCTGTGGCTGCTGTTCTCGGCGCTGATGGCCGGGGAAATCTCCATCGGCGCCTTCGCGGCGGTGTTTGCTTCCATTGGCATGATGTTTGGCATCATGGAGGAGATCGTCTGCCGCCACATCGGCAGCATGACCAAGAACCTGGGCACTGTGCGCAACTTCGTGCGCTTCATGGCGCTGCCGGAGCGCGCCGGAGGCAAGGCCGCGCCGCAAGCCGGCCAAGGCATCCAGCTGCGCGGCGCCAGTTTCCGTTATCCCGGCGCCGAGGCCGATTCCCTCAGCGCCGTGACGCTGGAGGTGCAGCCCGGCGAGACCATCGCCATCGTGGGCGAGAACGGCGCCGGCAAAACCACGCTGGTCAAGCTGATGACCGGGCTCTACCTGCCCACGGAAGGCGCCGTGCGCATTGGCGGCGTGAGCACCGCCGACATTGCGCCGGAAGCGCTGTACGACGGCATCTCCGCTGTGTTCCAGAAGTATCAACGCTACAAGATGACGCTGGGCGAGAACGTGTCCATCAGCGCCGAGGAGGCTCAGGACATGCAGGATCTGCTGACACAGGCTGTGGACAAGGCCAACCTGGATGTTTCCGGAGAAGCGTTCCCCGAAGGATACGGCACGATGCTGGCCAAGGAGTTTGACGGCGTGGACCTGTCCGGCGGGCAGTGGCAGCGGGTGGCCATCGCCCGGGGGTACTTCCGCGCCCACGGCATGATCGTGCTGGATGAGCCCACCGCTGCCATCGACCCGCTGGAGGAGGCCCGCATTTACCGGCAGTTCTCCGAACTTTCCCGCGGCAAGACGGCGGTCATCGTGACCCACCGCCTGGGATCGGCCAAGATCGCCGACCGCATTGTCGTGATGGATCGCGGCCAGGTGGAAGCCGTGGGCACCCATGAGGAATTGATGCATTCCGGCGGCAAGTACGCGCAGATGTTCCAGGCGCAGGCTCAGTGGTACGTAGTATAATGCACTTAAAAAGAAAATAGGCAATTGCAAACATATATAACGACTATTGCCGCGGAAAGCATATCTTTTCAACTTTGAAGAGATATGCTTTAGTTCTGTTGTTGACTAGGTGCTTTTTATCGTTGCTTAGTGTAAACATTGCATCGTATAATGCCTAATACACATGGTTTTGATAAAATGCACAGGAGGACAATCAGTTGATTGATCTTAAGTTAATGCAAAACAGAGTATACCAAAACAAGATAAACAAAGGGTTTAATGTTACTGATGTGA